>JAFGGD010000034.1 GCA_016930695.1 Candidatus Eisenbacteria bacterium
CGCCTCGTGCCCCGAACCCTCGTGACGAAACCATCCCTCCCCGCGGCCTATCGAATTCTTCGGTGCCGGATACCTTTTCACTCGCTACGCTCATGAAAAGAGAATCCGGGACCGAAGAGCGCTAACCCTCTCCCGCCATCCTCTCCGCCTCCTCCTCGGACGGACGGCGTGATCCTTCGAGGAGGAGGGGCGGGCGGGACCCCCACCTCTCGAGGTGCGTGAGAAATGGCCGCGCGAGGTCGCACCCTTGTGGAAACTCCGTGGCAATCATGAACCCACCCAGGGGGCGGCACGCCCCGGACTCCGAGAGGGATTACCCGTCCGTCCCTCTCCCCACACCGTGCCCCGAAGGGAGAGCCGGCGGGGGAAGGGGATAATTCGATACCGATAACGATTCCAAACGGTACGGATCCCTCCTTCGTCGCTTCACGCGCCCGGGGGCGCTTGACAGGTGGGGCGGTCACCCGCAGACTGATAAGCCGTCCGTGAAGCGGGCTCGGTTCAGGGAGACCGGTGCCCGGCCGATGATCCGTTTGGAAGGATCGATCGAAAAGGGGCAAGGATGTACTGCCAGTACTACGGGTTCTCCGAGGATCCGTTTCAACTCACGCCGGACCCGCAGTTCCTCTATCTGGACGAGGTGTACCGCGAGGCGATGGCGCACCTCGAATACGGGGTGACCAGCGGTAGGGGATACGTTCTCCTCACCGGTGAAGTGGGAACCGGCAAGACCACCCTGATCCACTCTTTCCTCGATCAGCACCGGGAGGACCTCCTCACCGCTTTCATCTTCTCCACCGCCATGAACTTCGTCGAGCTTCTGAAGATGATCCACGAGGATTTCGAAACCGGTTTCCGGGGCGAGGACTCGGAGGCGATTCTCCTGATCGAGCTGAATCGCTTCCTGCTTCGCAAGTACCACGAAGGGGTTCGGTGCGTGCTGATCCTGGACGAAGCGCAGAATCTGAGCGTGGAGCTTCTCGAGAAGATCCGGATGCTCTCCAACCTGGAGGCGCGGAAGTCGAAGCTCGTCCAAACCGTGCTGGTGGGGCAGCCGGAGCTGGTCGGCAAGCTGGAGAGGGAGGATCTCCGGCAGCTGAAGCAACGCGTGGCGGTTCGCTTCGACATCCCGCCGATGACGGCGGACAGAACCGAGAATTACATCCGGCACAGGCTCGGCGTGGCCGGCTCGCCGGACCGCGGTCTGTTCACCGATCAGGCGGTTCGTCTGGTGCAGAAAGAGGCGGGGGGAATCCCGCGGCTCATCAACGTGATCTGCTCCAACAGCCTCCTGCTCGGCTTCGGGATGGGGGTGAGCCGGATCGACGAACGCGTGATCGGGGAGGTGATTCGGGACATGAACCGCGGACTGGACCGATTCCGCGGTTCCGAAAAGCCGGAGCGGCCGGTGGCGGCGCCTCTCCCGGCGTCCCCGCCCGCCCACTCCCTCCCCGCGACGGGGGACGCGCCCCTCACGGCGCGTGAAGGGGCCGCCTATCTACGCGTTTCCGTTCGAACCCTGCGGGAGCTCTTCCGCTCCGGCTCGATCCCCTGCGTGAAGGTGGGGGGAGGGTGGCGCGTTCTCCGGAGCGACCTGGATTCCTTCGTCCGGGGCGTCGCCGCCGGCACGGCCGCGCGGCATGACCCCGCCGGGGAGAGCGGATCGCGCGACCGGGAGGAGGACCGCCCCTTCGTTCCGGATCCCGCCGCCGTTCCGGTCCGGGGGGAGGAGGACGGCCGGTGAAGATTCTGGTGACCGGCGGGGCCGGATACATCGGTAGTCATACCGTAAAGGAACTGGTCCGGGCCGGCCACAAGCCGGTCGTTCTGGACGATCTCTCCGAGGGCCACCGCCCGGCGGTCCGGGGCGCGCCCCTGCATGTCTTCAGCCTCGCGGATCGGGAACGCCTCGCCGCGCTCTTCGAGGCCGAGCGTTTCGAGGCGGTCGTCCACTTCGCCGCTCACTGCTACGTGGGCGAGTCGATGGAGGATCCTCTCAAGTACTGGCGAAACAACACGGCGAACGCGCTGAACCTCCTGGAGGCGACCGTCGCCGCGGGGGTCCGCGCCTTCGTCTTCTCCTCCACCTGCGCCACCTACGGGGAGCCGGAGAGAATCCCTCTCACCGAGGACCATCCCCAGAATCCGGTCAACGTCTACGGGGAAACGAAACTGGCGGTGGAACGAATGCTCCGCTCCGCGGATCGGGCCTATGGACTCCGGTACGCCGCGCTCCGCTACTTCAACGCCGCCGGCGCGGATCCGGAAGGGGAACTGGGGGAGGATCACGATCCGGAGACGCACCTTATCCCCCTGGTTCTCCAGGTCGCCCTCGGCAAAAGGCCGGAGATCCGCGTATTCGGCGATGATTACGAAACACCGGACGGAACCTGCATCCGTGATTATATTCATGTCGTGGACCTGGCGCAGGCGCACATCCTCGCCCTGCGACACCTGGCCGGCGGCGGCGGGAGCCTGGCGGTGAACGTCGGGACCGGCCGCGGCTATTCGGTGCGCGAGGTGATCGAGTGCGCCCGCGGGGTCTCGGGCCATCCCATTCCGGCGGTTGTCGACCAGCGGCGCCCCGGCGACCCGGCCCGTCTCGTCGCGGGGAACGACATGGTCCGCCGCCTGCTCGGTTGGGCGCCCCGCTATCCCGATCTCGAGGATGTCGTTTCCTCGGCCTGGAATTGGCACAGAGACCACCCAGACGGCTACGGGATTTGACGGGAAGCCCGGTCCCTCCGTACAATCGGTTCGTATTCCAGAGAATCACGGAAAGGAGTCCTGTCTTGATCAAACATGTCCTGGCCCCGGCTCTGATCACTCTCCTCTTCCTCGCTCCGGCCTGTTCCAAGCAGGAGGAGAAGGGGAACCCGTCGGCGCCGGCGGCGCCGGAGTTCGCGGTGAACGCCGTCGACGACAACCGGGTGATCCATCTCACGGACTACAGAGGAAAAGTCCTGGTGCTCAACTTCTGGGCCACCTGGTGCCCGCCCTGCAAGATGGAGATCCCCGCCTTCAACGAACTCTACAAAGAGTACCAAGGCGACGGGTTGGAGTTTCTCGGCGTCAGCGTCGATCAGGGCGGCTTGGATGCGGTGAATTCCTATCTCGCTTCCGGCCCGAACAATCCCGCCGTGCCCGGTTATCCCGTGGCGATGGCGAACGATGGGATCGTGCGCGCCTTCCACGCGATTCAGCCGCTCGGGTCGATCCCCACCACGTTCATCATCGATCGAAAGGGGCGGATCCAGAAAATCGTGGTCGGCTCGCGCGAGAAGAGCGAGTTCGAATCGATGGTCACCGCGCTTCTGTAGACGGGATTGCGCGCGGAAAATACGCTGCGGCTTCGGCGGGGATCCCCACCGAAGCCGTTTTTTTAAGGGCGGCGAGCGGCGAAGGAGCGCCCTCCTCTTCGCGAGGGCGACGGACCGGATCGGGGATCGGCCGAGCCCACTCGATCCGTTCCGCCGCCCGTGGTATCTTGGAACGACCACCTTCGAGGGAGGAGCGCCGGCGTGCTGGTCCTTTTCAACGGCAGGATCGGATGGGGGGCGGTGGGGGAAACCGCCCTGCTGGCGCGCGCGGGGATCATCGAAGCGGTCGGCGGTGATGGAGAAATCCTGGACCTCGCCCCCGCCCGGGCGGAGAGAATCGATCTGCGGGGGGGGCTCCTGCTTCCCGGATTCACCGACGCGCACGTCCACCTTCTTCACCTCGGCCGCCTTTTGCACCGTACCGATCTGGGAGAGGCGCTCTCCCTCGCCGGGGCGCTGGAGAGGATCGAGCGGACCGTTCGGGAGAGCGCCGAGCCGGTCCTTTTCTTCGAAGGGGCCGACGAGTCGCTCTGGCCGGAGCGCCGCCTGCCGACGCGCCGGGAGCTGGACCGCCTCGAACCGCGCCGTCCGCTCCTGGTTCGCCGTGTCTGCATGCACATCGCCGTCGCGAACGGTCCCGCGTTGGAGCGGATCGGCGCCCGCCGCCCGGACGTGGACCCGGAGAGTGGGAGATGCGAGGAGGAGTCGGTTCTTCATCTGGAGGACGGCCCTTTCCGGCCATCGGAGGAAGAGGATCGCCGGGCGGTGCTGCGCGCCCAGGAGAGGGCGCTTTCGTTCGGAGTCACCACGGTCCACGAGATCGATTCCCCCCGGTTCGCGCGGGTCTGGCGCGCCCTGGAGAGTGAGGGACGCCTCCGGACGCGCGTCTTCTTTTACGCGGCCTCGGCGCCGGAGGAGACGGCGGAGCTGGCGGCGGAAAACCGGGAAGGGGATCTCTTCCGTGTCGCCGGCGTGAAGGCGTTCTTGGACGGATCGATCGGGGGATGCACGGCGGCGGTGACGGAGCCCTATCCGACCGGCGGCGACGGGACGCTTCTTCTGGAACGCGATGCCGTCGAAAAGTTGATCCGTAAGGCGGAGGAACTCGAGCTGCCGGTGGCGCTTCACGCCATCGGAGATCGGGCGATCGAGGAGGCTCTCGCCGCCCACGAGGCGATCCGGCGGGAGGGCCCGCCCCCCGTTCCCCACAGGATCGAGCACGCGGAGATGCTCACGCCCGCCCAGGCCGGCCGTGTCCGCCGCCAGGGGCTCCTCCTTTCCATGCAGCCCAACTTCCCGCTCCGGTGGGGCGGCCCCGGGGGGCTCTACGAGACGCGTGTCGGGCGGGAGAGAGCCCGCGGTTGGAACCGGATCGGCGAGTGGATCCGCGCGGGGATTCCGGTCGCCTTTGGGTCCGACGGCATGCCTTTCGATCCTTTCACCGGGATGGAGGGAGCCGTCCGCCATCCCGTCCCGGCGGAGAGGATCTCGCCGGAGGAAGCCTTCCACGCCTACTCCGGGAGGGCGGAGCGCTTCGTTCCCGGCGGAGGCGCGGGCGGGTCGATCGCCCCCGGTCGCCGCGCGGATCTGATTCTGTTCGACGGTCCGCCGGCGGAGGGGGAGCCGCTGCGCCGGGAAAGGCTGGCCCGCGTGTTCGCGGCGGGGGAGACGGTGTATGTGCGCGAGTGAGGAGACCCCGGACCTCTTCGGCGTCGGCCAGGGAGAAGGGGAGTCGAAAGAGCCGCGAAGCCCGCTGGCGGACCGTCTCCGGCCGCGTACGCTGGAGGAGTTCGTCGGCCAGGGGCATCTGCTCGGCGAAGGGGCGGTCCTGGAGAGGATGATCCGGGGGGGCGAACTCCTTTCCGTCATCTTCTGGGGGCCGCCGGGGACGGGGAAGACCACCCTCGCGCGGCTCATGGCGCGTTACGCCGGCGCCGTCTTTCTCGAGTTCAGCGCCGTTCTCTCCGGTGTAAAGGAGATACGCGAGGCCGTCGTCCGGGCCCGAAGGGAGAGGGACCTCCGTGGAAAGCGGACCATCCTTTTCGTCGACGAGATCCACCGCTTCAACAAGGCGCAACAGGACGCCTTCCTCCCCCACATGGAGGACGGGACCATCACTCTTGTGGGCGCGACCACCGAGAATCCTTCCTTCGAGGTGAACGCGGCGCTTCTCAGCCGGACCAGGGTCTTCACCCTCGAACCGTTACGCGAGGAGGATGTGGTCTCCATCCTGGACCGCGCGCTGGAGGACCCGGAACGCGGCCTCGGCGTTCGCGTCGAAATCGGACCGGAGGAGAAGCTGAGGATCGTTTCCTTCAGCGAGGGGGACGCGCGCCGCGCCCTCTCTCTGTTGGAGCTGGCGGTGCGGATGGCGGCCGCCGGGGAGGGGGGCGCATGCCGGGTGACGGGGGAGACGATCGACGCGGCGGCGCAGAAGAAGGCGCTCCTTTACGACAAAAGCGGGGAAGAGCACTACAACCTGATCAGCGCGCTCCATAAAAGTCTACGCGGCAGCAACCCGGACGCGGCGCTTTACTATGCGGTCCGCATGATCGAGTCGGGCGAGGACCCCCGCTACCTCCTCCGGCGCCTGATTCGTTTCGCCGTCGAGGACGTGGGGCTCGCCGATCCACGGGCGCTCGCCGTGGCGTTGAACGCCGACGACACCTACCGTCGCCTCGGATCTCCCGAAGGGGACCTCGCCGTCGCCGAGGCGGTGATCTACCTCGCCGTCACCCCCAAATCGAACGCCCTTTACGCCGCGTATAAAAAGGTGCAAGGGGACATCCGCGAGAGGCCTTCCCTCCCCGTTCCCAAGCATCTCCGCAACGCGCCGACCCGCCTCATGAAGGAACTCGATTACGGGAAGGGGTACGTCTACGACCCGAATGATCCGGAGGGAGGGATGGCGCAGGAGCACCTCCCCCAAAATCTCCGGGGGCGCCGTTATTACGAGCCGAAGGGGGAGGGGGTGGAGCGGGAGATCCGGAAGAGGCTCGAGGAGTGGCGGGCGAACCGCGAGCGGGCGTCGAAGGGGAGGGGGAAGGGGGAGACCTCTCCGAAAGGAAAAGAGCGACGCGACGAATCGGGTGGTTCCGTAAAACCATCCTAATATGAAGAAACAATAATAGTTATGGCCTTGGTCCCCGCTCCTGCTTTCCGCCTGCCGTCCGGTTTTCTCCCCGTTTTCTCCCCGTTTTCTCCCCCTGTTTTCCACTGATTCAATCATTCCGGAAAATGCGCGATAAGAAGAAGGTAAGCCGCAATCGGGGGGGTTGCGCTTCGCCCGGGACCGAGTCGGTTCGGTGCGGCGATTCGCCTCGACCGGCCGAATCCCGGCGCGGGGTGGAGATGCGCCCGCCGCGACGGTTCGCACCTCTTGCGGGGCATGTGGCTGATGATCCGTACGGGAATTTTCTTCCGGTCGGGAACGCGCCGGTTGTCGCTTCTCGCCGGTTTTCTTTTCTTCCTCACGGGGGGAACGCCGGCGGATCACGGCGCCGCCGGCGATGAGCCGCGCCGCGTTCTCCTCATCAGTTCTTATCACCACGGACTCTCCTGGGCGGACGGCATCACCGAAGCGATTCAGGAAGAATTCGCCTCCGAGAACGTCAATCTTCACGTGGAGTATCTGGACAGCAAACGCTACCCGCTGGAAGAGGTGAGCGGGCCTTTCTACGAATTCCTGCTGAACAAGTACGCCGACAAACCGGTGGATGTGATCCTCGTCGCGGACAACAACGCCTTGACCTTTCTCCGGGATCGGCGCGCCGGGCTCTTTCCCGACACGCCCATCATTTTCTGCGGGATCAACAACTTCACGCCGGAAATGCTGGAGGGATTGGGACCGGATGTCACCGGCGTGGTGGAGATCAGCGATCCCCTGAGCACGGGTCATCACGCGCTCCGTTTATTGCCGGGGCTGAAACGTCTCGCGATCGTCAGCGGTATCACCACGACGGCGATCAACGTGCGTGAGGAGGCCCGCATCGCGATGCGCCCTCTGGAGGACCGTCTGGAGCTTCTCTGGTGGGACGGATTGGAGACGGAGGAACTGATCGGCCGGCTGGAGACATTGGGGCCGGGGGACGCCGTCCTTCTCGTTCTCTACAATCGGGATGGCGCGGGACGTTACTACAGCAACGAGGCGGCCGGCCGCTTGGTCGATTCCCACTCCCCCGTTCCCGTCTTCGGTCTCTGGGACTTCTATATGGGGACCGGCGTGGTGGGAGGGCGGCTGATCAACGCCCGGGATCAGGGGACCGCCGCCGCGGGCCTCGCTCAAACCATCCTGCGCGGAATCCCCGCCTCCCGAATTTCCGTGGTCGGCGCGAGCCCCAACCGGGATATTTTCGACTATGAGGCGTTGGTGCGGCGCGGCCTGAGCAGGCAGGACCTCCCCTCCGGCGCGACCCTGCTCAACGCTCCGGACGACTCGATTCGAGAGTACCTGGTCTACCTGTTCGTCTGCCTCGCCCTCGCCTGTGTCGTTTTCCTCCTCTTCGTGGCGTTTCAGATCGTCGGCGCCCTCGCTCGAAGGCGCGGGCAGGCGCCTCGGTTCAGCGCCGACATCAACCGCTTGATCATCGCCATCCCCCTCGTCGCCATCCTGCTGGCTTCCCTCCTCTGGGCGGCGCAGGACTACATCCGCTTCCGGCAGGACACGTGGAAACTTCGCGGGGACCTTTTGGAGAAGCAAAAGACGCGGGTCGCCCACGAGGTGGACCGGGCTGTGGACGAGATCGCCTTTTTGCGGGAGACGGAGCAAAACCGGCAGAGAGAGCGGATCCGGGAAAGGGTGGATTTCGCCGAATCTCTCGCCCGGGACCTGAGCGAGAAAAATGCGGGGCGGTCCGCCGCGGAGACGGAGAACCTCGTGGCCGACGTTCTCTCCTCTTTCCGTTGGGACGGAGGCGCGGGCTATTACTTCGCTCTCGACGAGACGGGGGTTTTCCGTGTTCATCCCGTGAGGCCGGAATGGGTGGGAAAGAGTGAGTCGGATTGGGCCGACCCGTCACTGGGCAGGATCGTCCGGGAGATGTTCTCGATCGCGTCCCAGGAAAGCGGCGGGTTCATCACCTACGATTGGCCCCGTGGAGAGGAGTCCCTCTCCCCCGTGCCCAAACTCTCCTATGTCCGTGCCCTTCCTTCCTCGGGATGGATCATCGGCGCGGGATCCTATCTGATGGACCTGCGGGAGGGAGCGGAGCGCATGGTGCTCCGTCACCTGGAGTCGATTTCCTTCGGCGAGGGCGCGGGCGCTCTTTTCGTCCAGAACACCGAAGGGACTCTGTTGGCGGATCGGGAGCGGCCGGAATCGGTCGGCCGAAACTTCGTCAACCGGATCGACGCGAATGGAGTCCCGGTTACGAAGGAGATGCTCGCCGCCGCGAAAAGACCGGGCGGGGGGTTCGTTTCCTATGTCGACGGGGAGAAGGATCCCTCCGGCGCGCGCCGGGAGATGCTCGCCTATGTCCGCGGCATCGACGATTGGGGCTGGATCGTAGGAACCGACTTCCCCATCAGCGATCTCGACGAGGTCGTTGAGGCGGAGAGACGGAAGATGCTCGCCGGGTTCGTGACCCGCCTGCTGTCGATGATCGGCGCCATGCTTGCGCTGGGTCTGCTCAGCCTCGCGCTGGGGCGCCGATTCAGCCGGCGGCTGGGGGACCAGATCGAGGCCTTCGAGAGAGGTTTCGGCGACGCGGCCCGGGAAGACCGCACCATGGACGAAACCGCCTTCCACCACGCGGAAATCCGGAAGATGACCCGGCGGATCAATGAGATCCTCGCGGCGCGCAATCTCGCCCGTGAGGAACTGCGGCTCATGCGGGAGAGGCTGGAACTCGCCATGGACGCCGCCGAACACGGGTTCTGGGATTGCGACATCGAATCCGGCAATGCCTATTTCAGCCCACGCTACTACACCATGCTCGGTTATGAGCCGGGCGAACTGCCCATGCGGTTTCAGACCTGGATCGATCTTCTCCATCCGGAGGACAGGGAGTGGGCGGTTCCCCTCGTCGTTCGGAATGTCGAAGAGGGGAAACCCTTCCAGGCGGAATTCCGACTCCGCACCAAGGATGGGGGTTGGCGCTGGATCTCGGGACGGGGGAAGGGATTCGGCTGGGATCACGACACCAAGCCGCGAAGAGTGGTGGGCGTTCACGTGGATGTCACGGAGAGAAAGGAAGCGGAAGAGGAGCTTCTCAGGAGCAGGGAAAAATTCCGTTCCCTCTTCGAACAGTCGAACGACGCCGTGTTTCTTCACGACCTCCAGGGAAACATCTTAGATGCCAATGAACGGGCCGTCGAGCTTCTGGGGTACGATCGAGAGGAATTGCTGCGCACCCCTCTCGCCCGCCTACACTCCGCATCGGAGCGGGAATCGTCGAAGAAAGCCCTCGATGTTACGAAGAAAAAAGGGGGCATCACCTTCGAGTCCCGTTTCCTCGCCAAGGACGGCGATGTCATCGACGTGGAGATCAGCGCTCGCGTGACGGACAGGGAGAGAGGAATCGTTCAGGGGATCGCGCGTGACATCACGGAGCGGAAGAGGGCGGAGGCGAAACAACGAGATGTTCTGGACGAGATGAAGAGACTGAACGATCACCTGGAGCTGCAGACCGCCCGCGCGAACGATATGGCGGCGCAAGCCGGGATGGCGAGCGCCGCGAAAAGCGAGTTTCTCGCTCGAATGAGCCACGAGATCCGCACGCCCATGAACGGCGTGATCGGGATGGTCACCCTCCTTCTTCATACCGATCTGAGCGAGGAGCAGCGTCGTTACGCGGAGACGGTGCAAGCGAGCGGTGAAGCACTTTTGACGCTGATCAATGACATCCTCGATTTCTCCAAAATCGAGGCGGGCAAGATGGAAATCGAGACCGTGGACTTCGATCTGCACGCCCTTCTGGACGATTTCCTCGGGCTGATCGCCGTGAAGGCCGCGGAGAAGGGCCTCGAATTCGTCTGTTTCGCCGATCCCGAAGTCCCCGGAGCCCTACGCGGCGATCCCGGGCGGCTCCGGCAGGTGCTCCTGAACCTGGCGGGCAATGCCGTGAAATTCACCGGGGAGGGGGAAGTCGCCGTCCGAACGCGGTTGGAGGAGGAGACGGAAAGGGAAGCGGTTCTCCGGTTCACCGTGCGCGATACCGGTATCGGTATCCCGAAGGAAAAGCAGAAGCATCTTTTCCAAAGTTTTCAACAGATCGATCCGTCGAACACGAGAAAGTACGGCGGCACCGGCCTCGGACTCGCCATCTCCAAGAACCTGATCGAGATCATGGGAGGCTCCATCGATTGCGAGAGCGAGGAGGGGATGGGGACGGAGTTCGGTTTCTCCATTCGATTCCCCAAGCAGGAAAAGCGGGCGCCCTTGCCGGCGCCGGCCGGTTCGAAGGGGACGAGGATCCTGGTGACGGAAAACCATGCAACCAACCGGGAGGTGCTCGTCGCGTGGCTCCGGGCGTGGGGGATGCGCGCGGAGGGCGCGGCGGACGGCGCCGGAGCGCTGAAGCTCCTTTCCGACGCTGCGGCGGAGGGCGATCCCTACCGCGCGGTGATCGCGCAAGAGTCGATGCACGACCTGGATGGCGATGCATTCGGGCGAGCGGTCCGCGCCGACCACCGCCTGTCGGAAGTCGCGATGGCGCTGATGCGGCCTATGTCCCGGAACATGGATGAGAGAGGGATAGAGGGCGTCGGTTGGAACGCCTGCCTGGTGAAACCGGTGCGAAGATTCGAGCTCTTCGCCTGCGTGGAAATGCTGTTGGGTTCGCGCGTGGCGGGGAGAGGCGTGCGGATGGAGTCGTCCCACCCGTCCTGGTCGGGCGGGAAGAAGACCGCCGCCGCAACTCGCATTCTTCTCGTCGAGGACAACCCGATCAACCAACAGGTGGCGATCGGCATCCTGGGGAAACTGGGATACGGGGCGGATCTGGCGAACAACGGCCGGGAGGCGATCCGGGCTTTGGAGAAGCAGCAATATGATCTCGTGCTTATGGACGTGCAGATGCCGGAAATGGATGGATGGGAGGCGACCGCCGAAATAAGAAACCCCCTCTCCTCCGTACGCGACCACGAGATTCCGGTGATCGCCATGACCGCGCACGCCATGAAGGGGGACCGGGAAAAATGTCTCTCCGCCGGCATGAACGACTACATGACCAAACCGATTCGCCCGGAGGTTCTCATGGACGTGTTGATCCGTTGGGGGCGGGTGGAGTCGGGAAGGATCGAGGCGGAAGAAGAGAACGGGGTCTCGCGGGTGGACGGCGCCGGGGAATGCGTTCCTCCTTGCGTCACGGACGATCGGTCCGGTGAGCCGAGCCATCCCGAGAAAGGGCCGGCGCACCCCGTCTTCGACCGGGAGGCTTTTCTCGAGCGCGTGATGGACGACCCGAACCTCGCCAAAGTGATCGTAGAGAGTTTTCTCAAGGACGTTCCGGAACGGCTGAAAAAGATGGAGGAACATCTGGCCGAAGGGGACGTGAACAGCGCGGAGCGGCAGGCTCACAGCATCAAGGGAGCGGCGGCCAACGTGGGGGGGGAGGCACTCCGCGAGGTCGCCTTCACCATCGAGAAGTCGGGAAGAGCGGGGGACCTGGCGTCGATGAGGGACCTTTTTCCGGGGATGATCGCGGAGTTCGAACGCTTCCGGGTAGTCGCTCTCGAAACGGTTTAATCGAAACGCGTTTCCCCCGACCCCCCACCTGCCGGCCATCGCCCCGCCTTCGGCGTCGTGTCCCCTCTCTCTCTCGTTCTTTCGACCCCGAAAATAGGCCGCGCGCTCGGTAAGAGAACGCGCCGCACTCCCGAAATTACCCTACGAACTTCCCATCCGATCCCGGCGGGGGCGAGCCGGGGCCGAAAACCGGGTCCGTGCAGTTCCTCTTGAATGCCACGGTCGATCCGGGCGATTCCCATTGATCCCATCACGAACACCCCCCGATGATGCATGCATCCAATAGGGAACCAAAGGACTCCTTGCAGCAAACGGTTTGTATGAGCTTATAAAATAGTCGGTTAGCGTGTGTGCAGCTATTTTGATTAATTGATTGACTTAATCGATCGTTTGATTATAATAAAAGACAAAGTGGGAAACGGTCGTGGCTGGATCGGAGGTGTACGGATGGAAGAAAGAGGGGAGGGGGCCGGGACTCCGGAAAGACTCCGCGGACTTCTGGAGGAACTCCCGGAGGAGTTGGCGCCCCCCGCCCCCGAGTCGCCGGCCGGCAGAATCCTCGCCGCGGCGAGGGATCTCGCCGCCGAGTCGGGCTTGGAGGGAATCTCCATGCGGGCGGTCGCGGAGGGGGCCGGCGTCAACCAGGCGATGATTCACTATTATTTCGGTTCCAAAGAGAAGATGATCGGCGCCTTGGTTCGCCGGGAGATCCTCTGCATCTTGCGGGACGTGGTCCGCGGCTTGGACGCCGCCCCGGCGGGATCGGATCTGCTCGTGAGCTTCCCCCTCCGCCTTCTCGACGCGCTCCGCTCGGATCGAATTCGCCTGCGGCTCGTGCGGCGGGTTCTCGCCACCCACCCGGACCGTCTCTCCCGGGCGATCCATGAATTGGGGCGGCACGGCCTGCTCGGATCGAGCCGCATCCTTCTCGAGCGGATCGAGAGCGAGCGGGAGGAGGGGAGTCTCCCCGGCGTGGAACCCCGTTCGGTTCTGCTTTTTTTGCTCTCTTCGGTGTACGGGCTGGTCCTGTTGGAACCGGTGGCGCGGACACTCATCGGCTTTCACATGGAGGACGACGCCGACTGGCGCGGTTACGGCGTCGATCTCGGCTTCCTGATCGGGAAGGGCCTCCGGGGCGGGGCCGGAAGGGAGGAGTGAAAATGCGGTATCGGTCCGGGATCGCCGCGCTCGTGTTCGCGCTGTCCGCCTCGTGGGTCGGCGCCGCTCCGTCATCGGAAGGGGAGAGGGGGGGCGTTCTGACGCTGGAGCGATGTGTGTCGCTCGCCCGGGAAAACGCTCCCCGCCTCCGGGCGGCCTCCGCCGGAGCGGAGGCGGCGCGGGCGCGGGCCGACGAGGCGTCGTCGCGAAGATTCCCCTCGGCCGACCTGGGCGGCAGTTATCGATTCACCAGTGAAGTGATGAAAAAGGAGATCTCCATCGGCTTCGGTCTCCCTCCCTTCGCGCTCGCTTTCGGCGACGAACATCAGGCGGATTGGAATCTGGGGATCGTCGTTCCGATTTTCACCGGTGGGGAACTGGGGCGGATCGCGCGGGCGGAGGAGGCGGAGGCGCGCGCGGCGGAGAAGACGAGCGAAGCGGCTTTGCTCGATCTGACGAGGGATGTGCGCGCGGCGTTCTTCACCGCCATGGGACGGCGGGCGGGCGCGGATGCGGCGGCGCTCGCCGTCGATCGCCTGGAGAGAAGGGTGAGGGAGTTGGACGCCGCGATACGCCTGGGGGGGGCGACCGCGGAGGACAGGCTCCGCGCGGAGGCGCGTCTCGGCGACGCGCGCCGGCGGATGTTGCGCGCCGAGGCCTCGAGGGACTCGGCGGCATTCGAGCTGGGGCGCCTGATCGGGCAACCCGGTCTTCCCGCATCGCCCGAGGGGGATCTGGAGGAGTCGATCTTGAAAGGTCGCGATCTCTCGACGGATCGGATCGCGGGGAGACCCGAACTGGCGGCGATGGAGAAACGACGGGAGCGGATGGAATCGCTGGCCGCGGCGGCGGGCGGGAGGTTTCTTCCCCGAGTGATGGGTGATCTCCGCGCCCATTACGGCCGGCCGGGCGTGGACGTTTTCGAGAACGACTGGATGGAGTACGCCACCGCCTCCCTCTCGCTGAACTGGACGCTCTGGGATTTCGGCGGGCGGTCCGCCGCCAAACGCCGGGCGGAGGCGGGCGTCCGCCGGGCGGATGCGGAACGGCGCGAGATGGAGGATGTTTTCGTCGCCGCCCACGGGACGGCCGAATCCCTTTTACGCTCGTCGCGGCTCGAGTGGGCCGAGGCGGAACGCCGGGTGGAGCTGAGCCGGGCGATTGTGGATCTCGTCGGCCGTCGCCGGGCGGAGGCCGAGGCTTCGGAGAGCGAGTACCTGGACGCCGAGGACGATCGCGCCGAGGCCGAAATCGGTTTGGCCCTCGCCTACGCCCGGATTCGGCTCGCGGAAACGGCTCTTCTCTGGACGTTGGGCCAATGATCGCGGAGGAGATGAAACGGATGAGAAGAACAAAGGGAGCGGGGAGGAGCGGTGCGTTTCCCCGAGGCGCGGCGGCGCTGATCGTGCTGGTCGTGGCGGCCGGATGCATGGGCGACGAAAAGCCCCGCCCCGCCGGCACCTTCGAGGCGGCAACGGTCGACGTGGCGCCCGTCCAGAGCGGCCGAACGCTTCTCGTGGCCGCCGAAGAGGGGGAACGGATCGCCGCGGGGGATACGTTGATCCTTTTAGACACGGATCTGATCGGGCTCCGCCGGACCGAGGCCGAAGCGGGACGCGCGGGCCTCCGGGCTCAGCGCGCCGCCGGGGCGGCCGAAATCGACCAGGCGGAGAGGAGCCTGGCGCATCTGGAGACCACGCGGGAGAGGGCTGGAAAGCTGCGCGACGCGGGAACCGCCACGGACCAACGGGTGGATGACCTTACCGCCGAACGGGACATGGCGCGGAGCCGTCTCGCGGCGGCGCGGGCGCGCGTCGAGGCGATCGACGCCGAAGGGAAACGATTGGACGCGGCGCTTGCCGTTTTCGACCGGCAGATCCGGGACGGCGTCATCGTTTCTCCCGTGTCCGGCACGGTGTTGGCGCGCGCCCTCGAGCCGGGGGAGGTGGCCGTCGCCGGCCGCACCGCCCTCCGCGTGGCCGACCTCTCGGAGATGGAGCTACGGATTTATCTGGAAGCGATCGACCTGGATCGGGTGCGCGTGGGCGACGAACTCCCGGTCCTGGCGGACGCGCTCCCCGGCGAACGGCTCGTCGGAAGGGTGAGTTGGATCAGCGACGAAGCGGAGTTCACGCCCAAGAACGCCCAAACCCGAAACGCCCGCGCCCAGCTTGTCTACGCGGTCAAACTGCGGGTTCCCAATCCGGAGGGGCGTCTTCACGTGGGGATGGCGGCGGAGGTGAGAATTCCTTGACAGGCGAAACGCCCGCCCTGTTCGTCGAGGATTTGCGGAAGAGCTACGGCGCCGCCGCCGCGCTCCGCGGGCTCTCCCTCGCGGTGGAGGCGGGTCGGATCTGCGGCCTGATCGGTCCCGACGGGGCGGGGAAAACCACCGCCATGCGGATCCTATGCGGTCTTCTCCGCGCGGACGGCGGAACCGCGCGAATCCTCGGCCGGGATTGTACGGCCGAGGCGGTTTGGGTGAAGGAGCGGATCGGCTACATGCCGCAGCGGTTCAGCCTCTACCCGGACCTCACCGTCGCCGAAAACATCCGTTTCTTCGCCGATCTCTTCGGCGTACCGGCGGAGGAACGCGCCGTCCGGGAGGCGCGGCTCATGGAATTCAGCCGTCTCGCTCCCTTCCGGAAGCGTCGCGCGGGAAAACTCTCCGGAGGGATGAAGCAGAAACTCGCGCTCTGCGCCACGCTGATCCACACGCCGAGGGTGCTGATCCTGGACGAGCCGACAACCGGCGTGGATCCGGTCAGCCGCCGCGAGTTCTGGCAAATCCTGCGGGAGTTGGCCGAGGATGGACTCGCCCTTCTGATCAGCACGCCCTACATGGACGAGGCGGATCTTTGCGATGAGGTGGTCCTGATGCACCGGGGAACGGCGATCGCCCGCGGCGCGCCGTCGCAGCTCGCCTCCCTCTTTCCCCGCCGCATCCTGGAGGTCTCCGGCGCGGGATTGACCGAAGCGCTCGTTCGGCTCGAAAGCGCGGCGCTTCCCGGCGTCGCGGTGCGGCGCTTCGGCGACCGTCTCCATCTGGTTTACGACGACGACGGGCAGGCGGCGGATACGGCACGACTCCTGGAGGGTTGCGGCGTGTCTATCGAAACGGCGCGACCCGGTGTGGAGGATCTTTTTTTGGAGCGGATGGGGGCCGAGGAGGGCTCCGGCGAAAAGGGTGAAACATGAACCTCTCTCCGGCCCCGCGAATCGCCGGAACGGTCGAAGCGGCCGTCTCCGCCCGCGGCCTCACCCGGCGCTTCGGTTCCTTTACCGCCGTCGATGGAATCGATCTGGACGTGGCGCCCGGCGAGATCTTCGGCTTTCTCGGCGCGAACGGCGCCGGGAAAACCACGGCGATCCGGATGCTCTGCGGTCTCCTTCGCCCGACCGCCGGCTCGGCGACGGTGGCCGGCTGCCGGGTGGGACCGGAATCGAGCGCCCTTCGCCGGCGCATCGGTTACATGAGCCAGCGTTTCAGCCTCTACGAGGATCTGACGGTGCGCGAGAACATGGCTTTCTTCGGCGGCGTCTACGGGCTTTCCCCGGGGCGGATCCGGGATCGCGCCGCCGCGCTTCTCCCGCAACTCGGCCTTTCCGGCCGCGAAGACCGTCTCGCCGGTGCCCTCCCCCTCGGCTACAAACAGCGTCTCGCCCTCGGCTCCGCGCTCCTGCACGAGCCGCGCGTCCTCTTTCTCGACGAGCCGACCGGCGGCGTGGATCCTCTGGCGCGTCGCTCCTTCTGGGATCTGATCTACGCCCGCGCCGCCGCGGGGACCACCGTTTTCGTCACCACGCACTACATGGACGAAGCGGAGTATTGCGGTCGAGTCTCGATCATGATCGAGGGGCGCATCGTCGCGCTGGACACGCCGGCGGGGCTGAAGCGTTCCACGGGCGGAAAGGACATGCAGGACGTTTTCCTTAGGCTGGTGGACCGATGAGAAAGATCGCCGCCATCGCGCGCAAGGAAGTCCTTCACATCCTCAGGGACCGGCGCAGCCTCGCCGTGGCGATTCTCATGCCTCTCGCGATGGTCCTCCTTTACGGCTCCGCCATCGACATGGAGCTCCGCGAACTGCCCGTGGGCGTCCTCGACCAGGACCGGAGTGATAGCAGCCGCGAATTTCTCCTCGCCCTCGCGTCGAGCAAATTCAACGTGATCGCCGAGATCCTTCCGGGCCGCGGCGCCGTGGAGCCCGGATTCCGGCGCGGCCGTTTTCTCGCGGCGCTGGTGATCCCCCGGGGATTCGCGGAGCGCCTGGAGAGGGGAGAGGTTTCCCCGCTGCAGGTGTTGGTGGACGGCTCGGACGCCGCCACCGCCGCGATCGCCGAGAACTACCTCCTCGCGGTGAGCGCCCTCGAGAACGCGCGGCTTCGAGGAGAGGGAACGGCGGCCCCCTTCACCGTCCGGACCCGAATATTCTTCAACCCCGAACTGACCAGCGCCGATTTCGTCGTTCCGGGGTTGACCGCCCTCATTCTGATGATGATCTGCGCGCTCCTTACCAGCATCGCCCTTACCCGAGAGAAGGAGAACGGCACGCTGGAGCAGATCCTCACGACGCCGGTCTCTCCCGCGCAGGTGGTTCTGGGCAAGGTCCTTCCCTACGTGGGGCTCGGCGCGATCGACGCCACGCTGGTGCTGGCGACGGGGAGGATCGCCTTCGGCGTGCCGATGGCCGGCTCCTGGTGGGTCTTGGCGGCGTACAGCCTCCTTTTCATCGTCATCGCCCTCTCCATGGGGCTGCTCATCTCCGCGCGCTCGTCGACCCTCCGCGTCGCGATGATGGCGGCCCTGATGGCGACCATGCTCCCCACCATGATCCTGTCCGGTTTTCTCTTCCCCGTCGCCGGCATGCCCGAGCCGCTGCAGTGGCTCTGTCGTCTCATGCCGGCCACCCACTACCTGGTGGTGATTCGCGGTATCCTGCTGAAGGGACGTGCCTGGTTCCCGGTGGAGACGGCGGTGCTCCTCGGAATGGGCGCCGTTCTCCTCACGGCGGCTGTGCGCGGTTTCCGCCGCGACCTGGAGTGAAGCGAATGGGTCCTCTTCTCTGCATCGTGCGCAAGGAGCTGATCCAGCTGCGGCGGGACAAGGCGCTCCTCCGTCTCGTTCTGGCCGTTCCGATGCTTCAGCTCCTGATCTTCGCCTACGCCATCAACAACGACCTCAAGAACGTGAGGGTGAGCGTGCTGGACGAGGACCGGACCCCTCTCACGCGGCGGCTCGCGGAGGCGCTCTACCAGGCGGACGCTTTCGTTCCGGGGCCGGCGCCCGCGGGCGAGGCGGACGCCGCGGAGCTGCTCCGGAGGAGCGAGACGGACCTCATGGTGCATGTGCCCCGCGGATTCACCCGCGCCGTGCTGCGGGGGGAGTCGCCGCAGGTAGGCGTGGTCGTGGACGGGACGAACAGCAGCACGGCGGGCCGCGCCGCCGGTTACACCGAAGCGGTTTTGACGCGGGAGGCGGTGCGTCTCTTCCGCGCGGAGGCGGGAGCGCGAGCGGCGGCCCAGACGGGGCGGATCTCGACGACGACCCGCTTTCTCTTCAACCCGGAGCTGGAGAGCCGAATCTACATGGTGCCGGGGATCATCGTCATGTTGGTCACCATCATCTCCGTGTTCGTTACCGGAATGGCGGTGGTCCGGGAGAAAGAGATCGGCACTCTCGAGCAGGTGCGCGTGACCCCTCTTTCGACGACGGCGTACCTGATCGGGAAGACGCTCCCCTTCGCGGCGATCGCGCTGGTGGATCTCGTCCTCGCGACGGCCTTCGCCATGGCTTGGTTCGGCGTTCCCATGGTCGGATCGCCGCTGACGCTTCTGGCGGGTGTGCTCGCCTACCTGACCGTGACCCTCGGCCTCGGGCTCCTCGCCTCCGCCGCTTCGGGCACGCAGCAGCAGGCGATGTTCACGATCTGGTTCTTTCTCATCTTCGCGGTTCTTCTCAGCGGTTTTTTCGTTCCCGTGCAGAACATGCCGTCCTGGGCGCGCGCGCTCACCTGGCTGAACCCGATGCGGTTTTTCATGAACGTGGTGCGCGGGGTCCTACTTCGCGGCGCGGGTTTCGCGGACCTCCGAACCGAGTTTCTGATGCTCCTGGGAATGGGCGCGCTCGCCTATGGTTCGGCGGCGCTCCGTTTCGGCCGGGAGGGGGAGTAGGGGCGCGCTCCGGCTTCCTTCGGTCGTGAGAAAGGGCGCGACGGTTTCTTCCCGCCGCGCCCTTTTCGATCGAAAACGAGTTTCGGGCCGCTAGTCCACGCCGAGGAGCCGCTCCATCTCGGTGATGGTCCGGTCCATGAGCCGCGCCGCCGCATCCACCGCTTCCGGTTTCGTCCAGTCCAAGCCGGCCTTTTTCAGAAGCGTGAGGGGAGGCGCGGAGCTTCCCGACTTCAGCATGTCCAAGTAGCGCTCCACCGCCGAGGGATCGCCGGACTGCACCTTCTCGGCGAAGGCGATTCCCGAGGAGAGGCCGGTGGCGTAAGTATACATGTAAAACTTGTAATAGAAGTGGCCCACGTAGGCCCATTCCATGCCGTCGTTCTCGCCGAGGGAGAACCCCGGTCCGTAGTAGTCCCGGACCAGCGCGGCGTAGGTGGAGTCGAGGAAGGAGGCGGTGAGCGACACGCCGCGCTCCGCCGCCTCGTGGGCGGCCAGTTCGAACTCGGCGAAAAGTGTCTGCCTGTAGATCGTGGTCCGGATGCTCTCGAGCAGCTCGTTCAGAAGAAAGAGCTTCACTTCCCGGGACTCGGCGTTGCGCATGAGGTCGTCGGCGAGGAGCTTCTCGTTGCAGGTGGAGGCGATTTCGGCGATGAAGCTCGCGTAGTCGGCCGTGACGTAGGGTTGGTTGGTGTTGGACAGGTGGGTATGAAGCGCGTGGCCGTACTCATGGGCGAGCGTGGAGAGGCCGTCGTAATCGTCGAACCAGTTCATCTTTACGAAGGGACGAACGCCGTACACGCTGGCGCTGAAGGCGCCGCTCTCCTTGTGCTCGTGCGGGTAAAGGTCGATCCAACCGTTGGCCGGATCGAGGCCGGTCCGGAGAACGCTGCCGTACTCGTCGCCGAGCGGCGCGAGGGCTTCCGGGAGGATCCGCCGCGCATCTTCGAAGGTGAACGTCATCTCCTCGCTCGGCACCAGGGGAACGTAGAGGTCGTAGATATACAGATCATCGAGGCCGAGCACCTTCTTCCGCAGCTCCACGTAGCGATGGAGGGGCTCGAGGTTGGCGCGGATCGCCGTGATCAGGTTGCGGTAGACGGCGGGGTCGATGTCGTCCATCGCCAGATAGGCCTCGAGGGAGGAGTCGTATCCGCGCGACCGGGAAAAGAAGACCGTTTGGTTCACCTGTCCCGCGAAAGTCGCGGCGAAGACGTGCTGGTATTGGCGGAGCGTGCCGAAGAAGGCCTCCACCGCCTCGCGCCTCACCTCCCTGTCCGGCGAGCGCCGGAAGCGCGGGTAGTTGGAGAAGGCGAGCTGCACCGGTTCGCCGTCCTCGCCGGTGACCATCGGAAGGGGGATGTCGTTCATCATCGAGTTAAATGTCTTCTCGTGATCGGAGGGAAGTTCGTTCAGGTCGATCTCCGCCCACAGGTTGTCGCCGGCGAGGGAGAGGATCCGCTCCGCCTCGGCGTCGAGAACCCGATTCTTCCGCCGCCTGATCTCGTCGATGTAGGGGCGGTACGCCTCGAGCGCCGGTTCCCGTTCGTAAGCGGCGCGCATCGCCCCGTCGTTCAGGGCGAGGATTTCCCGGCGGATGAAGGACGCTTCCGCCATCAGATCGTTCATCGCCTGGAGCGCGCGGTCGTTCATCGCCTGGAGTTCGGTGGAGACCAGATCGGTTTGCAGGCGAAGGTTGGCGTAGAGGGTCAGTTTATTGGTCGCAAGACGGGTGTCGAAGTAGAGGGCGAGACACTCCCGGAGCGCTTGGGGATCGGAAAGCCGTCCCGCGTATCCGGCGAGCTTTTCCCGCTCGGTGTTCACCTTCTCCAGGGAGGGCCCGAAGGCGGCATCATTCGGAAGGAGCACCGAGAGGTCCCACTTATAAATGTCGGGAATCTCGCTGCGGGGCATGTTGGCGTCCGGCGTGAAGGTCGACGCCGAAGACGCAGCGAGAAGAAGGAGAGCAAGGACCGGAAGAAGCGGGGTTCGTCGCAAGTCGTGCATGTTCACCTCGATCGGCCCGGGATGGGGGCGCCCCGCGCCGGAAGAAAGGAAAGCCGCGGATCGATAGGGGGGCGCGCGGACCGGCGCGACCACCTGTCTCACACAAGGATAGCCGCCTTCGCTCCGGGAGACAAGCACCGGGAAAAGGGTCCCCTCTCGGTACCGGGTTTTCTTCTCAAGAGCAAAGCGAGCGAAGAGGTGTCCGGCACCGAAGAATCCGGGAGAGGGTGTCCGGCGCCGATGAAGCCGGGATCGACGGTCCCGTCGGAAATGGTGTATTCTGATCGGGAAGCGATCGCGTCAATCATTCGAAAACCAGCCCATCGGGAGAGAAACCATGCGCATCGATCGAATTCCGCGAACCGCCGCGTGGGGGGGACTGTTCCTTCTGCTCGGCCTCTCTTGGACCGCCACCCGGGCGGCGGAGCCCCCGGAGAGGACCCACGATCTCACCGTGGAGGATTACTTCACCCAGGGGTTCATTTACGACTGCGTGATCGCGCCGGAGGGCGGGCACGTGGCGCTCACCGACCTGCGTTGGGACCTGGACGCGGACACGCGCCACACCGATCTGTGGATCGCCGACGTCCGGACCGGGCGTCTCCGCCGCGCCACCTTCCACCCCACGAACGACGGCTCGCCCAGTTGGAGTCCCGACGGCCGATGGGTCTACTTCACCAGCCGGCGCGGTGAGAAGGGGGATCTGCCCCCCCGGAACGGGAAAACGCAGGTCTGGAAGGTCGCCGTGGACGGCGGGGAGCCGGAACCGGTCACCCGTTTCAAGGACGGCGTGGAGGACTACTCCCTCTCCGCGGACGGGCGCACCCTCTACTACGTGAAATCAAGCGAGCAGGTGGAGGATCCCTGGAAGGATCTCAAGGAGACCCACGACGAACTCGAGTACGGCCGCGGGGTCATGAACACCAGCGAACTCTGGTCGCTCGACCTCGAGACCTGGCGGACCGAGAAGCTGATCGACGAGGGGCGCGTGATCCGCGAGTTCGCCGTCTGCCCCTGCGGCGGCCGAATCGCGATGATCACCACGCCGAACGAGGAGAACATCTCCAACGAGGGGCTCTCGCGGGTCGATGTCTGGGACCGGAAGAGCGGCGAGATCACGATCGTGCCGGACCGCCTCTGGCGGGCCGAGGCGCCCTCTCCCTACGGCTGGCTCGAGGGTCTCGCCTGGTCCGCCGACGCCGCGGCTCTCGCCTTCCGCGTCGACTTCGACGGCTATCCGGCGGAGCTGATCGTGACGCACTTCGGCGGCGGCGCGCCGGTTTCCCGCCGGCTGGATCGCCCCCGCGAACTCACCCTCGGCGGCGAACCGGACATTCGGTGGATCGGCGACTCCAAGGACATCTGTTTCCTGGCCGAAGAGAAGGCGCGGGTGCGCCTCGCCTGCGTGCGGAACGTCACCCCCGGCGGCCAGGGAGCCTTCGAGATTCTCACCCCGGGCGATTGGGTCGCCAAGACCTTCGACCTGACGGCGGACGGGCGCACCTACGCTGCGGCGCTCGGCGACGTAACCCAGCCGAACGACGTGTTCATAGGCGCCACCCGGGGAAAGGGTAAGCCGCGCCGGATCACCCGTATCAACCCGCAGATCGATACCTGGAAACTCCCGCAAATCGAGATCGTACAATGGGCCGGCGCGGGCGGCGATACGGTGGAGGGAATCCTGGAACTGCCCCCCGGCTACGAGAAAGGGGATGGACCGCTCCCCCTTCACGTGGCGCTTCACGGCGGACCCACGGCGGCGGATCTTTTCTACTTCGAGTTTTGGATCTACGGGCGCGGCCTCTGGCCGGCGCTCGGCTGGGCGGTTTTCGCCCCCAACTACCGCGGCTCCACCGGCTACGGCGACCGTTTCATGACCGATCTGATCGGCGCCGAGTGCGACATCGAGGTGGAGGACGTGATGAAGGGGGTGGACATGCTGATCGAGCGCGGTATCGCCGATCCGGAGCGAATGGCCGTTTCCGGATGGAGCAACGGCGGCTTCGTCACCAACTGCATCATCACGCAGACGGACCGGTTCAAGGCGGCCTCCTCCGGCGCCGGCGTGCTCGATATGGCGCTGCAGTGGGGGATCGAAGACACGCCGGGTCACGTGGTCAACTACATGGAAGGGCTCCCCTGGGAGAAGCCGGAGGCGTACCGCAAGGCCTCGCCTCTCTGGGCGCTGAATCGCGTGAAGACCCCCACGCTGATCCACGTCGGCGGGGAGGATCCCCGGGTGCCGGCGGCGAACGCCCGGGCGCTTTTCCGCGGACTCGACTTCTACCTCGGCGTTCCGACGGAGCTGGTGGTCTATCCGGGCCAGGGACACGGGCTCGGCAAGTATACCTATAGAAAGGCGAAGCTCGAGTGGGACATCGCCTGGTTCGATCGTTGGGTCCTCGGCGAGAACGCGGAGGATCCGGAAAAGCCTTAGCGTCGCAAGGATCGCGGGACGCGGATCAAAAAAAGCCCCCGGCGGCCGCCGGGGGCTTTTCATGCATTCGGGGAAAGGGGCGGCCCCGCTCCGCCGCTCAACCGTCCCGGAGGCCCGCCCGGAAGACCTCCCGCGTCTCGTCGATCTCTCTTTTCGTCCGCGCCCCGTCCCATCCCGCCTCGGCGGCGACCACCGCCGCGCACTCTTCCAGCGCGCCGTCGCCGGGGTCGCCGAAGAGGCCCAATTCGGTCCTGCGGAAGACCACGTCGGCGAGCTTCATCGCCGCCTCTTCGCGGACCGCGTGAACCGCCTCCGCCGCGATCACCGGGGACGACGGGGAGAAGGGGGTCCCCGGGTCCCGGCCGACGGGCGTATGGGCGAGCACCTCCGGATAGGCGCCGCCGTAGTTGCGCGCCAGATGGCGCACCGTATCCTCGCCCAGAGCACCGCCGTCCCGCCGGATCGCCCCGGCGAGGAATTCGTCGAACCGCCCGATCGAACCGCCCCAAAGGGGCGTTATCCCGGTGCGGCAGGGGGGAGGCTTCACCCCGCGATCGCGGAAGACACGGTCCACGATCCCCTCCGCGACCCTGCGGGCCATGGTGAACTTGATCCCCACCACGGACAGAAGACCCGCCGGGCCTCCTTCGCGCGCGTGATCGATCAGGCGCGCCTTGGTGGTCAGTTTCCACTCTCCCCGAGCGGCGGCCCGTTCATCGGCGGGGAGGAGGCCGGTGTGCACGAAGGCCGCGTCTTCCCGCCGGAGTCCGAGTCCGGGACGGGCGCGGCGAAGCTCGGCGAGAAAGCCCTCCACCTGCTCCTCCCGGACCGCCGGCCGCTCCAGGTCTCCCTTCTCGACGGGGAATTCGGCGATGCCGACGAGGGAGTGATCGTGCCAGGGGAGGAGGAAGAAGTAGCGGCCGTGCCGACCGAGAAGGCCGACGGAGCCGCGCGGGACCGGTCGCCGCACGATCAGGTACATCACCTTGAGGAGAGGCACCGGCCGGACCGGCTCGCCGGTGAGGCGCCGGTTCAGGCCCTCCGCCCACGGACCCGCGGCGTTCACGACGAAACGCGCCCGCACGTCCCTCTCCGACCGATCCCCTTGGAGACGGTCCCGCACCCGCACGCCGGCGGCGCGGCCCCCCTCCAGGATGAGCCCCGTCGCCTCCGTGTAGTTCACGAGAGTCGCGCCGTCCTCCGCGGCCGACCGGAGGAAACCGAAGAGGAGCCGTTCCGAGTTGTGAATCCCGCCGTCGTGAAAGACGGCGCCCCCGGTGAGCGCCGGCTCGTCGAGTTCCGGAAGCGTCTCCAGGCTCTCCCGCCTGTCGATCAGCCGGCCCCGCGGAATCCGCCTCCGCGGGTCGTCGAGACGGTTCCGATCGAGGCTGAGGAGATCATAGACGAGCAGGGCCGCGCCGAGGAGCCAGCGCGGCTTGCCGCCGTCCCGGTAGGTGGGGATCAGGAAGGGAGAGGGATAAACCAAGTGGGGCGCGACGGTGAACCAAGCGCGGCGCTCCTCCACCGACGAGCGGATCCTAGGGAGATCCATGTTCTGCAGGTAGCGGAAGCCGCCGTGGATCGTTTTCTGGGAGTGGAAGGTGGTTCCCCGCCCGAAGTCGTCCTTCTCGACGAGAGCCGTTCGGAGGCCGCGCTGCGCGGCGTCGCGGGCGATGCAGGAGCCGTAGATCCCGCCCCCGATCACGCAGAGGTCGTAAATCCCGTCGGAGAGTCTGTCCGGGATCCTTTTCATGTCAGCGAACCGCCTTGACCACGAGATGAGCGCCGAAGGGGCGAACGATCCTCTCCGGCGTGATCCGGAAGAGGCCGAGGAGGAGAGAATAGACGAACCGCGCCGCCGCGCCGCGGTGGAGCCCCGTCTCGGCGGGGAAACGCTCCGGTACGATCTCGACGCGGGAGAAGCCGGCGAGCATCTTGCGGAGCTCCCGGGGAGAGTAAGAGCGGAAGACGGGCGCCTCTTCGTGCCGGAGGTTCTTCCCGGACAGTTTGGAAAGGAGGGTGAGCCAGGAGTATCGGTTGTAGGCCATGAGGAACATCTCTCCTCCCGGCGCGAGAACCCGGTGGATCTCGCCGATCATGCGGGCCGGGTCGGGGGTGTAGGGGAGGACGCCGTGGGCGTAAACCAAATCGAAGCTCCCGTCCGGGAAGGACATCGCTTCGCCGTTCATGACCCGGAAATCGCCGGCGAGCCCGTGCATGTCGAAATAGCGCTTTGCCTCTTCCAGGCGCGACGGGGCCAGCTCGATTCCGGTTGCGCGGGCGCCTCCGCGGGCGAAGCGAATCAGGTCGAGGCCGATCCGACAACCGATCTCGAGAACGCGCTTCCCCCGCCAGGCGCCGAAATCGACGTGGCGGGGGAGATAATCGAGCCTTCCCACGCGGAACTCCTCCAACTCGGCGAAATGCTCCACCGTGCCCGCGGGCCGGACGGCGACGCGCACGTCGTCGTAGAGGAATTCGTCCCAGAAACGGCGTACCGTCTCGACCGCCCCGTCCGTTTCGGGGGGGGAGGTGGCGTTGCGATTTCGCGCCCCGCCGGTATCGTCGATTCGATTCATTTCACTACACAAGTGATATCCGCTCCGCAGAAAACACCGCGCGCCTGCCCGGCCGTCGTCGCCCGGAGTATAGGGGATCCGGCGGCCGTTGTCTTTCGGGAAGGGAGATCGCGTCGCCGTATCCCGTTCTCGGCTTACGCCGCTTCGACGCTTCCGCCCCGGCCACGGGTCAGCAGCGCACGCCCTTTCTCCATCAATTCCTCCACCAGGAGGTAGAGGCTCGGGACCAGCACGAGCGTGATCCCCGTGGCGAAGAGGATTCCGTAGCCGAGGGAGAGGGCCATGGGGATCATGAAACGCGCCTGCCTGGAGGTCTCGAAGATCATCGGCGAGAGGCCGCCGAATGTGGTGAGCGTGGTGAGCAGGATGGGGCGGAATCGACGCACCCCCGCTTGGTGGATCGCCTCCACCTTCGGGACGCCCTCGCTCCGGAGACGGTTCGCCTTGTCGATCAACACGAGCGAGTCGTTGATCACCACGCCGGAGAGGGCGACGATTCCCATCATGCTCATGACGCTTAAACTGTAACCCATGATGTAATGGCCGATCACGGCGCCGACGATGCCGAAGGGGATCGAGATCATCACCACCAGCGGTTGGGTGTAGCTGCGGAACGGGATCGCCAATAGGGCGTAGGCGGCGAGCAGGGCGAGGGCGAAGCCGCCGACAAGCGAACTCATGCTCTCCTTCATGTCCGCCTGCCGCCCCTCGTAGGCGTATTGGAGGCCGGGGTGGTCTTTCGCGAGCGCCGGGAGAGTTTCCCGATCCAGGTCGGCCTGAACCGTGGAGGTCTTCTCGAAGGGCTCCACGTTGCAGGTCACCTGCACGGTCCGGCGACCGTTTCGCCGGGTGATCGTCGTGTAGGCGCGCCCGCGTTCCACATCGGCGATCTCCATCAACGGCACCCAGATCCCGGCCGGAGTGCGCACCATCAGCTTCTCGACGTCCGATTCCCGGGTCCGCTGCTCCTCGGGAAGGCGGACGAGAACGCGCACCTCGTTGCGGCCGCGCTGCTGCCGGATCGCTTGAGATCCGTAGAAGGCGGAACGGACCTGGCGCGCCACGTCGTCGGCGTTCAGCCCGAGCGCCCGCCCCTCCGGGCGGATCCGGAAGTCCAACTGTTCCTTCCCCGGGCTGTAGCCGTCGTCGATGTCCTTCGTGTAGGCGAACTCGTCGAGCCGCGCCGCCAGATCGGTGCTCGCCCGGTCGAGCGCGTCGATGTCCCGGTGGGCGAGTTCCACCGTGAGCGACGCGCCCGACCCGGGGCCGCCCCGGTCCGACTCGAAGCGGAGCATCTCCAGACCCGGGATTTGTCCCGTCTCCTCGCGCCAGAAACTGCTGAAGGCGGAAGTGCCGAGGGGACGCACGTCCGGATCGGTCAGATAGACCGTGACCTCCACGCGGTTCTCCTCGATATCGCCGAGAACCCCCTCGGCGAGTCGCTCGCCGCCGTGCGCGTCGATCACGCGCCGCGCCGCCTTCTGCATCCGATCCCGCACCTCGCGGGCGCGATCCATCGGCGTTCCGTAGGGGAGCACCGCCGTGGCGATGGCGTAGTCCGACTCCACCTTGGGCATGAGGACCATTCCCATCCGCCCGCTCTTCACGTAAGAGAGGACCAGGAGAAGAACCGCCAGGCCGATCGCCACGGTGATCCGGCGGTGATGGAGGGTCCAGTCGAGGAACGGCGCGTACCGGCCGTGGATGAAGCGGTCCACCCGCGCGGCGAAGGAGCGCTGCCACCGCTCGATGCGTCGCATCACTTTTCCGTAGCCTTCGGGCGGGCTGTACGCGAGGTGGGCGGGGAGGATGAAGAGCGCCTCCACCCAGGAAACGAGGAACACGGTGATCACCACAATGGGAATGGTGATCCATATCTTTCCCATAACGCCGGGGATCAGGGCGAGGGGGAGGAATGCGACGATGTTGGTCAGGATGCTGAAGCTGATCGGCATCGCCACTTCCCGAGCGCCCCGGATCGCCGCGTCGAGGAAGTTCATCCCCTTCCGCCGATACTCGTAAATGTTCTCTCCCGCCACGATGGCGTCGTCCACCACGATGCCGAGGGCGACGATGAACGCGAACATGCTGATCATGTTGATCGTGACGCCCAGGCCGGGGAGGAAGAGGAGTCCGCCGAGGAAGGAGACGGGGATCCCCATGGTCACCCAGAAGGCGAGACGCAGCTCCAGGAAGAGCCCGAGCACCACCAGCACCAGGATCAGCCCGAGAAAGGCGTTTCGGAGGAGAAGGTGGAGGCGCTGGCCGTAGATTTCCGAACGGTCTTCCGTGACCGACAGGTTCACGCCGGGCGGGAGCCCGGCCGTGAGGTCCTCCATCGCCTCGTGAACCGCCGCCGCCACGCCGAGCGGGGTTTGGTCGCCGACGCGGTAGATCTCCAGGTCCACGCAGGGGAAACCCTCGAAGCGCCGCTCCCGGTTCGCCTCTTCGAAGCCCTCCCGGACGGTGGCGATATCGCCGAGGCGGACCACGCCTCCGCCGGGAGTCGTGATCACCGGCAACTCGGCGAACTCCCGCGCCCAGTCGCGCCTTTCCTTGACCCGTAAAAGTATTTCCCCGCCCTCGGTTTTCACCGAGCCGCCGGGCAACTCCAGAGCGGCCTCGGAGAGGATTCGCGCCACGCCGTCCAGCGAGAGGCCGTAGGCGCGCAGTTCCTCGCGGGAAATCTCCGCGTGGATCTCGTAATCCCGCACGCCCGCGAGGTCCACCTGGGTGATTCCGGGAAGGGCGAGCAGGCGGTCCCGCGTCTCCTCGCTGATCTCCCGAAGAACCCATTCGTCCACGTCGCCGTAGAGGGTGAGCTGCGTGACCAGGCGCCGCCGCGTGACCAGGCTGACCCGCGGCTCCTCCGCGTCCAGAGGAAAGGTGACGATGCGCGCCACCTCCTGGTCGATCTCCTGGTAGGCTTTCTGGGCGTTCACGCCGGTCTGCAGTTCCGCCGTGATCGTGCCGGCCCCTTCCCGCGCGACGGCGGTCACCTCCTTGATCTCCGAGATCCCGCGGATCGCCTCCTCCACCACCAAAACGATTCCCTGCTCGACCTCCTCGGGCGAGGCGCCGGGATAGGCTATGGTGACGGTGACCAGATCCAGGTCGAAGTCGGGGAAGACCTCCTGCTTGATGCGGCTCGTCGTGAAGAGACCGCCGACGAGAAAGACGATCATCAGGATGTTGGCCGTGACGTGGTTTTTCGCCATCCACGCGATCGGCCCCCTTTGTTCGGTCGCCGTCATCGGCTTTCCGCCTCCTCCGCTCCGTCGCCGGGCGCCTCACCGGAAACGCCCTCCTGCACCCGGAGGGGCATCCCTTCCACGGGGGCGCCGATCTCCGTGGTGACCAGCCTCTCGCCCGTCTCGAGCCCTTCCGCCGCCAGGATCCGGTCCTCGCCGACGTACACCGGCTTGATTTTCCGGATCCGGAGAAGATTGTCTTCATCCATCAACCAAACGGTCGAACCGTCGTGGACGTGACGGCGATTGACGGCCACCACGTCCCGGAGCGTTCGTCCCAGAATCTCGACGCGCACGAAGGCGTTCATCAGAAGCACCGGCTTTCCCGCGTTCTCCGGGCGGAGGGAGAGTGGGTCCTCCACCTCGACGAGAAGGCGGGCCATGCGCCCTTCCGCCTCCAGGCTGCCGAGGCGACGAAGCACGCGGCCGGAGCGCCGCTCGCCCTCGTCCCACGCCGTGTCCTGGCGGATCCACACGGTCGACGCGCTGTCGCCGTTTCCCTCGGGGATGCGGATCCACCGGAGTTCGTCGGCGGGCACCGGCACTTCCAACCAGAAAACGTCCGTGCCGGCCAGATCGGCGATCACCGTGTTCGCCGACAGGACCGTTCCTTTATCGACGTGCTTTTCTTCGACCACGGCGTTGAAAGGGGCGGTGATCCGCGTCCGTTCCCGGTCGAGGAGCGCCTGATCGAGGGAGGCCGCCGCCGCCGCGCGGGCGCTCCGCGCCGTCTCCAGCTGGGGCCGGCGGAGTACCAATTCCGCCTCCGATTCGCTCAGGTCCTCGCCCAGAAGTTCGTACTCCCGGCGCGCGACCGCCTGGCGCCCCTCCTCCAGCAACCGGTTCTCCTCGGCCTTGGCCAGATCGTCTTCCCTCTGGCGGACGGCCAGGTCGTAGTCGCGCCGGTCGATACGGAGAATCGTTTCACCCTCGGCGAGGACGCCGCCGGGGACAAAGGATTCGCTCACTTCCACGACCTCTCCGCCGACGATGGCGCGCAGTTCCACCGAACGGGCCGCCGTCACCGTCCCCATCGCCTCGATCACCACCGGGACGTCGTTTCTCTCGAGGGGGAGCACTTCCACCAGCCGCGCCTGCCGCTGGGGGACGCGCCTGGGGGACTCGGGACCGGTGTTCGCGATGACCGCCGCGACGAGGCCGGCGCCCGCCAGTATGCAGAGGGGGAGCCAAAAGGTGCGTACCGATCGTTTCAAGACTCCATCCTTTCCTCGTAAAGGTTTGCGCCCCCGTCGATTGCTTCGGGATTCCATCCGCCGCCGAGAGCGCGGCAGAGCTGGATGCGGTATTGAATCCACGCGCGCCGGGCGGTGAGAGAGGAGCGTTGCAGCGCCTGCTGCGACGTCAGCGCCTCGAGAACGCGCAGGTAATCCGCCTGGCCGCTCAGGTAGTCGTCGCGGCTCCGCTCGACGAGCGCGTCCGCCGTCTCGAGCTGCAGGCGAACGCTCTCGAGATACTCCCCCTGCCTCGCCTCCCGCGCGAGGGCGTCCTCTACTTCCCGGAGGGCGGCGAGAACGGCGCTCTCGTAGGCGTGAAAGGCTTCCCGGGCGGCCGCTTCCCTTCGGTCCGCCTCGGCGGAGCGGGCGCCGCCGTCCAGCAGGGGGAGGGCGAGATTGGCGGCCAGTCTGCCGAACCAGTCGCCGAAGAGGACCGACGTTTGGGCGCCGCCTGTGCTCCCCGAGGCGCTGAGCGAGATCTTGGGGAATCGGTCCGCCAGGGCGGCGGCGAATTCCGCGTTCGCCGCGGCCACGTCCAGGCGGGCGGCGCGCAGGTCGGGGCGGCGACGGAGCAGGTCGGCGGGGAGGCCTGTCTCCGGGAGAGCGGGGAGATCGATCAGGACCGCTTCCGTCCCGATCCGTTCCCGGGGGGTCCTGCCGACGAGAACCGCGAGCTGGTGGCGGAGCGTGGCGAGGCGCGCCTCGGCGAGATGCAGGTCACCGCGGACCGCCTCGGTCACCCTCCTCTGGGTGAGCACGTCCGACGCGCCGGTCAGTCCGCTTCGGAAGCGGAGGCGCACCAGATCGAGCATCCGCTCGTTCGTGCCGACTTGCTCCTCCAGCAGGCGGACCTGCGCCGCCGCTTCGGCCGTTTCGTACCAGACCGAGGCGATGGACGCGCTCAGGGAAAGCTCCGCCGCCCGGAGGTCCTCGCCCGCGGCCCGCGAGGAGAGGAGCGCCGATCGGCGTCCGGCGCGGAGGCGCCCCCACAGGTCGATCTCATAGGAGGCGGCCGCGCCGAGGGCGTAATCATTCTCGTAGATGTCCGGTCCCTCCTCCGGCCAGGAGGCGGAGCGGGACGCGTCTCCGGACGCGTTCAACGCCGGGCGCAGGCCGGCTCCTCCCTTCCGGGCGAGGGCGCGGGCTTGGTCGAGCCGGTCCCGCCACGCCGCCAGGTCCGGGCTCCCGGCGAGTCCTTCCTCGATGGCGGCGTCGAGAGCGCCGTCGCCGAAGGCGGTCCACCACCGCCCCGGGAGCGGTTTCGTGCCGCCGTCTCCGAAGGATTCGGGGAGACCGGCGATGGCCGGGACGTCCCGGCGGCCGACGGAGCATGCGGTGAGGAGAAGGAGAAGAAACGCGGCGGCTCTCTCCACGGTTCGTTTCGGCCTTTTCATCGGATTCCCTCCACCGTCGAAGCAGCGCCGCGACCCGCGATTTTATCCTTTAGGTCCAAAAGTCCCGCGCGGGCGAAACGGAAGAGATGATCGGCGAGCGCGTCCGGGTCGAAACGGGGTGGGGCCCGGTGGGGGAGAGGGTGGAGGCGTTGGCGCATCCGGTGCATTCCCAACCCCATGCAGGGGGCGAGGACGGCGAGACGGCACATCTCCATCTCTTCCGGGGTCACCCCCTCGCCGAGAAAATCGCGGAGGATCGTTTCAAACGCCCTGTTCTTCCTCTTCCAACCTTCCATCAGCGCTTCCGCGAGAAAGGGTTGCGGGTCGTGGATCTCGAAAACCAGAATACGGGAGAAGCGGCCCGCCGCCCCCTCGTCCAAAATACGTTTAATATGTGAACTGAGAAAAAAGCGCAGGCGTTCCTCGGCGGGCGCGCCGGGTTCGGGATGTTCGAGCGGATGGAACTCCTCGGCCAGCGCGGCGGTATACTCCCAGACTTCCCGATAGAGATCTTCCTTGCCGCCGAAATGATAACTGACGGCGGCCTGGTTCACCCCCGCCGCTTCGCGGATCCGGGAGACGGTTCCTTCCGTGTAACCCACTTCGGCGAACACTTCGCTCGCCGCCTCGAGGATCTTCTGCCTCGTTTCCCGTCCATCGCTTCTGGGAGAACGCATCGCGAGCCTCCTAACTGGAAACGAAAATATAAAACGAGTGTTTGAATTTGTCAAACCAATCGGGGCGGATTCGTAACTATTTATAATGCAATGGAATAAAAGCTATCGGATCGCGCGCGCTCCCTCGCCGCCGTATCGGGAGAAGGGGAGAAGATCGCCGGAATCGAGGCGCGCGCGTTGACCGGAGAGGAGCGGCGCGCCCTTCCCGGAACATGGGGAACGCCATCTCCACCGGAAGGGGCTAGAAAGTGCGTTCGGGGGATCCGGCGGGCATTCTCTCCACGAGGCGGTTCTCCCCCCACGCGGCCCGGACGAGATCGAAGGCGTCGTACAGCTCGCCGGTCGCCGTTCGCGCCTCGAACCGGAGAGTGTCGCTGTCGACGGAAACGACCTGATAGAACTGTGTGTTCTCGGCGGCCCTCACCATCCAGCGTTCCTCGGGGAGTTCGTACATCTTCGGTCCGCTCACGGAGACGACATACACGGGGCCCTTCGGATCGGCCCCGCCGGTGTCCCCCGGCAGGTTTCGGCCGCGCGCGTAGGTGTGGTCGTGCCCCTGGAGAACCAGATCGACGCCGTACCGATCGAAGAGGGGACGCCACAACTCACGCAGTTCCTTGTTGTCCCGGTTTTGCGCCGCCGAGAAGACCGGATGGTGGAATGTAACCACGGTCCAGCGTTCTCCGCCCTCCCGGAGAACCCGGTCCAGCCAGGTAGCCTGTCGTTCCGGGTTGTCGCGGGAGTTCAACACGATCACGCGAACGCCGTTGTAGACGAAGGTGTAGGCGTATTCCTCCATTCCGGCGGGACCGTTCTCGGGGAGCGTGAACTGGGCGCGCCAGTGCGCCGTGGGGAGATCGGCGTCTCCCGCCCACCGCCGGTGATACTCGTGGTTGCCGACGACGGGGACGCTCGCCGTCTGGGCGTGTATCCACCCGCCCGCTTGGAACCACTCGGCCCAGATCGCGTCGTCGTCGCCGGTGGTGACCAGATCGCCCGTGTGAATCAAAAAGCGCGCGTCCGGCGCGGAGGCGTAGGCGGCGCGCACCACACGGGACCAGGAGCCGAGGATGTTGTTCTGTGCGTCTCCGAGATAGAGAAAGCGGAAGGGTTCGTCTTTCTCCCCGGCCGCGCGCAGCGTGAACCACTCGCTCCATCCCGCGCTGCTCCCGACGCGATAGAGATAGGACTCGCCGGGGAGGAGCCCGGAGAAGAGAACGGAGTGACAAAGCGCCGCACCGCTCTCCGTATCGAAACGCTCCGTCCTCGCCCGGATACGGCGCGCGTTCCGGTGGAAATCGGGGGAGGGATCGGCCGGCGTGATTTCGGCGAAGGCGTCCCCCACGGAGTCGTCCGTGCGCCAGGTCACGGCCCGGCAGGTGGAGGGGTCGCCGGCGAAGGTTTGGATGATACGGTCGGGCAGAGGGGAGGGGGCGGGGTCGACGTCCGCCGTGGGGCCGTAGTCGCCGCCTCCGGCCGGCGCGGCCAGGAAGAGCGCGAGGAGCGCGGCGATGGTGGAGAGGACGCGTCGCGGGCGGTCGGATACGAGTCGAGAACCGCGCATGGCGGAAAACCTCCTGCTGGATGAGTCCGGGCGGACCCTCTCTCCGGTCCGACCCATTCGCCGGGGTCGGGCACAGCATACGGCAAGATCTCCCTCCGGGGAAGGGTGGGTTCGAACCCACGAGGCGCGGCGCCTCCTTGGACAGGCCGCTTGAAAGCCGCGATCCCCGGCCGTCCCCCGGCGGGGGGAAGTCCCCCCTGCTCGGTCTTTTGGGTGCACCGGCGCGGAGAGGGACGGTGGATCTTGCCGGACCGGATCGCGCGGCTGTATGCTGCCGGGACACGCGCCGTCCCGGTAGGGCGCTCTCGATCGACGGACAGGAGGGAGGAACGCCGACGATGACCGAGGAGAAACGCCGCGAAGAGGAGCCGCAAGGGATCCCGAACCCGATCACCGAACTGATCGACTCGATCCGGGAACTGCGGGGCGCGCCGGCCGGTTTCTGGTACACCAACGTCGCCTACTGGATGGACGGCATCGCCTACTTCGGGATGCTCACTCTTCTCGCCATGTTTTTCCACGATCTGGCGGGGCTGTCGGACGACACGGGGCACAAGCTGGTCTCCGTATACACCGGCCTCATCAGCGGGCTCATGCTCGTTTTCGGTCCCGTCGCGGACAAGCTCGGCGTCCGCCGATCCCTGATCGTCTCGGTGGTGCTCTACATCATCGGCAGGATCTGGTTCCCCCTCGCCCCGAGCCTGGTGCCGCCCGGGTCGACGCTCATGATCGTCCTCTCCGTGGTGGCGCTCGTCATCGCCGCCGCCGGGAACGGCTTCATGCAGCCCGCCTGTTACGCCGGCGTCCGCAGGTTCACCGACGAGAAGACCGCCGCCATGGGTTACGGACTCCTCTACGCCGGCATGAACCTCGGAATCGTCGTCATCGGCCTCCTCTCGTCGCGGATCCGGACCGGGCTTCACATCGGCAGCCCCTTCGATTTCGACGGCTTTGGCATCACCGGCGTTTTCTGGTTTTGCGTCGGCGTGAACGTGCTCATGCTCGTGCTGCTTCTCTTTTTCTTCACGCCGAAAGTGGAAAGGGAGTCGACGATCTTGGGCGCGGGCCCGGAAGGGGCGGAGGGAAAGGGGGACGCCGGACCGCGACGCGGCCCCGTGGAAGGGATCGTGCACTGGTTCCATACGAGCCCCCTTCTGAACGCACGGTTCATGTTCTTCATCTTCGTCCTCCTCCCCGTGCAGACCCTTTTCGCCTATCAGTGGTTGGTGCTCCCGCAGTACGTCACGCGCGCCTACTCGGAAGCGGTGGCGAACAACATGGAAACGATCGTGAACGTCTCCAACCCGCTGATCATCGTGCTCGGCGTACCGGTGATCACCGCCCTGACCCGCCGCGTTCCCGTCTACCGGATGATGATCATCGGGTCGATGGTGAGCGCCCTTCCCACCTTTTTCTTCACCGCCGGGCCGAGCTTTACGCTTCTGATGGCGTACATCGTTCTCTTCTCCATCGGCGAGGCGCTCTGGCAGCCCCGTTTCCTCCAGTACGCCGCCGAGCTCGCCCCGGAGGGGCGGACCGGCGCTTACATCGCCTTCGCCAACATCCCCTGGTTCCTGATCAAGTTCCTCGCCGGCCTCTACACGGGCCGGATGATGGAGATCTACTGCCCGGCGGAGGGGCCGACGCGGACCGAGACGATGTGGCTGGTCTACGCGCTGATCGCGCTGGCGAGCCCCATCGGACTTCTCATCGGCCGCAAGTGGGTCGAGAGAGGTCTCCGGGAGAAGGGGGATGGCTGAGGACCGGCCGGGAAGGCCGGCATCGATCGCGCGGATCGGAGTGAACCAAAGGGGCTCGTTCCTCGTCTTTTCTTGCAAGGCGCGGGCGCTTCCGGGCGCGCCGCGCCGCGAATAGGTGCCCACCTCGCAGTGGAGTGGACCCCGTCCGGGTTCGTTCCGGCGGGACGGGCCCGCGACGGAACGACCGCCGGGCTCTCCTTCCCGCGACACCCACCGTATGGAAGGAAATCGCAATGACGACACACCGAGAAAAGAGAGCGCGCGCCGCGGGGGTGGCGCCGTTCCTTCTGGCCGTCCTGCTCGGGATCGCTCCCGTTCCGGGGGCGGCGCAAGATGTCCCTCCGGATCCGCTCGATGAATGCGTCCGGCTCGCCCCGCTCTTCCGGGAGGCGGTCGACGCGGGGGAATGGACGCTCGCCCTCGAAACGGGCGAGGAGATGGCCTGGCAGGCGATGACCCTGCACACCGACCTTCTTTTCGAGATCGCCCGCCAGCACGCGTTGCTCGGCGAGCCGGCGGAAGCGTATCTCTGGCTCGACCGGGCGCGGGCGGCCGGTTTCTGGGATGTCATGCGGGTGCGCGAGGACGAGGCGTTCGCGAATCTGATCACCGAGGATCATTTCCGCGCGCTGCTTCGCGGAATATGGCTCAACGGGTACATCGCCATGCTCGAGAGAGACGAGAGGGACGACTTCCAGATGCCCGCCCGCGTGATGGAGACCCTCGCCCTCGAACCGGGCGAGCGGGTGGCGGACGTGGGCGCCGGATCGGGCTATTTCACCATCCCGGTGGCGAAGGCGGTCGGGCCGGAGGGGGTCGTTTGGGCGATGGACATCCGTCAGGAGATGCTCGACTTTCTCGAGAAACGTCTCCGGGGAGAGAAGATCGAGAACGTCCGCGTGCGGCTGGTGGAGCCGGACGATCCCGGCCTTCCGCCCGGAGGGGTGGATACCATCCTGATGGTGGACACGTGGCATTACATCCGCGACCCGGCGTACGCGGCGAAGCTGCGGGCCGGCCTCGCTCCGGGGGGGCGGGTGGTGGTGATCGACTACCGGCCCAAACCTTGGGAAGAACGCCCCTGGGGGGTTCCTCCCCAGCAGCAGACGCCGCGGGAGGAGTTGGACGCCCACTTCGCCGAGGCGGGACTCCAACCGGTACGGGTGCACGACTTTCTTCCGGAGCAGTACTTCGTGGAGTACGAGGCGCGCTGATCGGCGGGGCGGGCGGGGGGACGCGCGCGCGCGGTGCGTTCCTCAGTCCGCCCCTTCTTCCAATTCCCGGCGAGCCGTTTCCGGGTATTCGTCCGCGCTCCCCGGCGCCATCCCCTCGCGGAGCCGGGGGGACTTGAGCGCTCGGACCATCTCTCCGCGGAGCTTTTCCGCCCTCTCCCGGGCGTTGGGGGTGAGCGTCTCCCGTTCCAAGAGGAAACCGAGCAGTCGGGCCGCGCGGTCCGGGTCGCCCGCGCCGAAGCGGACCCGGGCGATCTCGCCGAGCGTCTCGAGAACGGTGGGCTCGTCCATGTCCTCCAAGGCGGGGCGGAGCGCCGCCCGGTACCGGCGGAGCGCCCCGCCCCAATCTCCGTCCTCGGCGGCGATCCTGCCGGCGGCGAGATCCAGCCAGGCGCTCCGGTAGCCGCGCACGCTCCCGATGTCCAGCGGGGGGTTTCTCTCGTTGGAACGGAGTTCCTCTCCCCGGTCCACGATCTGGCCGAGCAGGAAACGGGCCTCCTGCAGGTCCCCGGAGGCGAAGGCGTTGTCGGCGAGCACCGCGTAGAGAAGATTCACCCAGGAAAGATCCCCCAATGATTGAGCGAAGTCGACCGCGGATTCCAGCTCTTCTCGGGCTCGGTCCCAGCGACCCATGTCGTAGGCGATCATCCCGAGGCGGGTCTGGGAGAAGGCGACGCGCCAGTCGTGCCCCATTTCCCGGGAGAGTCGAATGCACTCCTCGAAAAGGCGGAAGGTCTCGTCGAAGTTTCCCGTGCGCCGCGCCAGCGTCCCGATCCTCTCCAGGATGTTGACGCACCCGTCCAGGTCCTCCCCCATCTCCCGGCGGATTCGGACGCTTTCCCAGTATCGTTTTTTCGCCACGCGGGGCAGGTCCTGCTGTTCGGCGATTCTCCCGAGAAGAACGTGGGAGAGGGCGATCCCCCAACGATCCCCCATCTGATGCCGTAGCCGGAGGCATTTCTGCCCGCACCGGAGCGCCTCGTCGTGATCCGTGTGGGTGAGGATGCTGCTGATCACCTCCAGGGTCATGGCTTCCCAGAAACGGTTCCCTTCTCTTTCGAAGATGGCGAGGGCTTCCTCGAGCCGGACTTTCTCCTTTTCGGCGTAATCCATGAAGAGGATCGCCGACACGACCAGGGCGAAGGCGTACTCCGGTGTCGGACCGAGCGGCTCCAACGTCTTCAGGCCGCGGCGGATCAGTTCCTCGCAGAGGCCGACCCGCTCGTATCGCACGAACCAGGCGCGCCCGGTGTAGAGCGCGCCGAGGAGGAGGCCGGCGTCCTCTTCGTCGCGTTTTTCGAGGAGGCGGATCGCTTCGTCGAAGAAGTCCGCCCCTTCCGGAAAACGGCTCCGGATATCGAAGTAGAGGAACAGGGTGAAGAACGCCCCTCTCATCGATTCGATCCGGCCCATTTCCGACGCCCGGATCCATGCGGTTCGTATGTTCTCGATTTCCCGGGCGATCTCCATCAGGGCTTCCTTCTGCCCCCCACCCTCGATCGCCTTTTCCAGCCGCGCCATTTTCTTCAGGTAGTAATCGACCAGCTTGCCGACGACCTCGTCGTGCTCCTCCTGGTTTTCCCGGAGCTTCTCCTCCGCGAATTGGCGGAGGACCTCGTGAATCTCGTAGCGCCCGGAGGGATCCGCATGGAGCAGGGATTTGTCCCCCAGGATCTCCAGCACGCCGATGGGGCAACCCGCCGTCTCTCTCGCCGCCTCGCGAGTGAACCCTCCCCGGAAGGAAGCGAGGCGGCGGAAACAGGTCCTCTCCTTCTCGGACAGCATCTTCCAGGAATGATCGAAAACCGCCCGGATGCTCCTGTGTCGCTCGGGAATGTTTCTCTGGCGGCTGGTGAGAAAGTCGAGGCTCTTCTCGATCTCGGCGTCGATCTCGTCGCACCGGAACATCTTGGTCCACGCCGCGGCGAGTTCGATACCGAGGGGTCCCCCGCGAAGGCGCCTGCAGATACGGCCGATCGCATCCCGGTTGTCTTCTTCGGGGGTGAAGGAAACATCCGCCCTCTTCGCGGCGTTCAGAAAGAGCCGCACCGCCGGGGAGGAATCGTACTCCTCCCGATCCGCCCCCTCCTCGGGATAGGGGAGTCCATCCAGTTCGAGGACGTACTCTCCGCCCATGCGGAGCCTTTCCCGGGAGGTGGCGATCACCTGAACATCCGGCGCTTCCTCGAGAATCTCCCGGACGTCGTCCAGGGCTCCGAGGAGATGCTCCATGTTGTCCAGGACGAGGAGCATTCTCTTTTCCCGCAGGTAATCCGCCAGGAGGCGCCTCTCCGAAACGCCGGCCCGGCGACCGGCCGCTCCCTTTTCCCCCTTGCCGCGGGGGAGGGGGACGCGGAGGGTCTCCACGATCGTCGGGATCAGGTTTTTCGGGGATACGACCGAGGCGAGGGGGACGAAAAAGATGCCGTCCGGATAAGCGCCCAACTGCTCTTCCGCCGCCTGGATCGCCAGGCGGGTTTTTCCGCTCCCCCCCGGACCGACCAGGGTGAGCAGCCGCCAGTCCGGGTCCCCGAGAAGGCGCCTGATCTCCCCCATTTCTTCCTCACGGCCGATGAAACGCGTCTCCCGGGCGGGCAGGTTGTGCCGGGACCTTTCCACCTCGGGGGCCCGCGCGATTCTCGCGAGGCCGGCCGAGAGGATCCGGTTTCGGAGTTCGGTGGTTTCCTCGGCGGGGGTCAGCCCCAGCTCCTTCTCCAGCAGGCGGGCGCTCTGATCGTAGAGTTCGATGGCGGAGGTTCGTTGCCCCGCTTCGGTGTAGAGGTCCATCATCTCCCGCTGCGCCGGTTCGTGGAAGGGATCCAGAGAAAGCCAACGCCGGCCGTAGAGAATCGCCTTGTCGAACTCGTGTCGGGTTCTGTGGTACCGGACGAGTCGATCGAGCACCGACGCAAACTCGGCCCGCGCCGTCTCCTTCTCGTGGAGCTGCCATTCGTCGAAGGAGTAGCTGTCCTTCAGGCCGAAGCCGGCCATGAAGTGATCCCTGTAGAGAGAGGCGGCCCCGGCGAGGAGGTCGGCGTCGCGGGGAGGTATGTCGAAACCGCGTCCGTCGGTCCCCCGGCCGGCGCGGGAGCGCTCCCGGAACTCGATCACGTCGGTCCACACGCCCTCGCGCGCCAGTTCCACCGTGTCGTACTCCGCCGACAACTCGATCGGCGCGACCTCCTGTTTCAGGATCCAGAGGAGGTTTCTGAGATTGGCGTGGCTGCGCGCCGGGTCCGCTTCCGGCCAAAGAAGGGTGGAGAGCGCCTCCCGGCTGTGGCTCCGGCCGGTGACGGCGAGATAGGCGAGAAGCGCGAGCGCTTTCCGGCGCCGGATGGGGATCAAACGATCTCCGCGACGGATCAGCGGTGTTCCGAGGAGGTGGATCTTCAGAGGTATCAATGCGGTCTCCCCATTCCCCCTATATGAGAATCGGCCGCTCCCATCATACGCAAAGAGGGGGAATGAGACCAGAGGTGACGATCAGGAGACGGCCCCCACGTAATATGAACCGGAAAAGCACGTCTCGCCCCTTCCCGGGGGCGTGGGGAGGGGAAGAATGCGGTCCGATACCATACGCGTCTTTCCGGCCGAGGAGGCGATTCGGCCGGTCCCCGGCGGAGCGCCGTCCGGTGGGGTCCGTTCCCGGCCGTCCTTCCGGCGCGTCGCCGTCGTCGGGACGCTCGGTTTCTCCCTTCTCTTCTGGGCGGCCGATTTCGTCTACCGGACGGTGGAGGATATCTCCTTCGTGAACCGGGAGGAGTGCGTGCTCATCCGCGCCCTCCCGCCGATCGGCGACCTCCTCTGGGAGTACTTCGTGGAGACGCTGATTCTGGTCCTCGTCGGCGCCTTTTTCGCCGTTCTTCTCGGCCGCTGGTTCCTTCGTTTCCGGCGCTTCTACCCCCGCGGTCCGGCGACCGCCTTTCTCTGCGGATCCGTTCTGCCGGTCTGCGCCTGTTCGGCGATCCCTCTTCTTTCGAGCATGAAGGGGAGGTGGCGTTTCGGGACCGCCCTCTCCTTCGTCCTCGCCGCCCCTCTTCTCAGCCCCTATATTCTGGTCCTTTCCTTCACCGTTCTCGGTCCGGTCTACGGCGCGCTCCGCGTCGCCGGCGCTTTTTTGACGGTGATGGGGAGCACGGCCTTCCTGAGCGCTCTCGTCCGGCGGAACCGCTCTTTCGGAGCGGAGTGGGTCCGGGGCTCCTGCGACCGCTCCTGCGCCGCCGCCGGGGGGGACGTGGTCGAAGAGACGTGGGCCCTCTTCCGCCGCATGATCCCCTACCTTTTGGCCGCCGGTGTGCTCGGTCTCGCACTCGAGTCGCTCGGCCCGCGGCGGTTCCTCCTGCTGCGGAGCCTTTCGGAGGGCCCTTGGGGAGTGCTCGCCTGGATCGGGGTCGGCATTCCTCTCTATTTCTGCGGCGGCTCGGAGGTCCTCTTCCTCCGGCCCCTCATGGAGCACGGCTTCCCGGTCGGGACGGCGGTCGCCTTCAGCCTGACCGCGACGGCGATCTGCTCTTCGTCGATCGCCATGCTGATTCAGGCGATCGGCGCCCGCCTGACCGCCGCGCTCGTCATCTCGGTTCTCACGATCGCGACCGCGCTCGCCCTCGTCCTGAACGCGCTTTTCTGAGAAAGGCGGGAGCGGGAACACCCCCCCCTCGCGTCTCGCCGATTCCTTTCGTATAGTGGCATCGATCGGACGGCGACCTCTCCCACGGGACTCCCACCCGTTTCTCCCTCGACCGGTCCCCGGCGCCCCCGATACGACCGGAAGTCCCACCGAAGAATTTCACGAAAACCACTCCTCTGCCTTGAACGGTGCGCCCGGCGCGGCGGCGAATCGCGAATGGTGCTCTTTTCAGCGGCCGGACCCCCTTCGGCCTCGAAAAAACGCCTCCGGCGATCGTTGCGAGACGGTTCGGGTGACGATGAGGAGACGCCGGAAGCGGGATAATTTCAATCGTACATGGTCGATGGACGCCGTAGGTGGGACATTCCCGTCGCCGCGGGCGGGGGGGATGCTCGGTGATCCGGAAGAGCGTGTGCGCTGTGAGGGGGGCGCCCGGCGGCGGGCGGCGGATAACGAGTCGGTCCGTCGTTCGGCCGGGACGCCTCCCCACCTTCGAAGGGAATCGGGAAGCATCTCCGGTAAGTACAAATTAGGGAAAGGAAGGAAGGCATGCGCAAAGCGAACAACGCGCTGGTCATCGCCGCGCTCTTCACCCTCCTGCTCGTGACCGCCTCCGCCTCGGTCGCCGGCGCGGAGGGTGAGGCCGGCGCCCGGTCCGGGGAGGTGAGCGTGCTGGCCATGATGTGCACCCCCTACGGACTCAACTACAACCTGATCCAGGACGTGATGGACCTGTACGGGTGGAACGTCACCACCATCGCCGTGTCCGACACGGTCAATCCGTGCGCCGACGGAAGCCCGATCGTCGTGGACACCCTGGTGACCGAGGTGGACGACCTCTCCGCCTGGGACTGTCTCTTCATCATGCCCGCCCGCGCCTACACCGGAACCTCTCACGCCGACCTGTTGGCGAGCCCGGAGGCGCTCGATCTGGTCGCGCGCGCGGACTCGATGGAGATGGTCATCGGCACGGTTTGCGGGGGCGTCCGCGTCCTCGCCGCGGCGGACATCCTGAGCGGCGTGACCGTCACCGGCCATCTGGACTACAAGCAGGAGTATCTCGACGCGGGCGCGATCTGGGCGGGCGACGTGGTCCCGCCGGTGGTGGACGGACGCATCCTCACCACCCGGCGCGGGCAGTATTACCGCACGCAGATCTGCGAAGCCCTCCGCCGGATGATCGACGACAACCGCGCCGCCCGATAGGCGCGGGCGGCTCGAACGAAAGGAACGGGAGAAGGATCATGAAGAGAACGTTCATCATCGGATTCCTGATCGCCGCCGCCTTCGGTTCGGCCGGGGCCCAGCTGGACTCGGTCTGGACGCGTCCCTTCGGCGGCCCGGGGAACGACGGTTTCCGCTCGGTGGTCGCCACGAGCGACGGCGCGATTCTGGCGGTCGGTTACACCTACTCCTTCGGCGCCGCGGACGTGAACGTCTACGCGGTGAAGGCGGACGCGAACGGCGACACGATTTGGACGCGCGCCTACGGAGGAGCGGGACGGGACTACGGGTACGGCGTCTGTGAAACCGCCGACGGCGGATACGTCATCACCGGCTACACGACCACCGCCTCCGCCGGTTATGAGGACCTTTATCTGATCAAGATCGACGCGGACGGCGACACGCTCTGGACACGCTCGTACGGAGGCGCCGGCACCGACGAGGGGCGGGCGGTCTCCGCCACCTCCGACGGCTACATCCTGGCCGCCGGGACGACGGAGAGCTACGGGGCGGGGCTCGGCGATATCTGGCTCCTCAAGCTGGACGCCGCGGGCGACACCGTCTGGACGCGCACCTACGGAGGCGTGGAGCACGACTGGGCCCTCGGGATCTGCGAGACCGGCGCCGGGATCTACGGCCTCTCCGCCACGACCGGTTCGACGAGCGACAACCGGGACATCGAAGTGCTCCGCGTCGATCCGAGCGGCGCCCTCCTCTCGGACAACTGGTACGGGAACACCGCCGCCATCTCTCCCGACTGGGGGGGAGGGATCTGCGCCACCCAAGACAGCGGCCTGGCGGTAGGCGGTTTCCGTTCCCAGGAGGGGAACGTGGGAGACGCCTGCGTTCTCGTTCTCTACGGCGACGGGAGCCAGCGCTTTTTCCGCACCTACAGCAAGAACTTCTACCAGTACGCATGCGACGTGTTGCAGACCTGGGACAACGCATTCCTCACATGCGGAGCCGACAAGGACCCGACCACCATGTCGAACGATCTCTACCTGCTCGCGCGCAAGGCGGGCGCGGGTTGGGTCGTCGACCAGACCATCGGCGGCCCGGGGAACGAGTGGGGGAGCGCCATCGACGAGATCGCTCCCGGGCATTATGTGGTCGCCGGGCACACGAATTCCTACGGCGCCGGCGGCTTCGACGGCTGGCTCGTTCGCTTGAAGGATCCGGCCACCTCCGTCGGCGGAGTGGAGGACTTGGACCGCCGCGTCTTCTTCTCCCCGCCGCGCCCGAACCCGGCGCGCGCATCCCTCGCCTTCCGGATGAATCTGTCCTCTTCCGGATCGGTGAACCTACGCGTGATCGATGTCTCGGGACGTCACGTGCGGACGCTCCACAGAGGCGACGTCGGCCCGGGCGCCCATGACTTCCGTTGGGACACGCGGGACGACCGGGGCCGCGAGGTGGCGTCCGGCGTCTATTTCATCGTGGCGGACGGATCGGTTACCGGGATGAGGCGGGCGGTGGTGATCCGCTAACCCCGGCGCGCGTCCCCCAAGCGCCCCGCGCGGACCGCCGGAAGACGGCCCGCGCTCCCCCACGGGGCGCCTCGCCCTCCTTCACCCGGGCGGTCCGTCCCCACGCGGACGGACCGCCCTTTTTCATCTCCTTTAATACGCCGGGATCGCGATCCGGAGGGGGGATTTCCCCTTTCGATCACGCGACGGCTCTCGTCCCGTTCGAAATCACCGGCCCGCGATCCGGCCGATCCGTCGCGCCCTCCCCTCCAACGACGCCACGACTCCGCCGCACGGAGAAGAGACGCCTCCGGAGACGCTCGGGTGACGGCCCAAGAGACGATCGCCGGACGGCCCCCGCTCATAATCATTCTTGAAGAGTGAGATCCCGAGCCGTGGTCCGACACCGGCGGGCCGGAAAAGGAAGAGTCCACGCTCCGAAATGGTCCGCGCCGGACGGCCCGCGAGGGTCCGGCGCGAGAGAAGAAAGGAAGGAAAGAGGGCTATGAAGAGAATCATCCTCGTTCTGATCTCCTTGGCGGCGGTTCTCGCCGCCGCTACGGGCATTCCGTCCGTTCCGGCGGCCGAAACCGGCGCCGGAGGGGGGGGGCGATCGGGTGAGGTGCGCGTCCTGGCGCTCCTCTGCGCTCCCTTCGGCACCAACACGAACCTGATGAGGGATTGGATGGAACTTTACGGGTGGACCGTCACCACCACCGGCGTGGTCGATTCGGTCGCCCGCTGCGCCTACGGAGGCCCATACGTGGTGGACACCCTGGTCTCCGAGATCGACGACGTCACGGCTTGGGACATCCTCTTCATCATGCCCTCCCGCGCATGGACCGGCAATTCCCACGCGCAGCTGCTGGCGGACCAGGACGCGCTCGATCTGGTCGCGGCGGCGGCGGCGGCGGACCTGGTGGTCGCCTCCATGTGCGGCGGGACCCGCGTGCTCGCCGCGGCGGACGTGATCGACGGGAGGCAAGTGACCGGGCGGCCCGAATACCTCGCGGAGTACGAGGCCGCCGGCGCCACCTACGTCACCTACCCGGTTCCGCCCGTTCAGGACGGAAACATCATCACATCAAGGGATGGCCAGTATTACGGGAGGAGGATCTGCGAGGTCGCGCGGGCGACGCTGGACAGTCTGCGCGCCGCCAAAGCGGGCGACTGATCACGGACAGGCGGCGGTTTTTCATAAGGAGATGAACCATGCGACGCATACTCGGAATCGGGCTGTTCTCTCTCGCCTTTGCCGGCGCGGCGGCGGCCCAACTGGATTCGATTTGGGCGCGCACCTACGGCGGCCCCTCCAACGACGGTTTTCGGTCCGTCGCCGTCACCGCCGACGGCGGTTTCCTGGCGGTCGGGTACACCTACTCCTTCGGCGCCGGGAACACGGACCTCTACGCGGTGCGCGCCGACGGAAACGGGGACACGCTCTGGACAAGGACCTACGGCGGTGCGGGACGGGATTACGGGTGGGGCTGCGCTCCGACCGCGGACGGCGGTTTCGCCATCGCCGGCTACACCACCTCGCGCGGGTCGGGGAAGGAGGACCTCTGGCTGGTCCGTATCGATTCCGGCGGCGACACGCTCTGGACGCGCGCTTACGGCGGCCCCCGAGACGACGAGGGACGCGCGATTCTGGAGACGCCCGAGGGGGATCTGATGGTGGTGGGTTGGACCGATGTGGGGGCGAATGAACTCGACCTCTGGATTCTCCGAACCGAAAGCGACGGCGATACCCTTTGGACCCGGCGATACGGCGGGACCGGCGTCGACGTCGGCTACGCGATCGCGCGGACCGCGGACGGTTTTTACGCGGCGGTCGGTTGGGACGGCGAGGACGGGGGATACCAGCAGGCGCTTCTCGTCAAAGTGGACGACGACGGTTACGAGGTTTGCTCGGAAATCTACGGAAACGATCACCCGGTGAACTACGAATGGGCGATGGATGTCTGCGCGCTGGAGGACAGCGGCGTCGTCATGAGCGTTACACGCGGCGTTGAGGGGAGCGACCCCGCCGACGCCGGATATGTCCAGACCTTCGGCGACTGTTCCCAGAGGCGCTACCGGGCCAACACCGGAGTCTATTACGAGTACGGGAACGGGATTCTGCGGAAGTGGGACGGCGCGTTTCTGGTCGCCGGGGCGAGCAAGAGAGAGAACGACCACACCAACGATCTCTTTCTCGCGGAGCGGTCCGGCGGGGCCGGCTGGATCTACAACCAAGCCATCGGCGGCGCCGGCACGGACTGGGCGCAGGCCCTGGAGAGGATCTCTCCCGGCCGCTATGTCCTCGCGGGCCACACGAACTCGGAGGGGGCGGGCGGTTTCGACGCCTGGCTGGTTCTCGTTCAGGAACAGAGCGTTTCCGTCGAGGCCGGGGAGCCTGCGGCCCGGTCCGCCCTCCTCTCGGCGCCGCGGCCGAACCCGGCCCGTTCCTCCCTCGCCTTCTCGATCCACATGGCCCGGTCGGGATCGGTCGACCTCCGCGTTCTGAACGTGGCGGGCAAGGTGGTCCGCAGATTGCATGGAGGCGATCTCCCTCCGGGGACGCACACCTTCGAGTGGGACACCCGGAACGACCGGGGAAGGCCGGTCTCCAGCGGTGTCTACTTCCTCGCCGCCGAAGGGGCGGTCCACGGGATGAGAAAGGCGATCGTGCTGCGCTGATCGGATGCGAAGCAATCAAGGGGGCTCCGGCCCCCTTCGGAGACCCGGCGTTCCACGGACCACCTCCAGAAACGCGCCGGGTCTCCTCCTTTTTCCTCGAACGGCACCCGTCGACGAAATACTTGACAAATGTTTAGCTTTTCGATACGATTCCCGGGTGGTTGCCTCGAAAGCGTCGGTGGGGATCGGACCCGGCGGAGGGCGTCCGGGCCGGACGAAGAGAGAGGGAGACGATGAACTGGACCGAATTTCTGAAGAAGGAGATGGAGGAGGCCTACGAAACGACGGAGAAGCTGATGGATTTCGTGGAGGAAGGCTCTCTCGGCTGGAAGCCGGCGACGGGCTCCAATTGGATGACCGTGGGGCAGGTTCTCCATCACCTGGGCAACGCATGCGGTCTTTCGATGCGCGGTTTCATCACGGGCGATTGGGGATTGCCGGACGGGACGGATCTCGCCGAGATGTCGCCGGAGGAGATGATGCCTCCCGCCGAGAAGCTACCCGCCGTCGGGAGCGTCGCGGAGGCGAAGAAGATGCTTTCCGAGGACAGGAAGGTCGCGCGGGAAGCCCTGGGATCGACCTCGGAGGGGGATCTCTCCTCCAAAAAGGCGCCCGCCCCTTGGAATCCCACGCCGATGATCCTGGGGCACAGGTTGCATCAGATGATTCTCCACCTGGTCCTGCACAGGGCGCAGCTTTTCTATTATCTCAAGCTTCAGGGGAAGCCGGTGCACACCGGCCATCTCTGGGGGATGTAGCGGAGCGGAGAACGGCCGGCCCGGGTTTGCGGGCCGGCCGGCGCGCTTCAGGGGAAAGGACCGGCGCGGAAGGCCGCGCGGCGGGGCGGTTCGTCCGGCGGCGGATCAGACCGCCGTGCCCGAGCCGTTCTTCTTTACGAACATCCGATAGATGATCCTTTCGATCAAGACGAGCGCGCCTCCCATGCCGACGCAGGAAAGTCCCGGAAGCCCTTCCTGCGTCCCTTCCGTGATCGTGATCACTATGGTCATCACCACGCCGATCAGGATGAAGAAGACGCCGATTGCGAGGAGCCAGATCCGTGTGGTCCGGTAGTCGCTCGGTTTCTTCTCTTTTTTCTCTTTCTTCCCGTAGAGGATTTCGGGGATCTCCTTCCCCTGCTCCATCAGGAACAACCTCTCCTTGTGCAGTCGCTCCTTTTCCTTGTGGCGCAGGACCATCGCGACGATACCGATCGCGATGAAACCGAGGAAAATGCCGGCGAACATGAGAAAGGGAAGCGCTTCCTGGAGCAAGCGGCCGGTTACGGCGAGAGAGTCGGGCATGACGGTTCTCCTTGGGATTCGGTTCTCAGCGGGGGTTTTCGCCTCCCCGCGGTTCTTTCGATTTTTCCGCTTCCACCCCTTCCGACTCCCGAGACGCCCGTTTGTTTCACCGAAGGGCGGGGCGTTCGTGTGAAACCTTTCCGTTTCCCGTGAGTCCAATAAGGAGAAGACGAGTTCCCCGCTGCTTCTCGTTGCGTTTCCGGGCCCCGGGCTTACAATCGGAATGGGGATGGGAGAGCGCGGGGGAGGGAGCGGCTCGGGTGAATCGGAAGGTGGATGGAACCGAAGACGGAGCGGACCGACGAAGAGTTGGTGAGGCGCTGTCTCGCCGGGGACCGGGACAGTTTCGCCTTTTTGGTGGACCGTCACAAGGATCGCGTCTTCTGGTTGGTCCGCCGAACCGCCGGGAATGAGGAGGCGGAAGATCTGACGCAGGAGACCTTTCTTCGCGCGTATCGGGCTCTTCCCCGGTTCCGCGGCGAAAGCCTCTTCGGGACCTGGCTCTACACGATCGCCCGGAACATCGCCCTCTCCCACTTAAGGAAGCGATCGGGGAGGGGGGAAGCGATCAGCTTCGAGGAGGAAGGGGAGGAGAAGATCCACCTGCTGGCGGAAGGGACGATCCGGCCGGAAGAGGCGTTCGAGGAGAAGGATCTGGCGGATCGGGTGAGGGCGCTGGTGGAACGGTTGCCGGAACCGTACCGCACCGTGATCACCCTCTATCATCTCCATCAGCTGCGCTATGAGGAGATCGCCGCCGTCATGGATCTGCCCCTCGGCACGGTGAAGACGAACCTGCACCGGGCGAGAAAGCGCCTCCGGGACCTGGTTCTGCTGGAGACCGGTCTCCGGAGCGCCGCGGAAGGAAAAGGGGGAATCGAGTGAAAAACGATTCATGCGCCCTCTCGATCGACCGGATCGCACGGATGCTCGGCGGTTTCCTTCCGGAGACGGAGCGGACGGAGCTGGAAAACCATCTGCGGGACTGTTCCCGTTGCCGCGCCGAACTCGCCCTCCAAAGGGCGATCGGGGATGCGCTCGCCGAGAAGCCCGCCGCCGTTCTCCCGGCCGATTTCACGGAGCGTGTCATGGGGCGGCTGGAGCATTTTCCCACGCGCCTGCGTCCCCGGCTCCGTCCCGTCCTTCTGCGGGGCGCGGCGGTGGCCGTTCTCGTCGCGGCCTCACTCGCGCCTCTCCTCTCCGGTGGTCGGGGTGGGGGCGTCGGGCTCTCCGGGGTGGTGGAGAGGGTGGGCTCGGTTTTCGCCGTTCTTGCCGCTCCCCTCGAATGGTCTCTTCGCGGCATCGCTTCCCTGGCGGAGCCGGCCATGGAAGCGGCGGCCCGGATGATTCCTCTCGGGCCGATTCCACTCCTCGCCCTCCTCCTCGTCGGGGCGAGCGGCGTCTGGGGTCTCCGGGCTTTCCACGACTACCTGCGGGAATAGGAGAGCGGGGCGTGCGCGGAAGCACTGTTTCCGCTTAAAAAAACGGGGGGAAGGCATCCCCTCCCCCCGGTTTCTCTCGCGATGCGAATCGGCGATTCCTTTAGTGGAAGATCACGTTACCCGAACCGTGGACGTTGCTCCGCACCTTCCCCTTCCCCCGGCAGTGCAGATTTCCCGATCCGTGAATCTCCGCCTCGATCGCCGTGTCGGCCTGGATCGAGGCGTCCCCGGAGCCGTGGATCGACACGTCCGCCCGGTCGCTCTTCATGCCCGAGGCGGAGTAGTCCCCGGAGCCGTGGATCGAAACGGTCTGCTCGATCGTTTCGCCTCCGCCGATCTTGACGTCTCCCGAGCCGTCGATCCGGACCCGCAGTTCCCGCGTTTCCGTTCGGGCGACCCGGATGTCGCCGGATCCGGAAATCCGCGCGCTGAGGTTCTCTACACGGAGATCGCCGAGGGCGATGTCCCCCGAGCCGTGCGTTTCGATCCGCACGTCCTTGGCGCGCAGATCCTCCCCCTCGAGATCGCCGGAGCCGTGGATCTCGATCCGGAAGTCTCCCGTCTCTATGTCGCCGAGCAATACGTCGCCCGAGGCGGACAGTTGAATCCGATCCAGGTTTTTCACGGTGAGTTCGTATCGGATCGGCTTGCCGGGGTCGAGGTTCACCCGGTCCTTCCGTCCGATGCTCAGGTGGCCGTCTTCGTTCTCGATCTCCAGGTACTCGAAAATGTTTTCCTGGGCCCGCACGCGCAGTCCTTCCCGGTCCCCCTGTTCGATGACGAGGGTTCCGACGGCGGCGAGCGTCACTTCCCGGGCGCCGGCGGCGTCGAACTCCCGATCCACCAACGGCCCCTCGCCTCGGATCTTCTCGTGTCCGAAGGGTCCCCAACCGGCGGTGCAGAACAGGAACGCCGCCGCCGTACCGATGAAAAGAGCTTTTCGCATGTTTCTCCTCTCGTTTCCCGTCCGGGCGGCGCAACCCGGAGCGCCGCCGTTCTCGGGGTTCGATCCCGAAAGAGAAGACGGTCCGGGCGGGAGAAAGGTTTAGAGGATCGGCCGCCGGAGGAGGAGGGCGGGGCGCCTTCGATCAGTCGCCGAGCCAGAATCGGACGATGTAGTAAAAGGCGGCCACCCCGTCCTTCCAGCCGATCTTTTTCCCCTCGGCGTAATCACGGCCGTCGTAGGAGATGGGGATCTCGTAGACGCGGTACTTGCGCCGGGCGATCTTGGCGGTGATCTCCGGCTCGATGCCGAACCGGTTCGCCTTCAAAGGAAGCGATTTCAGAATGTCCGACTTGAAGACCTTGTAGCAGGTCTCCATGTCGGTGAGATTCAGGTTGGTGAACATGTTGGAGATCGTCGTGAGGGTCTTGTTCCCGAGGTAGTGCCAGTACAGATGGACCCGGACCTCTTCCCCCTTGAAGCGGCTGCCGTACACCACGTCCGCCCGGCCGTCGACGATCGGCCGGACCAGCCGGGGATACTCGCCCGGGTTGTACTCGAGGTCCGCGTCCTGGATGACGGCGATGTCGCCCGTGATGTGGGGGATGGCGGTTCGGATGGCGGCCCCTTTTCCCTGATTCTTCTCGTGAAGAAGGACGCGTACGTTTCCTCCCTCGAGTTCCTTCAGAATCTCCCGAGTCCCGTCGGTGCTGCAATCGTCGACCAGGACGATCTCCTTCTCCAGATCCACTTCCTGGATCCGGCGGATGATCTCCCGGAGCGTCCTCTCTTCGTTGAAAACCGGGACGATGACGGAAAGCACGGGCATGGAAGCCTCCTATCCGAATGAAATTGGTAGCGTTAAGGCTATCCGTCGGCGCCGGTCCTGTCAACGGAAAGTTCTTCCCTATCGGCGGCGGCGCGCCCCCGCTTTCCCTTTCAACTTGACAGGTCCCGGCGCCGATTCGTACGTTCAAGCGGTTTCATTTTTGTCCCACAGCTCGCGTCCGGAGAGCGGAGTTCCGAGAGGTTCGCCCTCCGGATCGGGTACCGCCGATCGATCGCGGCCGGAGTCGTCCGCACCGCGGTTTACCCCCGTTGCCCGGGGAGAGAGATCCCCGGTTCGGAAGGAGAACGACCATGACTCGTCTCGGATTTCTCCTCTTGTTCCCCCTGCTCGGTGCGTTTTTCGTGCTCGGGTGCGGAGCCGGCTCTTCCGGTGACGTGGACCTGATTCCGCGCGAGGTTCTTTTCGGCAACCCGGAGAAGGCGGGTCCGCAGGTTTCTCCGGACGGGACGAAGATGGCCTACGTCGCGCCGGTGGACGGCGTGCTGAACGTGTGGGTCGGCTCCATCGCCGAAGGAGACTACAAACCGGTCACGCGCGACACGGACCGCGGGATCCGGGGATACTTCTTCGCCAAGGACAACAAGCATCTCCTTTACGTGCAGGACAAGGGCGGCGACGAGAATTGGCGCCTCTACGCGGTGAACCTCGAGACCGGCGACATCCGCGACCTGACCCCCTTCGAGGGAGTGCAGGCGCAGATCGTCGATCTGCACAAAGACTATCCGGACGAGATCCTGATCGGTCTCAACATGGAGGACCCCCGTCTGCACGACGTCTATCATCTGACCATCAGCACCGGCGAACTGAACCTGGTGGCGAAGAACCCCGGGAACATCATCGGATGGCAGACCGACGCCGACTTCACCGTGCGGGGCGCTCTCGCCGCGAACATGGAGGGCGGCTTCGATCTGCTCGTGCGCGAGAGCCTCGACGATGAATGGGAAAAGATCCTGACCTGGAGCAGCGAGGACAACATGAACAGCGAGCCGGTCGCCTTCTCCAAGGACGGCGGCTCCATGTACCTCCTCGATTCGCGCAACGCCAACGCGGCCCGTCTCGTTCTGATGGACCTCGCCACCAAGGAATTCGAGGTCATCGCCGAGGACCCGGTTTACGACGTGGGCGGCGTGATGCTCCACCCGGACGAGTACACCGTGCAGGCCTACGCCATCGACCGCGACCGGACCGAGTGGACCGTCGTGGACGACGCCATCCGCGAGGACTGGGCGATCATCGAGCGGCTCCATCCCGGCGACCACGGCCGTCCCCGCCGGAACACGGACGACGACGTCTGGGTGGTCGGTTTCACCGCCGACGACGGCCCGGTCAAGTACTACATGCTCGACCGGAAGACCAAGCAGACCAAGTTCCTCTTCGATCACAAGCCGGACCTGAACGATTACACCCTCGCCAAGATGGAGCCGATCGAGTTCACCTCGCGCGACGGTCTCACCATCCACGGATACGCCACCTTCCCGCCCGGGAAAGGCCGCCGGAACCTGCCGATGGTGCTGAACGTGCACGGCGGGCCTTGGCACCGGGACGGCTGGGGTTACAACCCGGAGGCGCAGTGGATCGCCAACCGCGGCTACCTCTGTTTGCAGGTCAACTTCCGCGGCTCCACCGGCTACGGCAAGGAGTTCCTCAACGCCGGCGACAAGGAGTGGGGCGGCAAGATGCACGACGACCTCGTGGACGCCGTGAACTGGGCGGTGGAGCAGGGCTACGCCGACCCGGAGAAGGTGGCCATCTACGGCGGTTCGTACGGCGGTTACGCCGCGCTGGTGGGCGCCACCTTCACGCCGGAGCTCTTCTGCTGCGCCGTCGACATCGTCGGTCCTTCCAACCTGATCACCTTCATCAACACCATCCCGCCTTACTGGTCCACCTTCCTGGAGGTGATGTACAAGCGCGTCGGCAACCCGGAAACGGACAAGGAATTCCTGGAGTCCCGGTCGCCGCTCTTCAAGGTGAATCAGATCCAGATCCCGATGCTGATCGCCCAGGGCGCCAACGACCCGCGGGTCAACCAGGCCGAGTCGGAGCAGATCGTGGCGGCGCTGAAGGATAAAGGGATCGAATACGAGTACATGCTCTTCCCGGACGAGGGGCACGGCTTCGCCAAGCCGGAGAACCGGCTCAAGTTCTACGCCGCGGCGGAAGCGTTCCTCGCGAAGCATCTGGGCGGGCGGTTCGAGCCCGCGGCGGAAGCGCCGGCGGAAACCCCCGAGGGTGCGGCGCCGGCCGGATCATAAACGAACGAATCGAACGATCCCACGGGGGGTTCCGGGATCGCGGCCCGCGCCGCCGTCCCGGGCCCCCCGAACGACCCGACTCCCTTCCCCCCGCGCGAGGAGCGCGCCCATCTCATGACGAAACCGCTTTGGATGAAGCTCTTCCCGCTTTTCCTGCTGGCGGCGCTCGCCTGCGCCTCTTCGGAAAGGGAGGAGGCGGCGTCGGAGATTTTCGTCGCCGGGGAAGAAACCGCCGTGGCGGAGGAATCGCTGACCGTCGAGGCGGGGAGTCTTCGCAGGGGGGAAACGCCGATGGGTTGGGCGCTCCGGGCCGGCCTCGATCGGAACGAGGCGGCGGACGCGCTTGCCGCCCTCGCCCCGTATCTCCCCCCGTCCCGCTACCGAACCGACGACAGGATCGAGGCCCAGCGCGACCTCGCGGGGAGCCTGGTCCGCTTCGCCGTCACCCGCCGCCACCGGGAGCGCTTCGTCGCGGAGCGCGAGGGAGAGGGATGGAGCGCGCGGCTCGACGCGCCGCCTCTCCGCAAGGAGATCGTCCGCTTCGAGGGGGAGATCGACGGCTCCCTCTGGGAATCGCTCCGGTCCGAGGGGGCGCCGGCGGATCTTGTGGTTCGTTTCGCCGATATTTTTTCCTGGACCTTCGATTTCCTGACCGATTGCCGGGCCGGCGACCGGTACTCTTTTCTCGTCGAGGCGTACTTCGAGGGGGACGAGCTGAACCGTTACGGCGATCTTCTCGTCGCCCGGTACGAGGGGGACCGTGGGAGCGTCTCCGGCGTGATCTACGAGCCGGAGGGGGAGCGCGCGAGCTACTACGCGCCGGACGGAACGTCGCTCCGCAAGATCTTTCTGCGATCCCCGCTCAATTACCGCCGGATCAGCTCGGGGTTCAGCCGAAGCCGTTACCACCCGATCCTGAAGTACTACCGTCCCCACCTGGGAATCGATTACGCAGCCGCCTCCGGGACGCCGGTGGTGAGCGTCGGCGACGGCACGGTGATTTTCTCCGGCCGCAAGGGGGGCTTCGGCAACTACGTGGAGGTGCGGCACAGCCATTCCTACACCACCTGCTACGGCCATCTCTCCCGGTTCGGCAAGGGGGTCCGGAACGGAGCGAGGGTGACGCAGGGGCAGGTGATCGGTTATGTGGGCTCCACCGGCCTCGCCACCGGACCCCATCTGGACTTCCGTATGCGTCGCGGGACGACCTACATCAATCCCCTGTCGGTGAATCTCCCCTCCGCCGATCCGGTTCCCGCCGAACGCCTCAAGGATTTCTACTTCGTCTCCCGCGTTCACTTCGCCGCCCTCGATTTCTTCCCCAGCGGATCCACCGAGGGGAGGAGGGACTTCTTCACCCTCGCCTATCGGGCCGGTCCTTCGGCGGGGCTCATCCCCGGCGCGGGCGGCTCGCAGGATCATCCGATCCCTTGAGCCCCGTGGGAACCCCGTCCGTCGATTGACGGCGACCCGCCCCTCTGCTACCGTCGGTTCGACGTCCACGCGAACTTTTCCGGAGGGATTTCGGAATGAACGTACACGATCTATTGCCTTCGCTCGCCCAAGAGAAGGGGGAGAAAATCGTCTTCGTCGTGTTCGACGGCCTCGGCGGCCTCCCGGACCGGGTGAGCGGCAAGACCGAACTGGAAGCGGCGAGCAAACCCAATCTGGACCGTCTCGCCAAGAAGGGGCAGCTCGGCCTGATCGATCCGGTCGGCCCGGGGATCACGCCCGGCAGCGGACCGGGCCACCTGGGAATCTTCGGTTACGACCCGCTCGAGTATCAGGTGGGGCGGGGGGTGCTGGAGTCCTTCGGCATCGGTTTCGAGCTGAACGAGATCGACCTGGCGGCTCGGATCAATTTCTGCACGCTCGACGGCGAGGGGCGGATCACCGACCGGCGGGCGGGGAGAATCCCCACCGAGGAGTGCGAACGTCTCACGGCGCTTCTCGAGGGGATCGAGATCCCCGGCGTGGAGGTGTTCGTCCGACCCGTGAAGGAGCACCGGGCGGCGGTGATCTTCCGCGGGGACGGGTTGGAGGACGGGCTCACCGACTCGGATCCGCAGGCGACGGGGGTGGAACCCGATCCCGTGCGGGCGCTGAAGCCCGAAGCGGAGCGCTCGGCGGAGATCGCCAACCGTTGGATCGCGGAAGCCCGGGAGAGGCTCCGCGGCGAGGAGCGGGCGAACGGCCTCATGCTCCGCGGCATCTCCCGCTATCGTCCCTTCCCTTCCTTCCGGGAGCGTTACGGCCTTCGGGCGGTGGCGCTGGCGCTCTACCCGATGTACCGCGGGCTGGCCCGCCTGGTCGGGATGGACGTTTTGGATGTAAAGGGATCAAACGCGTCCAGCTTCGAGGCGGTCACGGCGCACTATAACGAATACGATTTCTTTTTCGTTCACATCAAGGATACGGACAAGGCGGGCGAGGACGGCGACGGGGAAGCGAAGCGGAAGGCGATCGAGAAGACGGACCGGTTGTTCGCCCGTCTCGACGACCTGCCCGACAAAGTGGTCATCGTCACGGGGGACCACTCCACGCCGTCGCAGCTGAAGTCGCACAGCTGGCATCCGGTCCCTTTCCTGATTCAGGGAAGGACGGTCCGCCCGGACGATCGTGCCCGGTTCGGCGAGAGCGACTGCTCCGGCGGGTCCCTCGGTCGTTTCCCGGCGATTCACATTCTCCCACTCGCCCTGGCCCATGCCGGGCGGCTCAAGAAATTCGGTGCCTGAACGAACCGATCTCCGCGGAGGGGCGGGAGGGGGGAGACTCGCCCTTCTCGTCCCGTTTCTCGCCGGGGTCGTCGCTTCGCTCCCCTTCCAGAAACACGTGCCCGGCGCGTTCGTCCTCTTTTCCCTCGTCCCCTTCCTGCTGATTCTGCGGAGCGAGTCCCGGGATCGATCCCTCTTCCGCGCGCTCCGGACCGGCTGGCTCTTCGGCTTCGGCTTTTTTCTCGCGCTCCTTTATTGGGTCGCTCTTCTCGCCGAGACGGAGATCCCGGTTCGGGCGATCGCGGCGGGGGGATATCTCCTTCTCTCCGCCTACCTCGCCTTTTTCCCGGGGCTCTTCGCGGCCGCCCTCCGGCTCGGGTCGCGGCGTTTCCCCGCGTTCCTTCTCGCCCCCGTTCTCTGGGGCGTGCTGGAGTATCTCCGCGCGTCGGGTCCCCTCGGCTTTCCCTGGGGAGCGCCCGGATACGCACTGATCGAATATGCGTCTCTGGTGCAGATCGCCCGGCTCGGCGGGGTGGACGCGGTCACCTTCGCCGTGGTCGCCGTGAACGCCCTCGTCGCGGAGGGGATGGTCGGCTTCGCCCGAGAGCGTCCCCGAACGGGCGTCGCCGCCTTCGCCGCCGCAGCCCTCCTTCTCTTCGGGATCGGCCTGGACGGCGTTCGGGCGGTCCGCTCCAAAATCCGAGCCGAGGGGCGCCCTCTTCGGATCGCGGTGGTCCAGCCCGACATCTCCGCCGAGAAGAAATGGGACGAGGACTACAAGGAGAAATCGATCGAGATTCTGGGAGGACTCACCCGCGAGGCGGCGGAGAGGGAGGGCCCTCTCGACCTGGCGGTCTGGCCGGAGACGGGCGTGCCCGCTTACGTGCTTCACGAGCACCGCTACCTACGGATGATCCTGGAGGTGGTGGAGGAGACCGGCGTTCCGCTTCTCTTCGGCTTCCCCAACGCCGAGTACCGGGTCGAAACCGGCTACGAGTATTACAACTCGGCGATGCTCCTCGACCGGGAAGGCCGCTCGGTCGGAGAGTACAGGAAGATCCATCTAGTCCCCTTCGGGGAGAGGCTTCCCCTGCACGGGAAGGTGGGTTGGATCACCGATCTGAACTTCGGCGAGGCGGACTTCAATCCCGGTACGTCCTACACGGTCTTCCCCCTGGGCGGGACCTCCTTCTCCGCCAATATCTGTTTCGAGGCGATTTTCCCACCCCTGATCCGCCGTTTCGCGCGGGAGGGTTCCCGTTTTCTGGTGAACCTGACCAACGACGCCTGGTTCGGAACCACCGCCGCGCCGCACCAGCACGCAGCCATGGCCCGGATGCGCTCCGTCGAGACCGGCCTCTTCCTCGCCCGCTCCGCCAACACGGGCATCAGCCTGATCGCCGATCCCCGCGGGCGTGTGCTGAAGAGCATCGGTCTCTTCGAGAGAGGCGCGGTGACGGCGGAGATCCTACCGGTCCGGAGCCGCACCTTTTCGGTCCGGCACGGCGACTGGCTCCCCGCCGTCGAGGCGGCTCTGGCGGCGATTTTTCTGTTGCTCTCCCCGGCGTCTCGGCGGCGGACTCTTCTCTTCTGAACGGTTCGTGGGCGAAAAAAAAGGACCCCCGAGGGGGTCCTTTCCTACGCGTCCGGCGGCACGCTCAGCGGGCGAGGGCGTAATCGATCTTGAGGCGCATCTCCTCGTCCCCTTTCTCTTCGTCGAAACCGACGATCTTGAAGAGGATCGTTCCGTCCCGTCCGATGAGGCAGGTGGTGGGAATCGCCGGAACGGCGAAAAGCTCCGCCGCGGTTTTTACCCCTTCGCCGGGATCCAGGTCGAGGTAGTAGGGCATGGTGAGACCCAACTCCCCCCACTTTTCACGGACGCCGGCCAGGCGCTCTTCGTCGGCGGTTCTCTCCCAGACGTTGATCGGAAGAACAATCAGATCGTCGCCCGCCTCTTTTCTTGTCTCATAAATCGTTTCTACGTGCGGCAGGGAGCGGCGGCAAGGCCCGCACCAGGTGGCCCAGAAATCGATCAACACCGGGCGGCCGAGGAAACCGGCCAGGGTGAGGGTGTCGCCCCCCGTGTCCAGGAAGCGGATCTCCGGAACGGGCCAGCGGAGCGCCCTCCGGTCCAGGCGGGCCATCGCCTCGGCCCGGCCCTCCTCGCGGAGCCGGGCGGCGTGGGCGTCGAAGTCCCCTTCCCCCTCCGCCTCCCAGAGTGCGCGCCACTCTTCCGTCGCTTCCCCGGAGGGTCGGGCGGCGCGGGCGAGAAGGTCGTATGCCTCGAGGGCGCCCTCGGTGTCCCCCGTTCGAGAGCGGATCCGGGCGGCGCGCAGGAGCATGTCGGGCGTCGCCTGCTCCGGGAGATCCCGGAGAGCCCTGCCGAGCGCCTCCGCCGCCCCGGCGTCGTCGCCGCGCGTTTCCCGGACGCGGGCGAGCAGGTGGAGGAGAGAGGCGAGGGTCTCCCTCCGGTTTCTCTCCCACTCCGCGGGGGAAAGCCCCTCGCCGGCGGACGGCGATGCGCCTTCCTCTTCGCGGATCGCGCGGAGAAGCGTCTCCTCCGCTTCGTCCAAAAGCTCCCCTTCATCGAGGAGGGTTTCCGCGTAGAGGGAGAGGACGAAGCGTTCCACGGGCTTCCCCTCATGGATCAACGCTCGCGCGTTCTCTCTCTCGCCCAGGTAGCGCAGGTAGAGATAGATGGCGTAGGTGCGCGCCTCCTCCGCTTCCTTCGCGTCCGGGTGCTCCCGGGCGAAGCGCTCCATCTCCCGGGCGAAGCGCCCGCGGTCTTCCTCCTCCATCACGCGACGGTAGAGCACCGAGGAGGCGAACCGGGTCCGGGGGAAACGGGCGATCAGCGCGTCGGTGAGGCTGTCCCGGAGCGTCTCACCGCCGATCAGGGCGTAGAGGTCGAGCGCTCCCTCCGTTGCGGGCGGGGGCTCGGTCCAGTTCTCTTGATTCATGAAAAATTGGTCCGCCTCGGCGCGCGCCGCCGCGAGCAACGAGTCCGCGCGGGCTTTATCCGGTTCTTCCTTCTCAAGGACGCGGGCCCACCGGACGAAACGCGCCTCGGCCGACTCCGGGCGTTCCTCCACCGACTTCTCCAGTTCCTCGAGCGCCCGCGCGCGGTCCCGGGGGACGCGAACCACGTCGGTGAGCCTCTCCTCGCCGGCGAGGAGGCGGTAGTACTGGTAACGCGCGCCGGCGACGGGCGTCTCCCCTTCATGGAAGAGAAGCACCCACGGGTCTCCCCGGTTGTTGTCCACCACCTCCGGGTCGGTGGGATCGACGAAAGCGCACACCAGAAGGACGGGTTCCTTCGGGGTCAGTTCCACCGGCGCGAGCGCAGCCTCCCAGGCCGGGCCGCGGCGTTCCATCGGGACCTCTCCGGCGAGGAGACCGCCCTCCTTGTCGACCAGCGTGAAGCGGAAGACCGCCGACCCGGAGCGAAGAGGGGACGGGGAGAGGCCGGGGGTATAGCGGACGGTGATCCGGTCCGCCGGGGTCGGTCTCTCCGGCGTGAAAGCCACGGTTTTCTCCTCTCCCTTCCGCGCACAGGACGCGAGAAGAGCGAGGATGAGGATCGGGGGAAGGATGGCGCGCGTGATCCGGTTCATGTTCACCTCCCGTAGTCGAAGATCGCCCGCGAGGTTATCACAGAGGGCGAACGGGGTCGCCGGGAAAGGAGGGAGAGGGGCCGGGCGCGGCGACGATAGACCTTGCTGGGCGCTCGCCGCCGGGAATAGAATCGCCACGATTCAGGGGAGGGAAGAGGAGCGATGGAAAGGACGGAAGGAAAACTGGGGACTTTTCTGGGGGTGTACGCCCCCACGATCTTGACGATCCTCGGGGTGATCCTCTTTCTGCGGGTCGGCTGGCTCGTGGGGAGTCTGGGACCGGCGCGCCTCCTCGCCGTCGTCCTCCTCGCCAATAGCATCACGGCGATTACGGCTTTTTCCTTCTCGTCGGTGGCGACCAACACCCGCGTCGGGACCGGGGGGGCTTACTACATCATCTCCAGGAGCCTCGGCATTGAAGCGGGCGGGGCGATCGGCATTCCCCTCTTTCTCTCGCAGGCTCTATCGGTGACCCTGTACTCCTTCGGTTTGGCCGAGTCGCTCCGCTTTCTCTGGCCGGGCGTTCCCCTGCAAACCGCCGCGGTGATCATCATACTGGCCGTAGCGGGGATCGCCCTGCTCGGCGCGAAGCAGGCGCTCCGGACGCAGATTCCCCTGATGGTGCTCGTGGGCGCCTCGCTGGTCGCCCTCGTCGTGGGGGCGCTTCTCCGGCCCGCGGTCCCCGCCGCGCCGCCCCCCGGTCCGGGCGAGAGCATCGGTTTCTGGATCGGTTTCGCGATCTTCTTTCCGGCGGTGACCGGCGTGATGGCCGGGCTCGGTCTCTCCGGCGATTTGCGGAATCCGGGCCGCGCGATTCCGCTCGGCACTTTGGCGGCCGTCTTCACCGGATGGGTGATCTACCTCATCGTGCCCGTTCTTCTCCACCGGGCCGCCCCGGCGGATGCGCTTCGGAACGATTCCCTCGTCTGGACGCGGATCGCCCTTCTCGGCCCGTGGATCGTTTTCCCCGGCCTTTGGGCGGCGATCTTCTCGTCGGCGGTCGGGTCGATCCTGGGCGCCCCGCGGACGCTGCAGGCCCTCGCCAGGGATGGACTCGCGCCCCGCTTTCTCGGCGGGTCGGGCGAGGGGAGTAAGGCCCTCCTGCCGGGGCTCGCCGTCTCACTCGTCATCGCCCTCTCGGCGACGGCGCTCGGCGGGCTGAACGCGGTGGCCGCGCTGGTGACGATGTTCTTCCTCACCGTGTACGGGACGGCGAACCTGGTCGCCGCCTTCGAAACGCTGAGCGGTGACACCTCCTGGCGGCCCAAAATCCGAGTTCCCTGGCCGGTCGCGCTGGCCGGCGGCTTCGCCTGCGTGGCCGTGATCTTCCTGATCCGACCCCTGATGGGGGCCGTCGCCCTTCTCGCCGAGCTGGCTCTTTGGATAGTACTCTCCCGGCGCGAATACGCCGCCAACTGGGGGGACGTCCGCCGTGGGCTCTATGAGAGCGTGATCCGCTGGGCGTTGGTCCGCCTCGCCGACAGGCCGCCGAGCGCCCGGAACTGGCGCCCCCACGTTCTCGTTTTCACGAGCGATCCGTTGCGGGAACTCGATCTGGTCCGCTTCGGCGACTGGTTCAGCCAGGGGAGGGGAGTGGTCACGGTCTGTCGCCTGGTCGTCGGCGACCTGCTCAAGGACGATCTCGGTCTGGCGGAGAAGCGCCTCGAAATTCAGGAGATTCTGGACGCGGAAAAGCTCACCGCTTTCGCCGAAGTGGACGTGGTGCGGGAACTGGTGGATGGGGTCGTTCAGGTGGCGCAGGCGAACGGCATGGCGGGAATCGCGAGCAACACGGTCCTTCTCGGTTGGCCGGAGGAGGAGTCGCTCCAGGTGCAGTTCCTGAGGAGCATGCGCCGTCTGGAGGTCCTCAATAAGTCGCTGGTGCTGGCGCGGATCCGACCGAGCCGCGCCTACCGCCGCGAGGGGGTGAGGCGGACGATCCATATCTGGTGGGGCGGGCCTGCAGAGGAACGGCGACCTGATGCTCCTCCTGGCGCACCTGCTGGCCCGAAATCCTTCCTGGAGGGACGCGAGGGTCCGCGTGATGAGTGTCGCCTCCACCGAGACGGCCCGATCCCAAACCGAATCGTTTCTCGCCGGGCTGATCGCGGAAATCCGGATCCGGGCGGAGACGGAGGTGATCCTCAAGCCGAAGGATACGACCGTCACGGAATTGATTCAGGAGAGAAGCAAGGACGCCGAGGTCGTCTTCCTCGGGCTCGCCACGCCGGAGCGGGGCGAGGAGGCGGAATACGCCGGGCGTCTCGAAAAGCTCGCCGGGGATCTCCCGATGGTGTTTTTCGTCAAGAACGCGAGCCTCTTCATCGGCGAGTTGATGACCTGATCGGGCGACGCCGCCGGCCCTCGCCCCCCTTCCCGACGGAGGGCCGGTCCCCTTCGCCGGCGCTCCCGCCAGCGCCAAGATACGGTTCAAGGACGCGCCGCCCCTTCCGCCCGTGTCCTTTCTCTTTGACCGGGCTCGGCCGACGTGTTTCAATGCGTTTTTAGGGAGGAAGGCGCCTCCGCGGCGCCGAGAGACCGGCCGAGAACGCGCGCCGGGGAAGGTCGGCCCCCTCCCGGAAGAGCACCCCTTCTCCGATTCGTTCGGTTTACGCATGTATATCTTCGGCATCGAAGTCCGTTTCGAGGGCACCGACTTCGCCGGCTGGCAGGTCCAGCCCGGCCGTCGCACCGTACAGGGGGAGATCGAGTGCGCCCTCGCCCGGCTTTTCGGCGGGCCGGTCCGCCTGCACGGCGCGGGGAGGACCGATGCGGGCGTGCACGCCCTCCGCGCCGTCGCCGCCTTCCACGTCGAGACGGACCTGGACGCCGACACCATCGGCCGCGCCCTCCGCGCGATGCTCCCTCCGGATATCCTCCTCCTCCGGGCCGCCCCGGCGCGGGAGGGGTTCGACCCGAGGCGGCACGCCCTCTCCCGCACCTACCGCTATCGGATCCTCCGGGGCGCGGATCCCTTCCGGCGGCGTTTCGTGTGGGAACGACGGGGGGCGCTCCGGATCGAACCGATGGCCCGCGCCGTCTTCGACCTCCTCGGCGAGAGGGACCACACCTCCTTCGCCGCCTCCACGCGGAAGGGGCGGGAAAACACGGTCCGGGTCGACCATGCTTCTTGGGAAGAAGAGGGAGACGAGATCCGTTTCACCATTACGGCGAACCGCTTCCTTCATCACATGGTTCGTAATATAGTGGGGACTTTCGTGGAGATCGGGAGGGGAACGCGCCTGTCGGACGGCATCGCCGGTCTCCTCGAGGCGCGGGACAGACGCCTCGCGGGACCGACCGCGCCGGCCCGCGGCCTCTGCCTCGTGGAAATCGATTACGGCGAAGGATGGGCCGCCCGCGGACCCACCGCCTGAGGAGGAGATCGGATGAGGTTTTTCCTGGACACGGCCAACCTGGACGAGATCCGCGAGGCGGCTTCCCTCGGTGTTCTGGCCGGGGTGACCACCAACCCGACCCTTCTGGCGCGGGACGGCGGCGACCCGATGGAGAACCTGCGGGCGATCTGCGAGGTCGTGGACGGCCCGGTGAACGCCGAGGTGGTGGGAACCGACGCGGAGACGATCGTGCGGGAGGGGAAGAAGCTCCGTCTTCTCGGCGACAACATCTGCGTCAAGATCCCGATGAACAAGGAGGGGCTGAAGGCGGTGCACGCCCTCGACGCCGAGGGAATCGACACCACCGTCACCCTGATCTTCAATCCCCAGCAGGCGCTTCTGGCGGCGCGCGCCGGCGCCACCTACGTCTGCCCCTTCGTGGGGCGCCTCGACGACGTGGGCTACGACGGCCTCGACGTGATCCGGGACATCGTCGAGATCTTCGAAACCCACGACATCGCGACGGAGGTTCTTGTCGCGAGCGTCCGCAACCCGATCCACGTCCTCGAGGCGGCGATCGCGGGCGCCGGGATCGCCACGGTGCCGCTGAAAGTTCTCGATCAGATGATCCGTCATCCACTGACCGACCGGGGGATCGAGCAATTCCTTCAGGACTGGAGGAAACTGGGGGTGGACATTGCGTAACCGTCTCGCCGATCGAAGCGGATCGATCGCGCGCGCTCTCTTTCTGCTCCTGTTCAGCTTCGGTGTCGGCGCCGCCGTGGTTTTCCTGCTCCTACGGGGAACGGAGCAAGGACCGCCGCGCTCCGGCGATGAGGGGGAGGAGCCGGTCGTCGAAGCGCGGCCCGCTTCGGGGTTCCCCCCGGCCGTCGAAACGGGAGTGACCGACGCGATCGATACCTCCCGGAGAAACGCCATCGTGACCGCCGCCGAGAGGGTGAGCCCGTCGGTGGTGACCGTCTCGGTGAAGAGTTACCGCGTCGTCCGCCAGACTCCCTTCGGCGGCAGCGGCGAACTCTTCTCCCAGTTCTTCCGCGACTTCCTCCCTTACCGGGAATACGTCACGCCGGTGGCGAACATGGGTTCCGGCGTGATCATCAGTCCCCAGGGGTACGTGCTCAGCAACGCCCACGTGCTCGAGGGGGCGGAGCAGATCGAGGTCGTGCTCAGCGACGGCCGCGAGTTCGCGGCGGAACTGATCGGCACCGATCCATCCTACGATCTGTCGGTGATCCGGATCGAGGGAGAGGATCTCCCGGTGGCGCCCCTGGGCGACTCGGACGGCCTGGTGATCGGCGAGTGGGCCCTCGCCATCGGCAACCCTTTCGGTTACCTTCTGAACAACACGCAGCCCTCGGTCACCGTCGGAGTGATCAGCGCCGTGCACCGGGACGTGCGACCCGGCGACACGGGCCGCGGGATCTACAAGGACATGATCCAGACGGACGCCGCCATCAATCCGGGAAACAGCGGCGGACCGCTGGTGAACGCCCGGGGCGAGGTGGTGGGGATCAACACCTTCATCTTCACCAAGAGCGGCGGCTCCCTCGGCGTCGGCTTCGCCATTCCGATCAACACGGCGGGCCGGATCGTGGAGGAATTGATCCGATACGGCCAGGTGCGACAGGTCTGGGTCGGCGTGCGCGTGCAGGAGATCAACGCTCGCGCGGCGCGCATCCTCGGCCTCACGTCTCAGGACGGGGTCCTCGTCAGCTACGTGGACGAGGGGAGCCCGGCGCAGGAGACGGGAATCCAGGTGGGGGACGTGATCATCGCCGTGAACGGCGAGCGGGTCGTGGGGATCGAGGAGGCGCGTCGCGCGCTCTTCGGCGTGCAGGTGGGGGACACCCTCGACCTGGCGGTGGTCCGGAAGGGGGAGATGATGGGTTTCCGTCTCACCATGCGCGAACAGCCGAGGGGGCGGGAGCAGTGATCGCGCGGTACACCCGCCCCGAAATGGCGGCGGTCTGGAGCGACGAAAGGCGCTACGCCCTCTGGTTGCGGATCGAGATCGCCGTCGCCGAAGCGATGGAGAGGCGGGGATCGATCCCGCCGGGCGTGACGGAGGCCGTGCGGGCGCGCTCCCGTGTTTCCGCGGAGCGGATCGCCGAGATCGAGAGGGAGACGCGCCACGACGTGATCGCTTTTCTGGAGTGCGTCGAGGAGTCGGTCGGCGCGGAGGCGCGCTGGCTCCACCTGGGTCTCACTTCGTCGGACCTTCTCGATACCGCACTGGCGCTCCAGATCGCGGACGCGGCCGTCGTCGTCCGCCGGGAGGGCGCGGAACTCGCCGCCGCGCTCCGGGAGCGGGCGGTCCGCCACAAGCGGCTCGTCGCCGTCGGCCGCACCCACGGCATGTACGCCGAGCCGATCACTTATGGTCTAAAGTTCGCCCTCTGGTCCCTCGAGATCGAGCGGGGCATGGAGCGGCTCGAGCGTGCCTTGGAGGAGATTCGCCGCGGCAAGCTTTCCGGTGCCGTGGGGACCCTCGCCCACGTTCCGCCCGAACTGGAGGAGGAGGTGCTGGCGTCGCTCGGCCTTTCCCCCGAGCCGATCGCGAGCCAGGTGGTCCAGAGGGACCGCCACGCGGCGCTCCTCGCGGCGATCGCTCTCCTCGGAGCGTCGATCGAGAAGATGGCCACCGAGATCCGGAGCCTGCAGAAGAGCGACGTGGGGGAGGTGGAGGAGCCTTTTCGGGAGAAGCAGAAGGGTTCCTCGGCGATGCCCCACAAGAGGAACCCGATCCTCTGCGAGAACCTGGTCGGCCTGGCGCGGCTCCTCCGGAGCTACGTCGTTCCGGCGATGGAGAACGTGGCGCTCTGGCATGAACGGGACATCAGCCACAGCGCCGTGGAGAGGGTGATTCTCCCCGACGCCTTCACGCTTCTCGATTTCGCCTTGGCCCGCTTCACCGGCGTCGTTCGGGGCCTCCGGATCCGCGAGGAGCGGGTGCGGCGAAACCTGGAGGCGGCGAAGAGCGGCTGCGCCGCCGGGTCGGTCCTCCTCGCCCTCGCGCGGAAAGGGCTCGCCCGGCGCGACGCCTACCGCTTGGTCCAGAGTCTCGCCCATCGCGCCGAGGAAGAAGAACTCGATCTGGAGAGGCTCCTGTCGGAGGACGCCGAGGTCGCGGCCCGGCTCTCCGAGGAGGAGATCCGGGAAGCTTTTGATTGGAATCATCACGTCCGGCGCGTGGACGATCTCTTCCGGCGCGCGGGGATCGAGGGATGAGCGGGCGGGTTTGGCGGCAGGTCATCGCGCTGACCCCCGATGAGAGGCGGCGGGTTGCGGTACTCCTCGGCCGCGAACCCACGCCGGTCGAGCTGCAGATTTTCGATCTTCTCTGGAGCGAGCACTGTTCCTACAAGTCGAGCCGGAACGCGCTGAAGACGCTCCCCGTCGAGGGGCCCACGGTGCTCCTCGGTCCGGGCGAAGACGCGGGAATCCTCCGGTTCACGGAGTGGGAAGGGCGGCGCTACGGGATCGTGGTGGCCCATGAGAGCCACAACCACCCCTCCCAGGTGGTGCCGATGGAGGGGGCGGCGACGGGGATCGGGGGCGTGGTGCGGGACGTGATCTGCATGGGCGCCGAGGTGATCGGCGTGCTCGACCCGCTCCGTTTCGGCGATCCGGAGGGACGCCATTCCCACAGGAGCCGGGACATCGCCCGCGGCGTGGTGAAAGGGATCGCGGGATACGCCAATCCGCTCGGCGTGCCGAACCTGGGGGGCGATCTCTGCTTCGACGCCTGTTACGACGACAACTGTCTGGTCAACGTGGTCGCCGTGGGTCTCGTCGAGGAGGACCGGGTGCTGCCGAGCGCCGTTCCCGCCGCGGGAAGGAAGGGGGACTATCGATTCGTGCTCGTCGGCAAGCCGACCGACGGAAGCGGGTACGGCGGCGCCACACTCGCCTCGGCGGTCCTGGAGGAGGAGCCCGGCGAGGAGCAGAAGGGGGCGGTGCAGGTACCGGATCCTTTCCTGAAACGTGTGCTGAACGTCGCCCTCGGCGATCTCTTTCGGCGCGCCGCGGAGCGCGGAATCGCTTTAGGATGCAAGGATCTGGGGGCGGGCGGTCTCAGCTGCGTCGCCTCGGAAATGGCGGACAAGAGCGGGATGGGGGTGGAGATCGATCTGGACCGTCTTCCCCTCGCCGAGCCGGTGCCGGATTATGTGGCGGCGGTGGCGGAGACGCAGGAGCGCTACGGCCTCGCCGTCCCCGCCGGTTTCGTGGAGGAGACGCTCCGTCTCTTCAACGAGGAGTACGAGCTCCCGTCGATCTACCGCGGCGCGCGGGCGGCCGAGATCGGAAGGTTCACTGCTGAACGAGCCATGCGGATCCTCCGCGGCGAGAAGACGGTCTGCGACGCGCCGGTGGAGTCGATCACCTGCCCGGTCCTCCTCGACCGGGAGGCGCGCCCCGCGCCGGCGCCGCCGGAGGGTGTTTTCTCCTGGGACGGCGACGCGGCGGAGGCGCTCCTCGCAATGCTCGCCTCGCCGAACGGCGGCTCCGCCGAGCCCCTCTTCCGCTCCTACGACACGGAGGTGCAGGGGAGGGCGGTGATTCGCCCCGGCGAGGCGGACGCGTCGGTGATCCTCCCGATCCCCGGATGCCCCGTCGGGCTCGCCGCGACGGTGGACGGCAATCCGTGGTACGGCCGGCTCGACCCGCGCGCCGCCGGGGCGCTCGCGGTGGCCGAGGGGGCGCGCAATCTCGCCGCGGTCGGCGCCCGCCCTCTCGGCATGACCGACTGCCTCAACTACGGCAACCCCGAGGACCCCGAGGTGTACCACCAGTTCCTCGAGGGGGTGCGGGGGATCCGGGAGGGGGCGGAGGGGATCGGCCTCGCCGAGGATCCCGCCTCCCCCATCCCGATCGTGAGCGGGAACGTCAGCTTCTACAACGAATCGTCCCGGGGGAACGCGGTCGCGCCTTCGCCGATTCTCTGCATTCTCGGGATCGTGCATGACGCATCCCGGGCGGTGACGATGGGGCTGAAGCGCGGGGAGAGCCGCCTGATTCTCTTCGGTGAACGGTACGACGACCTCGGCGGCTCCCTTTTCGCGCGGGTCGTCGCCGGGAGCCTCGGCGGGCGCCCGCCCCTCTTCCGTTCGGACGAGGAGCGGCCGGCGATTCACTTGATGAGCGCCCTCGCCGGCGAGGGGAGGATCCGGGCGGCCCACGACATCGGCCAGGGCGGGTTTCTGGTCGCCCTCGCCGAGATGCTCTCCGCCGCGCGGGATTCCGAGATCGGCGCGCGGATCGACGCGGACCTCTTCGGGAGTGAAGTTTCTCTCGCGGCGCGTCTCTTCGGCGAGTCCGCCGGCTTCCTCCTCGAGGTCGACGCCGCCGAGGCGCCGGCGATCCTTGAGCGGGCGACGCGCGCCGGGATCCCCGCCTTCGGCATCGGCGGGACCGACCGGAGCGGACGGCTCCGGGTGGACCGGGCGGGGGCGGCGGCGGTGGATCTCCGGGCCGGGCGGATCCGCGAAACCCGTCGGGAGGCGCTCGCCTCCCTCTTCCCGGGGGTGTGACCGTGAGGAGAGTCCGGGTCGCCGTCGTCCAGTTCCCCGGCGTCAACTGTGAATTCGAAACGGCCCGCGCCCTGCGCGGCCTGAACGTGGACGCGGAGATTCTTCGATGGAATCGAACCGAAGACCTTACCGATCGCTACGCCGGATTCGTCTTGCCCGGCGGGTTCTCTTATCAGGACCGGGTGCGTGGGGGGGTGATCGCTTCCCGGGAGCCGGTCCTGGAACGTCTCGCCGGAGCGGCGGCGCGCGGACTGCCGATTCTGGGGATCTGCAACGGGGCGCAGATCCTGGTGGAAGCGGGCCTGGTCCCGGGGACGAACGTGGACCGGATTGAGGCGGCGCTCGCGCCGAACCGGATGCCCGGCCGCACCGGCTACCACTGCGACTGGATATTCCTGACCCATGCCGGCGGCCGTTCCTTCCTCTCCCGGGAACTGAAGGAAGGAGAGACGATCCCCCTCCCGATCGCCCACGGGGAGGGAAGGTTTGTGTCTGAAGATGCGGATTTCTTCGGGCGACTCCGCGCGGCGGGACAGATTCCGCTTCTCTATGCCACGCCGGAGGGAGAGCCTACGGGGGAGTTCCCCTTCTGTCCGAACGGATCGGCCGTCGGCGCGGCGGCGGTCTGCAACCCGGCGGGGAACGTGGTCGCCATGATGCCCCATCCGGAACGGGCTGCCTGGCTGCATCAGGTTCCCTCGCATCTCCCCTCCGTCTGGGTGGGGGAGAAGGAAGATCTGCCGGCCAGAGGGCCGGAGGCGCTTTTCACGCCCGGTCCCGGGCTGCGCGTGCTGGCCGCTTTCGCCGCGGCGGCGCGGGAGGTGGTGACGTGAGCGAAGCTCTCTTTCTTCTCGTTCGCCTGCGCGTCCCCGACGTGACGGCGCTCACGGCGGAGGAAACGATCCGTAAGCGCGTCGCCGGCGGCGGGCGCCTCGTCCGGCTCGATCGCCTCGACCTGTGGGAGTTCCGGCACCGGGACGGGGCCGCCTTCCGGGAAAAGCTCGACGCGCTCGTCCGCGACTCCAATCTCTTCGTCAACCCGAACAAGCACGCCTACCGGATCACCGGCGATTACCGGCGCGGTTGGCGGGAGGGGGGCTATCTCGTCCTCGTCCGTGGGCGAGAGGATCTGGAAGGGAAAGTGGCCGAGGAGACCCTGGCCCGGCGCTACGCCATCGACGGGCTCCATGGCGTGCGTTACGGCGTCCTCTGGCGGATGAAGCTGGAAGGGACCGGCGGCGCGGAGGGCTTGGCGCTCGCCGAATCGCTCGCCGTGACCCGCGCCCCCAAGGGGGGACTTCTGGTGAACCCGCACGTGCAGACCTGGTCCGTGGAGGCCGCCGTGGAGAGCGAGGAGGCCGAGGAGTGAACGCCGGCTGGGAAGACAAGTGCGGCGTCATCGGGGTTTCCGGCGTGGAGAAAGCGGCGGAACTCGCCTTCTTCGGTCTTTACGCGCTCCAGCACAGGGGACAGGAGGGAGCGGGGATCGTCAGCTTTCACGAAGAGCGGCATTACTCCGTGCGCGGTATGGGTCTCGTCTCGGACGTCTTTGATCGGGAGAGCCTGGCCGGTCTTCCGGGAAACATGGCGGTCGGCCACAACCGCTACTCCACCACCGGTTCCTGCCGCCCCGAAAACCAGCAGCCTCTGTTGGCGCACTTCCGGGGGGGCGTTCTCGCTCTCGCCCATAACGGCAACCTGGTGAACGCTTGGCAACTGCGTCAATCGCTGGAGGAAGAGGGGGCGATTTTTCAAACCTCAATGGACACCGAGGTGATCGTTCATCTCGTCGCCCGATCTCGGAGCGAGGCGTTCGTGGACCGTGTCCGGGAAGCGCTCCGAAGCGTCCGGGGCGCCTACTCGCTCGTGCTCTCCGATGGTCGCCGCCTGATCGCCGCGCGCGACCCGCACGGGTTCCGCCCCCTCTGTCTCGGCCGTCTCGACGGGGGGCTGGTCGTCGCCTCCGAGTCCTGCGCCCTCGATCTCATCGGCGCCGAATACGACCGGGAGATCGCCCCGGGCGAAATGCTCGTGATCGAGGACGGACGGGTCCGCTCCATCGACCTGAACGGCGATCCCGAGCCGCGGCATTGCATCTTCGAGTACATCTACTTCTCCCGTCCCGACTCGATCATCTTCGGGCACCCCGTCGACCCGGTTCGGCGACGCCTCGGCCATGTGCTCGCCGAAGAGCACCCCGCCGAGGCAGACATCGCGATCGGAGTCCCCGACTCCTCCAACATGGCCGCTCTCGGTTACGCCGAGCGCGCCGGGATCCGCTTCGAGATGGGATTGATCCGAAACCACTACGTGGGACGGACGTTTATCCAACCGACCCAGCATCTCCGGGATCTCCGCGTGCGGGTGAAGTTCAACACCGTGCGGGACGTGCTGGAGGGGAAACGCGTGGCGGTCGTGGACGACTCGATCGTGCGGGGGACCACCATGCGGAAGCTGGTGAAGATGATCCGCCGCGCCGGCGCGGCGGCGGTACATCTCCGGATCAGCTCCCCGCCGATCCGCTTCCCCTGCTTCTACGGCATCGACACCCCGACGCGAGGGGAACTGATCGCCGCCACCCACACGGTGGAGAAGATCGGCCGTTATCTCGCCGTGGACAGCGTCGGCTACCTCTCTCTCGAAGGGTTGCTCCGGGCCGTTCCCGAGGGGCTCGGCTACTGCGCCGCCTGCTTCGACGGCCGCTACCCGATTCCTTTCGACGAAAACCAGCGCAAGGAGATTCTGGAAAAATACTGCTGATCGAGAGGAGACCGGCTCGGCGGATATCGAAACGCGGCGTCGCCGGTTTTCTTTCCGCGGGTAAGCCCAACGCCCGGAAATCCTCCGGAAAAAACCTTGACACACCTTTCGGTCTTCCGTCAGTATGATTCTGCTAACGACTTCCATTCATTCAGATAAGGCGTTTTTCTTCGAAGTTACGTGAAAGGGCCCGTTTTGTCGACGATTCTGGCGGTCGAGTCGATCGGGGAAGTGGCGGACTGGTTGCGCGACCGCGGTGCGAGCCTGGGGCTCGACGTGGAAGTCCGCGGCGATTTGGGAGAGGCGAGGGAACGTCTCGGCACGGGTCCCCGCTATCTCGCCGGATACTTCGGAAGAGAAGTGGAACAGATTCCTCGCGACTCCGGCGGGAAAGGCACGGCGGTGATCCCCTTTACCCAGCTCTGGGGATCGCCGGAGGACCGGATTCGCCGATGGGATCTTTTCCTGCGCGGCGTCCGACGCCGGGTCGCCCCTTTCGGCGACAACATCGACTCCCTCGGCCGTTGGGTGGACGCCCGCTTCGAGGAGGATCTGCACGCCCGCCATCGCGAACTGATCGAAAGACTCGGCCCGGTCTTCTCCGATCTGGAGCGCCGCGACCCGACCGTGCCGGACCACTCTTTCCGAGTCGGCATTTACGCCGCGCGGATCGGCGAATCCCTCGGTCTACCCCCGCTTCAGATCCGCCTGCTCCAGTTGGGCGGATGGGTCCATGACGTGGGGAAGATCCGCATCCGCACCCGAACTCTCCGCAAGAGAGGCGCTCTCGATCCCGATGAAAAACGGTCGATGCGTTTCCATCCGGTCTGGGGATCGGAGATGGTCGAGGAACAGCCGGTGGAACGCGAGGTCTTTTGGATGGTCCGGCATCATCACGAGCGCTACGACGGCGATGGGTACCCCGAGTTTCTCCGGGGGGAGAATATCCCGATCCTGGCGCGGGTGCTCGCCGTCGCGGACAGTTACGACGCGATCACCAGCGACCGCCCCTACAGGTGTGCGTCGGACCACCGCGCCGCGGTGCGCGAAATCCTCTCCTCCGCCGGCGGTCAGTTCGACCCGGCGGTGGTTCAGAGCTTCCTGACCGCCCGCCTCGACCGGGTCCCCTTCCGCTCCACCTCCGCCGCCTGAACCGCTTTCTCCCTTTCCGCGCCCCGGTCCCGCGCCGGGGCCTTGCAGAAAAGCGTTTACAACGGTTTCCGGCATCTGCTAGATTCCAAGCCTGCGGTGGGAGACGTAAGTCTCCGTGGGAAGGGAGGTTCGGGATGATGGGAACACCGCGCACACTCTCCGGGCTGCCCGCGTCGGAGCGGCCGAGGGAGAGATTGATCGCCAAAGGGACCGGGGCGCTGGCCGACCGGGAACTGATCGCGATTCTGCTCGGGTCCGGAAGCCGGGGGAGGAGTTCGCTGGATGTGGCGGCGGAGCTTCTGGGCCGGCTCGGCAATGTGCGGGGACTCGCCGTCTGCTCGGCGGCGCAGCTCCTGGAGCTTGCCGGAGTAGGTCCCGGCAAGGCGGCCCGGTTGCTCGCGGCGGTGGAGCTGGGGCGGCGGGTGGTCCGCTATCAGGGCGAGGAACCCTACCCGATCCGGGCCCCCGGAGACGTGGCCCGGCTCCTCATGGACGATATGCGGAGCCTGGACCGGGAGGAATTCCGGGTCCTCCTCCTGGACGCGAAGAACCGTGTGATCGGCGTCGAGCTGGTATCGGTCGGCACGCTGACCGCCTCGCTGATTCATCCGCGCGAGGGACTCAAGGCGGCGGTGGTTCGAAGCGCCGCTTCCATCATCCTCGTGCATAACCACCCGACGGGGGTGCCCGAGCCGAGCCGGGAGGACATCGAGATGACGGAACGTTTCGCCGAGGCGGGGCGCGTGGTCGGCATCGAGGTCCTCGATCACGTCATCATCGGAGACGGCAGGTATCAGAGCCTGCGGGAGATGGGTTACCTGTAAATCGTCTTTTTGGGGGCGCCATGTTCCTCGATTCCCTGTTGGGCTACTTCACCAACGACATCTCCATCGATCTCGGCACCGCCAACACGCTGATTTACGTGAAGGGGCGGGGGATCGTGCTGAACGAACCCTCCGTGGCGGCGCTGGACCGGGCGACGGGCAAGATCATCGCCGTCGGGGCCGAGGCGAAGAGCATGCTCGGCCGCACCCCCGACGAGATCGTCGCGATCCGCCCGATGAAGGACGGCGTGATCGCCGACTTCGAGACCACCGAGGCGCTCCTCAGGGAGCTGATCAACAAGGTCCAGAAACGAAGACTCTTCATCCGGCCGCGGATCATGGTCTGCGTTCCCTCGGGGATCACCGAGGTGGAGAAGAGAGCGGTGCGCGACTCCGCCGCCGCCGCCGGCGCCCGGGAGGTCTACATGGTGGCGGAGCCGATCGCCGCGGCGATCGGCGTGGGGTTGCCGATCACCAAGCCGGCGGGGAACATGGTCATCGACATCGGCGGAGGGACGACGGAGATCGCCGTAATCGCTCTGTCGGGGATCGTCACGTCCACCTCCATCCGGACCGCCGGCGACAAGATGGACGAAGCGATCATTCAGTTCGTGAAGCGCTCCTACAACCTCCTCATCGGCGAGCAGACCGCCGAACGGGTGAAGATACGGATCGGGTCCGCCTACGACGTGGGAGGGGAAGAGGGGATGGAGATCAAGGGACGGGACCTCGTGTCCGGCGTGCCGAAAACGCTCTTCATCAAGTCGGCGGAGGTTCGCGAGGCGCTCCAGGAGCCGATCACCGCTATCGTGGAGGGGGTGAAACTCTCGCTGGAGAACACCCCTCCCGAGTTGGCGGCGGACATCGTGGACAGGGGAATCGTGATCACCGGCGGCGGCGCGCTGCTCCGCGGCCTGGACATCCTTCTCCGGGAGGAGACCAATCTCCCCATCAACCTGGTGGAAGACCCTCTCACCGCCGTCGTCCTCGGCACCGGTAAAATTCTCGACGAACCGGAGAACTACGAAAAAGTTCTCATGAAGTAAACGTGGATGCGCCTCCGCCCTCGTCATTCCGTTTGGGTCCTCTCGACCCTCGTGGTCCTGCTCGGGCTGCTCGCCGTCGGCCAGCGCTCGGCGGTCGCGCCGATCCGCGATGCCGCGGACCGCGCCCTGTCGCCGCTCGAGAGGGGCACTTCCTATCTCCGCTCTTTCGGGGCGCTGAAGGAGAAGAACGAGGAGCTTCGCTTTCTCGCCACCCAGCTCGCGGTCGAAAATTTCTATCTTAAAGACTACCGTTTCGAAAACCATCGGCTCCGCCGGCTGCTCGGCTTTCTGGAGGAGACGCGGTTCCGCCTGCTCCCGGTGCGCGTGGTGGCCCGGACCGGCGGTCGCGCGGCGGACACCTGGAAGATCAACAAGGGGACGCGGGACGGGATCCGGGCGGACATGGGCGTGGTGAACCACCGCGGCCTGGTGGGACGGATCGAAAGGGCGGAGGAGTCCTCCGCGTCGATCCGAACGCTTCGGAATGAGGACCTTCGCGTGAGCGCGGTGGACCAGAGGAGCCGCGTGGTGGGGATCTTCGCCTACCGTTTTCTCGGCGGATTCCGCCTCCTCGACGTGCCCGCCTCGGCGGATCTCAAGGAAGGGGATCGGATCGTCACCTCCGGACTGGGGGGCGTCTTCCCGCCGCGGATTCCGCTCGGCACGGTGAAGAAGGTGGAGCGGAAGAGAGGGCGCGTGTTTCAGGATGTGGAGGTGGAGCCGGTCGTCGACTTCTCTCTTCTCGAAGAGGTTTACGTGGTGCTTCGCGGCGAGCAGGAGGGGGAGGCGCCCGACTTGATCGATGCGCTTCCGGAGATGCGGGAAAGCGGCGCGCCGGCGGACGAGGGAGCGGTACCGCCGTCCCCCTCGCGGGCGGATGCGCGGGAGGCGGACGCCGCGGAAGGGGGGCGGCGTTGATCGGCTTCTTGCGGATCGCCGTGCCGGTGCTCGCCATTCACCTGTTGGAGACCTCCCTTCTTCACTGCGCCGGATCCATCTTCTCTCGGATCGATTTTCTGCTTCTCTTTCTCGCGTTCACCGCCTTTCCCCGGGGGGCGGCGGGCGGCGCGTTGATCGGCGCGGCGATCGGCGTCTTCCGCGCGTTCGCCTGGTCCGGCGGCTCCGGCGTGGAGCCCCTCGCCTTTCTCGCCGCCGGAGCCTTTGCCGGCTGGGCCTACCGGAAGCTGGTCGGCGAGAGCGGTCCGGGTCTTCTCCTCATCCTTTTCGGAACGGTTCTGGTTCACGACCTGGTCGCCCTCGCCGGTCTTCTCCGGTTCGGTTTCCTCCCCTTCTTTTCCCGCTTCGTGCTGGAGACGATTCCCGCGGGCGTGCTCACGGCGGGCGTCGGGGCGCTTCTCCGCTTGGGGCGGTCCCGGCTACGCCGAAGGGTGGAGGCGGCGGCGTGATCGAGCGGATGGACCCAGGCTCCCGGATCAAATCGGCGGCCCTCGGGCTCATCCTGGGGCTCGGCTTCGCCGTTCTTCTCGGCCGTCTTTTCCAGATGCAGGTGATCGGAACGGAAGAATACCGTACCCGGGCGGAAGAGAACCGGATCCGGCCCGAGAGGATCACCGCGCTCCGGGGGTCGATCTTCGACAGGAGCGGCGCGGTGCTCGCCGACAACCGGCCCTCCTTCTCCGTCTCCGTCATCCCCTACCAGGTGCGGCGGGACCGCCGAGTCCTCGAGGAACTCTCCCGGCTGACCGGCGCGCCGCAGGCGCTTCTCCAGGAGCGACTACAGGAAGGTTTCGCGCGTCCCTACGAGCCGTGGCCGGTGCTCCGGGACGTGGACATCGCCGTCGTCTCGCGCGTGGAGGAGCACCGGCATCTTCTCTCCGGCGTGCTGATCGAGAGCGAACCCGTCAGACGCTACCCCCACGGCGAGTTGGCGGCGCACGTGCTCGGCTATCTGGGCGAGGTGTCGGCCGAGGAACTGCAGGGAGGGAGGAGAAGCGTGTACGGCGCCGGCGGGCGGATCGGCCGAAACGGCGTGGAGAGGATCTTCGACGATCGGCTCCGCGGGAGGGACGGCGTCCGCTACGTGCAGGAGGACGCTCACGGGCGTCCGCTCGGCGTGGTGCGTGAAAACGAACCGACCCCCGGCGAGGATCTGCTTCTCTCGTTGGACGCGGACCTGCAGGCGCGAGCGGAGTCTCTCCTCTCCGCGGGCGGATCGGGGGCGATCGTGGCGCTTGATCCGCGAAGCGGCGACGTGCTCGTCCTCGCCTCCCGCCCCGGCTATGATCCCAATCTCTTCGCCGTCGCCATCCCGCCGGAGGTGTGGGACAGCCTCTCCGGCGATCCCTCTCACCCGCTGCTGAACCGCGCCATCCAATCCACCTATCCGCCCGGATCCACCTTCAAGCCGATCACCGCGATGGAGGGATTGCTCGAGGGGATCGTCGAACCGGAAACGCGCCTGCTCCCCTGCTTCGGGAGCTACCGTTTCGGACGGCGGGTGTTCCATTGTTGGCGGGAGGAAGGGCACGGATCGCTCCCGCTCCGCTTGGCGATCGAGCGGTCCTGCGACGTCTACTTCTACCAGATCGGCGCGGAGATGGACCTCGACCATTTTTCCGAGATCGCAGCCCGCTACGGATTCGGGCGGCGCACCGGAATCGCGCTGCCGGGCGAGCGGGAAGGGCTTCTGCCGACGACGGACTACATGAACAAGCGTTACGGGCGTTCCGGCTGGGGCCCCGGTTTTCTGCTGAACCACTCGATCGGGCAAGGGGAGATCCTGGTGACGCCCCTGCAGATCGCCTGTTTCTACGCCTCCCTCGGCACCGGCCGGTCGGTAAGTCCCCGCCTGCTCCTTCAGTCGGAGGACGTGAACGGGGTGGCCACCGCCTTTCCGCCGGAACCGGGGGAGTCGATCGACATCGCCGAGCGGGTTCTCCGCCCGGTCCTGGATGGGATCGCCTTGGCGGTGGAGGGGGAACACTCCACGGGGGGGGCGGCGCGCGTTCCGGGGATGCGCGTGTCGGGGAAGACGGGGACAGCCGAGAATCCTCACGGCGAAGATCACGCCTGGTTCGCCGCGTGGGCGCCGAGCGACGCGCCGCGGATCGTGGTGGCGGTGATCGTGGAAAACGCCGGACACGGCGGCGATGTGGCGGCGCCGTTGGTGGGCGAGCTGCTCCGTTACTTTTTCTCTCGGGAAGGGGTGTAAGATGCGTTTCGAAAGGCGCCTCTTCCTTCGCTACGTGGACTGGCCGATGCTGGCCGCGGCGCTCCTCATCCTCGGTTTCGGGATTCTGGTGCTGAACAGCACCGGCCAGACCACCGACGTCCGCGCCGACTACGACGCCCGGCAGTCGGTCTGGGCGCTGGTCGGAATCGCCGCGCTCCTCTTCGCCCTTCTCGTTCCTTTCCGTACGCTGGACGCCCTGTCGATCCCGATTTACGGCGCCGTATTCGCTTTCCTCGTCTATTTGGCGGTCACCCCGTCGTCGGGGGCGGGGCGGTGGCTGGGATTCGGCCCGATCCGCATCCAGCCGTCCGAAGCGGCGAAGATCGCTCTGGTTCTCGTGATGGCGCGGGTTCTCTCGGACCGGCCCCTCGGCAAAGCGACCTTGCGGAGTTATCTACTCCCCCTCACTCTGGCCGGCGCCTACTTCCTGCTCGTTCTCCGGCAACCGGATCTCGGAACGAGCCTCGTTTTCGGCGCCATCGTGGTCCCCATGCTCTACTGGGCCGGCCTGCCGGCGCGGGCGATCCTTCTCGCACTCTCGCCCTTGGTCGGCATGGTCGCCTCCACTCATCTCTTCGCCTGGATTCTCTTTCTCTTCCTGCTCTTCCTCGTGCTCCTCTTCCTGCGCGCGTCGCCCCTCTTCCTGGCGGTGGCGCTCGCGGTCAACATGCTCGTGGGGATCGCGGCGCCGATCCTCTGGAACGAACTTCAGGACTATCAGAAGACGCGGATCCTCACCTTCCTCGATCCGAACCACGACCCATTGGGCGCCGGATATCAGATCATCCAATCCGAGGTGGCGATCGGCTCCGGCGGGTTCGCCGGCAAGGGATATCTGCAGGGGACGCAGAAGGGGCTCTCTTTTCTCCCGGAGCAGCACACGGACTTCATCTTCTCCGTGGTGGGGGAGGAGTTCGGTTTCCTCGGTTGCGCTTTCCTGCTCTCCCTCTATCTCTTTCTTTTCTTCCGCATGCTGCTCATCGCGGCGCGGACGCGGAACCGCTTCGCCTCGCTCGTGGTGGTCGGATTTTTCGGCTATCTTTCCTTCCAAGTTGTGGTAAACGTCGGCATGACGCTTGGGCTGGTTCCGGTCACCGGCCTGCCGCTTCCGCTGATGAGCTACGGCGGCTCCTCCCTGATCACCTCGCTCTTCGCCGTCGGGGTGGTGCTCGGCGTGGGGCTGCGCCGCCGGAGATACTGACCGGGGAGGACGCGCGCTTTGCACCCGATCCTTTTCGAAATCGGACCGATCCCCATTCGCTTCTACGGCGTGCTGATCGCCGTCGCCTTCGCCATCGGCATCTGGCTCGCCGTGCGCCGGGCGGAAAGACGCGGTATCGACCCCCTCAAGATGACCGATCTCGGGATCTGGATCATGATCGCTTCGGTGGTCGGGTCCCGGTTGCTTTACGTGATCCCCTACTGGGACTATTTCGCCGCGGAGCCGGCGCGGATCTTCGCCGTCTGGGAGGGGGGGCTCACCATGTACGGCGGTCTCATCGCGGCGGTGGCCGTTTCCGCGGTTTTCACGCGAAGAGCGGGGATCTCTTTCCGGCGGACGGCGGACGTGACCGCCCCCTCCATCGCCCTCGGTCTCGGCATTACACGGATCGGCTGTTTCTTCAACGGTTGCTGTTTCGGCCACCCCACCGCCTGCGCGCTCGGAGTCCGTTTTCCGGCGCATTCCGCCGCCGGCGCCGAATTTCCCGGCGTGCCGATCCACCCGACCCAGCTCTACGCCGCCGCCTTCGGCTTCGCCCTCTTCGGATTTCTCCTTTTCATCGAGAAGAGGATCCGGGGGGACGGGCGGCTCTTCCTCGTCCTGATCGGGCTCTACGGCGCCGCCCGCATCGTGCTGGACCAGTTCCGTTTCTACGAGAACGTCTCTCCCGTCGCTCCGGGCGGCGTCCCTCTCTCGTGGAACACGCTGCTCAGCGCGGCGTTGATTGTCCTTTCTTTGGCGCTCTATCCGTTTCTCGGAGGATCCCGGGATGATCGACGGTGACACCCGCATTCTCGGCGTGATCGGCGACCCCATCGGACAGTCCCTGTCGCCGGCCATACAAAACGCCGCCCTAAAACATTATGGAATGAACTACCTCTACCTCGCCTTTCCCGTTTCCACGGACCAGGTCAAGGGGGTGATCCAATCGGTTCGCCTCTTCCAGATGCCCGGCCTGAACGTGACGGCGCCCCACAAGGAGCGTGTTCTCCCCTTGATGAACGAGCTGTCCGAGACGGCCCGCCGGCTCGGCGCGGTGAACACGGTGGTGCGACGGGAGGGGAAGCTGATCGGCGAGAACACCGATTACGACGGTTTCGCGCACGCCCTGCAGCGGATGCGGAATCGGAAGAGGATGCGCACGGCCATTCTCTTCGGCGCCGGGGGCGCCTCCCGGGCGGTCCTGGCGGTTCTCCTGGATCAGAAATTCGACGAGGTGATTCTCGCCTGCCGGAAACCGGCACGGGGGCGCAAAACGATCGCTCAGCTGAAGGCGGCCTCGGCCGTCCGGGTGGTCCCCTGGGATCAGAGGGAGCGCGTGCAGGCGGACCTGCTCGTCAACGCCACGCCGCTCGGACAGCGCGCGCGTGATCCGCTCCCGGCCACGGCCCGAGTGACGCGCCACGCCAAGGGTGTGATGGACCTGGTGGCGCGGCCGGGAGGGACGAGGTGGACGGCGCTGGCGAGGAGCTACGGCATACCGGCCCAGGAGGGCTCGGAGATGCTGATCGCTCAGGGGCGGGAGTCCTTTCGCCTCTGGTTCGGAAAGACGCCGCCCTTCGGGGTGATGCAGGAAGCGCTGGCGGCGGCCGCCGGCCGGTGCGCGTGAATCCGGCGACGCCGCGCCGGGGAGGGGGGATGTGTGGTGTGGGAGGCGCTTCTCGATTTTCTGTATCCGCCGCTCTGTCTGATCTGCGATCGCCGGCTCGGGGCCGCGGAGCGTCTCGTTTGTGAAAGCTGCTGGGATCGAGCGAGGCGTGAGGAAACCGCTCCTTTCTACGTCGGTCCCGGGGGGATCGGCGGAAGCCCGGGAGAGGGACTGTTCTACGCCAGGAGCGCGAATCGATGGAACGATACTCTGGGGCTGATCCTTCATCGTTTCAAGTACGGCGGATTTCCCTCCCTCGGCGAACGTCTCGCCCGATCGCTCCTGTCCGTGGTGCGGGAGGATCCTTTTCTGGCGGAAGCGGACCTCGTCGTGCCGGTTCCCCTGACGCGGGCGCGCCTCGCCGAGAGGGGCTTCAACCAGTCTCTTCTCCTCGCCCGCAGCCTCTCCGCGAGCTCCGGAGCGCCGATGGCGGAACGCGCGGTCCGAAGGGTCGGCCGCTCGCACTCGCAGACACGCCTGGGTCCGGAGGGACGCCGGCGGAACGTGCGACGCGCTTTCCTTCCCCGCGATCCGGAGGCGGTGCGCGGGGCGAAGGTGCTCGTCGTGGACGACGTGATCACCACCGGGTCGACGGCGTACGCGCTGGCGCGCGTGCTCGCCGGGGCGGGGGCTCGCTCCGTGAGCATCCTCTCGGTCGCCCGGGCCGGTGGCGCTTCTTCCTCGCGGCGGCGGCCTTCGTCGCGCTCCTCCTCCGCGCCGCTCCCGCCTCCGCCCTCGAAGAGGAGGACGTTCCTCTCGATCACTGGCTGGTTCTCTCCGCCGAGCGGTTGGGGTCTCTGACCTCCGGCGGCGCGCTCGATCTCTGGACGCGACCCCTCTCCCGCGGCGGGCTCGCCCGGGAGACGCTCCGCCTCCGACTCGGCTCGGCGTGGAGGAGCGATCCGGTTCTTCTCGGTTTTCTCGAGGAGATGGAGGAGGAACTCGATCCGGAGATCGCAGCGATCCGCCGCGGCGGCGATCCCGGCCGGGCTTGGACCTCACGGACGACCTTCCGCCTGGAGGCGCGGGACAGGGAGCGGGGGGCGGTCCGAGCGGTGTGGATCGGGGACCTGGCGGTTCGCCTGGGAAATCGTCTCGCGTGGCACCAGAGGATGGAAATCGCCTCGCGGGAGGGGGATGACCTTACTTTCGACGGAAAGGTTTGGAAGCGGGGGATCACCGGCCGCTTCACCCACGCCTACGCCGCCTTTCGAATCGACCCGGTGCGCGTGACCGCCGGCCGGCGGTCCGTCGCCTGGGGGAACGGGATCGGCGGGTCGCTTCTTCTGCAGGGGGGGAGCCCGCCCCTCGACGGATTCGGCGTGGAGGGGCGGATCGGTCCGGTCGATTTCAGCGCCTTCACCGCGGAGTTGGACGACCGGCCCGCCGACTCGACGGGTACGCCGGCGCGGCGTTTCCTCTCGGGGCACCGCGTCTCTCTCCGTCTGGGGAATCGCGCGCGGATCGCCCTCTCCGAAACGGTCCTGTACGGAGGGGTGGGGCGGGATCCGGAATGGGACTACGCCAACCCGCTCCTTTCGTATTACGCCGCGCAGTGGAACCGGAACAGGGACGACAACGTCTTCTGGAGCATGGACGGAACCTTCCGCGTGCGGGAGGAACTGGATGTCTACGGGGAGTTCCTGGTCGACGATTTTCAATACGATTTCGAGACCGAGCCGAACCAGATCGCTTTTCTGGCCGGCGCCCGCCTGAAGCGCCTCCCCGGCGCGCCCGGATTCTTTTTTGATCTGGAATATGTCCGGGTGAACAACTGGGTGTATGGTCACGAACACAACTGGAACCGTTACATGAACGGCGACGCGATGCTCGGCCACCCCATCGGGCCCGACGCGGACCGGACCACGGCGCGTCTCGCCTGGAGGAGGGGCGCGTGTTGGGACGTCACCGCGCGGTGGGATTTCCTGCGGGAAGGGGAGGGATCCATCGACGACCCGCGGGATTCGGCGGTCCCCTTCGGATCCACCTTCCTCGGCGGTGACGTGGTCCGCACGACGTTGCCGGCCCTCCGCGTCGACTGGCACCCGGAGGCGGGGCGCCGTTTCTCCATCGGCTGGGAAAGGAACGGCCGGAAACAGTGGGTCGTCTCTCTGGCGGCCGAGATCCGTTTCGCGAGGACCGCGCCGATCACCGACCTCGTGGATTAGTCCGGAGCCTTCGGAAAGCGCGCGTAGGATCCTCGGGCTACGACTCCCCGTCGCCGTAGATCACGAGACGGTCCCCGGGATGGATCGTTCCGCCGAGGGGGATGCCGTTCCAGTCGGCGATCTGCGAGCCGCTCACCCCGAAGCGTTTGCCGATTCCGTGAAGCGTGTCGCCGCGCCGGACGGTGTATGTGTGCATCCCTCCTCCGTCCGCCTCCAGGCCGAAATTCGAGGCGACCTTCTCCGGCAGAAAGAGAACCAGCTTCTCTCCCGCCCGGAGGCGATGGGGGGAGCTCACGTCGTTCCACGCACCGAGCGTTTCCACGCTTGTGCCGAAGCGGTGGGCCAGCGCGCTCAGCGTGTCCCCCGGCCGGAGGACGTAGGCGTATCGTCGGAGAGCGTCGTCCCCGCCGGAGGCGGGTCCGGCGTTTTCGGCGACGCGCATCCGGGTGAGCCGCGGCACGAGAAGCGTCTGTCCCTCCCGGATCCGATGCCTGCTTTGCAGGTTGTTCATCGAAACCAGGACATCCACGCTGGTGTCGAAACGCCGGGCGATTCCGGAGAGGATATCCCCTCGCCGCACCCGATATTGCTCCCAGGTCATCCTCTCCTCCACGGGGATGCGGAGCAGACATTGGCGGATCCGCTCCGCCGCTCCCTCGGGGACGCGGATGTCCACCCGCTCCCGGGTGGGGGGCGTGACGGAGCGACGGATGGCCGGGTTCAGCTCCTCGATCTCCGTGAGGGACGCGCAGGCGCACTGCGCCACCGCGTCGAGGCTGGTCGTCTCGTAAATCGAAAGCGTTTCATAGCGGATCGGTGGATCGGGTAGGACGTCGAATCCGTAGCGGGCCGGGTCCTTGGCGATGCGACGGGCGGCGAGGAACTTGGGGACGTAGTCGCGCGTTTCCCGGGGGAGTCGGCGCAGACTCCAATAGTCGTTGGTTCCGTGATAGCGCATCAGCCGCTGGATGCGCCCCTCGCCGTAGTTGAAGCCGGCGAGCGTCAGATACCAGTCGCCGAGGGATTCGTACATATCCTTGAGGTATCGCGCCGCGGCGCGGCAGGAGTACTCGGGGTCGCGGCGCTCGTCGTACCACCAGTCCGCCTGCAGGTCGTAAAGCCGGGCGGTGCCGGCGATGAACTGCCAGGGACCGACGGCGTGGGCCCGGGAATAGGCGTTCGGGTTCATCCCGCTTTCGATGAGGGCGAGGTAGAAAAGGTCCGGCGGAAGGTTCTCCTCGATCAGGATCGCCTTCATCAACTCCTCGTAGCGTCCCGACCGCTCCAGCCAGCGCGCGAAGGACGTCTTGCCCCGGCCGGTGAAGTAGCGAATCCAACGATCCACTTCGCTGTTGTCCGCGTCGGGGATCGAACCGGTCCCCGCCCGCGCCGTCTCCACCGGAGGGGGCTCGACCGGGGCGGCTTGTTTGCGGGAGCAACGGTCCTTGTAGTAGACCGTTTTCGCGCGGAGGAGAGCCGCCGAGCGCTGGGTCTCCGCTTCGCCGAAGAAACCGGAGTCCTTCTCGTCCAGCAGATCGATCACCTGCGTGAAGGAGCGGGCGCTCGCCTCCCAGCGGCCGGAACGGTAAAGGTCGAGGCCGTAGCGGTAGATCTCTTCGGCGCGCCGGAGAAGGAGCCTCTGCTCCGTCGCCTTGTCCGGCTTCGCCGCCGGGGCCGCGGGCGGCGGAGGGGGAACGCGGCTCGTGCAGGCGAGGGCAAGTCCGAGAAGGAGGGGTAGACCGATGGTGAGACCGAACCGTGATCGTTTCATGTCGTCTTTCCCGCGGGGTGCCGTCCCGGTCTTTTCCGTCAGTATCCTCTGCGGCTCTGCTCGATGGAGCGGAGCCAGATTCGAGCCTCCACGAAGGCGGGGTCGGCGCGGAGGGAGAGACGGAGTTCCCGAATCACCCCTTCCAGGTCGCCCCTTTCGTGGAGGATCATCGCTTTTCCATAGTGCGCCTTCGCTTGGCCGGGATCGACGCGCAGCGCGCGCGTGAAGTCGCGCCAGGCTTGCTCCGCCGCGCCGTCCTGAACGAGCAGAATCCCCCGGTTCACCCAAGCATCGGCAAAAGTGGAATCGATCTGAACGGCACGGTCGTAGCACGCGAGCGCGCCCTCCCGATCCCCGTCCATCTCGGTGAGAATACCCAGATTGTTCCAGGTGATGGCGTGATCCGGATCGATCTCTAGAATTCTCCTGTAGGTCCGCTCCTCGTCTTCCCGCTCTCCCAGCTTGTGGCGGCACTGGGCGAGACGGTTCAGCGCATCCACGTTCTCCGGATCGACCGCGAGCGCTTTCAGGAAGATCTCCGCCGCCTCGGCGGTTCGCTCCTCCATCGCCAGGTTCCTTCCGGCGAGGATCCACTCGTGGGCGAGAAAGCGGTCACGCGGGTCCGGCGCCCCCTCTTCGGCGTTCGCGGTGTGCGCGGGCGTCGTGTATCCCAACGCGAGGAGCGCCGCCTTCTGTTCCTCGGTGAGGGCGGGCTCTTCCCGGTCCTCCTTCGGCGCCGGCTGCGACGCGATCAATCGGTCCAACTCCTCCTCCAGGCGGTGCGCCCGTCCTCTCTCCGCGTCGAAGAGGTCCTCCTCCTCGCGTGGGTCCGGGTCGAGGTGGAAGAGTTCGCTCCGGGCGCCGCGCACCAGTTTCCAGCCCCCCTCACGCACGGCGTAAAGAGGCGACCAGCCGTAACCGATCGCGCCGTAGTAGGTCTCGGCGTAACGGACGCGGGCCGGGTCGCCAGCCCCGTCGCCGCCGGAGAGCGCGCTCCTCCCGGGCCAGGAACGGTCGGCGCGGAAGGAGAACAACTCCGCGAGAGTGGGGAGGAGGTCCGTCGATTCGACGGGAGAAGAGTCGATCTCGCCGATCGGGCCTCCCGGAATCCGCAGGATCCAAGGAACGGCGAGCGTGGTCTCATAGAGGAGAAGGCCGTGCTCCGACTCGTCGTGCTCTCCGAGTCCCTCGCCGTGGTCGGAGAGGGCGATGACGACCGTTTCGTCCAGGATTCCCGCCGACCGGATCGCGTCCATCACGCGTCCCACCTGGTTGTCCACGTAGGCGACCTCGCCGGCGTAGCCGTTCCCACCGGCGGCGAGAGTGAAAGGTTCCGGCGGATCATAGGGGGAGTGGGGATCGTAGTAATGGATCCACGCGAAGAAGGGGCGTTCCGGATCGCGCTTAGCGAACCAGTCGAGGAAGGAGCGGGTCACCCCTTCCGCGCGGCGCTCCCATAGACCGTGGAGCCCCATCTCCGATTCCTCCGTTTCCCACTCGTCCTCATAGACCTCGAACCCGCGCTCGAGTCCGTAAGCGCCGCTCAGCACCTGGCTCGCCAGGAAGGCGGCGGTGACGTAGCCCTTCTCTCCCAGAAGCTCCGCCAGGGTGGGGAAATCCACGCCTACCCGGAGGCCATTGTGCCTGGCGCCGTGGAATGCCGGATAGAGGCCGGTGAAGAGAGAGGCGTGGGAAGGGAGGGTGATCGGCACGGGGACCTGCGCGTCGGCGAAGAGAACTCCTTCCCGGGCGAGACGGTCCAGATTGGGCGTCCGAGCCGCCTCCGCTCCATAACAGCCGATCGCGTCCCGGCGGACCGTGTCGAGCGTGATAATCAGGAGATGGCGATGCCTCCCCTCGCCTCCGCCGCCGCAGGAGAGGAGGAGGAGGAGTCCGAGAATGATCCACCGCCGCAACATGCGGTGATTGTACCCGGTCGTCCCCGGATCGGCAACCGTCCCAAAGGTGCGGACGGGCCGGAACGGCTCACCCCGCGCCGGCGTCGACGGCTCCTCTCCCGCACACCAAAACCCCGGCCGTTCCCGACCGGGGTTCTGGCGCGAGTGGTGTGCCCGCTCAGGAGGCTGTTATTAACGGAACAGATCCTTCACGGCACCCCACGAAGTATTTTCGGTCGCGATGCCCGGCTGGCAATCGAAGCTGGCGTCGACGAAGCCCTCGGACGGGCCGAGACCGTCAGCCAGGTATTGCGGCGGGCAGTACTGGGTCACGGGACCACCCCAGTAGAAGGTGTGGCCCGGAACGGTCGGGACAACGAAGCCGGCGCAGGGATTCGGCGCCGCGATGTTGGCCACGTTGTTGGTCGAGCAGAAGCGCGGCAGGGTACCCTTGACCCAGGTCATGATGAGAGCCACATAGTCGGCGTCCACGCAGCCGAGGCCGTCGTAGTGGTTCCACCGTTCGAGCGGGTCGATCGGGGCCGCGCCGCCGACGTAGCTGGTCTTGCAGTAGGTAGCATCCAGCTCCCAAAGGTCGACCACAACGTAGTATTCGTAGGTCGGGAGCGTGTAGCGCCAGTACCACCAGCTGCCCAGGTTATCGCACCCCTCGCCCGCGAGCTTGCCGCAGTCGACGGGCAGGTCGAAATAGACACCCACCTCATCGCCCGGGCCCCAGCCGGTCCAGGTCCAGAGCCAGCCGGCGCAGAGGTTGTAGTAGATGATCGAGCAGAAACCGGTGGCCGCCCCGTCACCATGGGGGACGATCGCTTCCTGCATGGCTTCCCGCTGGAAGTCGGCGTTCGCCGCCGCGGCAAAGGCCACGGTCAGAAAGGCGATCAAAAGCAGCTTTCTCATGTTTTGAAACCTCCTCACGGTCTTCGGACCGTGCAAGACGGAATGACACGTGTTGTCGCTTATTCCTTTCTCGATCGAGATCGAAAGCGCGGCATCACCTCCTACGGGTCCTCGAGGTACATGTTGGGAAGCTATCGGCAAACAATCCTATAAACGAAACACGCCGACCGTTTCGGGATCGAGAAAGAAGGCATCGATGAAGCAAATTCGACCGGCAGAGCGAGGTGTGAGAGCCCGAACGGCCCTGCTCATCCAAACGCGAAAACGCCGACCGGATCGGGTCCGAAAGGGGGCGTCGATGGTGAAGCGACGAGATGCAGAACGGAGAGGCGCGGACCGTGCGGTCCATATTGCTTAGCGATTGACAGGATAACCGAAAAGGGAGACCGCGGTCAAGCGAGATTTTGAAGTTTCAAGGATGGATCGGATGGCACCTTGTAAATGATTGAAAATCCACGCGGTGTAAAAAAGGCAGGAAATATCATGTGTCTATCGATAATGCCGTTATTCATTAACCCGTGTTAATCAATTACATGGTCCATTGATCGGGAGCGGGGGCTCGGCCATTCATCGCGCTTTTCCCGGGCGCCTTTCCCCATGAGGTCGATCCGTTCTCCGGATGGGGGACGGCTGAATGAAAAGGCGTCTCGGCCGCGCTCATTTTAAGAAAAAAGAAAATCCCGGCCGGAGATCCGGCCGGGATTTTTGGTCGTTGAATCGTCCGGAACTACCGGAACAGACCCTTGACCTCGCCCCAGGAAGCGGGCTCGGTGGCGATGCCGGTCTGGCAATCGAAGCTGGCGTCGATGAAGCCCTCGGACGGTCCGAGGCCATCAGCCAGGTACTGCGGCGGGCAGTACTGGGTCACGGCGCCACCCCAGTAGAAGGTGTGACCCGGAATGGTCGGGACAACGAAGCCGGCGCAGGGATTCGGCGCCGCGATGTTGGCCACGTTGTTGGTCGAAGCGAAGCGCGGCAGGGTGCCGAGAACCCAGGTCATCATCAGACCGCAGTAGTCGCTGGACACGGTGCCGAGACCACCGAAGTTGTTCCAACGCTCGATCGGGTCGATGGTGGCCGAACCGCCGACGTAGCTGGTCTTGCAGAACGAAGCATCGAGCTCCCAAAGGTCGACGTGCACCTCATACCCGTAGGTCGGGAGGGTGTAGCGCCAGTACCACCAGGAACCGAGGTTCTCGCAGCACTCGCCCGCGAGCTTGCCACAGTCGGCCGGCAGATCGAAGTAGACGCCAACCTCATCGCCCGGGGCCCAGCCGGACCAGGTCCACAGCCAGCCAGCGCAGAGGTTGTAGTAAATGATGGAGCAGAAGCCGGTGGCGCCGCCGTCACCATGAGGCGCGATGGCTTCCTGAACGGCCTGGTGCGGACGGTTCACATCACCGAACGCCGTCGCCGCCAGGGCCAGAGCCAGGAAAGCAACCAGGAGTAGCTTCTTCATGAGTATGGAACCTCCTAAGAAATACGTTTGAGACACGACCACTCGCTAGGAATGTTTTGTCTCTCTCAGCCTTCACCTCCTTGGGGTCCTGAGGTTCGTGCCTGGGAAGCTATCAGGTCAAAAATCTGTCGGTCTAATCCAAGTGGACTAATTGTAGCATCCTCGATCTCAAAAAGTCAACCGGGAAATGCGGGGGTGGGGTCACTAACTCTCGTGACGGCAAAACTCTAACACAAGATCTCCCCGGGTGTCTACCCCCCGAACGGGGATTTGGTATCCACCCTCGGTTTTCTCTTGTGCCCCCGCGCCCGGATTGTTACAATCCAGATCGCATATCTATTTTTGTGGCAACAGGTTAAGGGGCTTGAGGCCGATGAAATACCCGTCCAGACGAACCTCGCTCCTGCTGCTCCTCCTCCTTATCGGCAGCGCCCTACGATTCTTTCACATTTTTGACATGCGCGAATCACCGGTTTTCGACCGTCCGGTGATGGATCCCGCCTACCACCATGAATGGGCGCTCTCTCTGGTCGACGGAGACCCGATCACCGATGGGGAGCCCTACTTCCGCGCGCCTCTCTATCCCTATTTTCTCGCCGCCCTCTATCGATCGGGGGGGGATCCTCTGATCCGCGCGCGCGCCGCCCAGGCGATTTTTGGGGTTTTTTCGCTCTATCTTATTTATTTGCTTGGGTTAAGGGTTTTCAGCCCGGCCGTGGCGTTTCTCGCCCTCGGCATGGCGCTTCTCTACCCTCTCTTCCCCTATTTCGAGGGGGAACTGCTGATCACGTCACTCGTGGTCTTCTTGGACCTGCTTCTCTTGTTGCAACTCCTGCGGGCGGAAAAACTCGACCGAAGACGGGAGTGGGTGGTCGCCGGGGCGGTTCTGGGGTTGTCGGCGATCGCCCGCCCCAACGTTCTTCTCTTTGCCCCCGCCATACCGATCTGGTTGGCTTTTCTGCGGCGATGGGGACCCCGGGGAATCGCCGGCAGGACGCTTCTCACGGCGGCCGGCGCCCTGCTCCTGATCCTTCCGATTACGGTCCGAAACGCCCGGCAGGGGGATCCCGTGCTGATCGCCAGCCAGGGGGGGATCAATTTTTACTTGGGAAACCATCCAGGCGCGGACGGTTGGAGCGCGACCGCGCCGGGGATCCGCAAGGACTGGTGGGGGGGAATCGAGGATGCCCGCATCCTCGCCGAAAGAAGCGCCGGGCGGCCGCTCCGCGCCTCGGAGGTATCGGATTATTGGTATGGGCGCGGCCTCTCCTTCTTCCGCGAGCGGCCCGGAGAAGCGTTCCGTCTCCTTTTCCGGAAGACCTATCTGCTGGTTCGAGGCGGGGAACTCTCCAACAACCAGATCATCCCCTTCGCCGCGCGTTACTCCCGGGTGTTTCGCCTTCTCCCTCTCGGTTTCGGCCTGATCGTTCCTCTCGCCCTTCTGGGTATGCTCGGCGGCATCCGGGAGAAGAGAAGACTCCTTCTGGTTCTCTTTCTAGGTTTCTACTCTCTCTCCATCGTGAGCTTCTTCATCTGTTCCCGCTATCGAATGCCGCTTCTGCCGCCCCTTCTCCTCTTCGCGGCCGCCGCGCTCCTCCGCCTCGGCGGGGACCTGAGGAGGCGCCCCGCCCGCGCGGGAGGCGCGTTTCTTTTCTTGGGCGGCGCTCTTTTTCTTCTCAATCACGACTTCGGCGTTCCGGGACCCGTCAATTGGGCGTTGGGGTACCAGGGGGAGGGTCTCTCCCTTATGGAGCGCGGGGACTTGGATGCGGCGGAGGAGCGTTACCGCGCGGCGATCCGGATCGATCCGGGCTCCAGCGTGGCCCATCACGATCTGGGCGTTCTTCTTCGCCGAAGGGGGGACCTGGAGGGGGCGGTCGCCTCGATACGACTTTCCCTGACCCTGGACTCCCTGAATGTCGAGGCGTGGAATAATTTGGGCATCACCCTCGCCGCCGAGGGGAAGGCCTCCGAGGCGATCGATGCCTACAGGCGGGGGATCGCCCTGGACGATCGCAATCCCAATCTTCACGCCAATCTCGCGTTTCTCCTCCAGCAGGAGGGGCGCTACGAGGAGGCGATCGACGAGTACCGGTTCTTTCTCCGATCCGGGATCGCGGATGGGAGGATCCACGCCAATCTGGGTATGGCGCTGATCCGCGCGGGGAAGACGGCCGAAGGGGAGGAGGAACTGCGGCGAGGCGTGCGCGTTTCCCCCGGGCTACCCGGTCCGGTGATTCTGCTCGCCGATCACCTGGCCGCGACGGGGAGGGCCGGTGAGGCGATCGCCCTGCTCCGGGAGGCGGCGGCGCGTATGCCGGGCGACCGAACGATCGAGCGGAGGCTCGTCGCGCTGGAAAACGGAGCGGCGCCGTGATACAAAGAGAGCGGAAAGCGGGGGCCCGACGGCGGGTCATACGGTCGATGTTTCGGAACGAAAGGTGATTCGATGAAAGAACTCGTAGCTGCTGTTTTACTCGCCGCTCTGATGCTCCCCTTCGGAGCGGCGGCGAAAGACATCGCGGTACCCGGTGACGCCGCCACCCTGGAGGATGCCGTTCAATCGCTCGCCGACGGAGACCGGATCGTACTCGGTCCGGGCGAATACGGAGCGGGGTTGGTGATCCCCGAGGGAATCGGTTTCTCGCTTATCGGCCGGGATGGAGCCGAATCGACGGTGATCCGCCCCTCCGATCCGGCCATGAACACGGTGGTCGCCTATGGCGGAGGCGCGGCGCGCATCGAGGGGATCACCTTCGACATGAGCGAGGCAAAAGGTCTGTTCGCCGTTCTGCTGGCCGATCGCGAGGTGGCACTCCGGGATTGCCGCTTTCTCGGCGGCGCCGGCGTACGGATCGATTCCTGCGAGGGGGTTCTGGAAGGGAACAGCTTCGAGGGTTGCTTCGACGGGATCCGGATCGCCAACTCCCCTCTTCGGATCGACGGCAACCACTTCTCCGATTCCGAGCAATATGACATCACCTGCCGCGCATCGACGGCGGAAATCGTTCGAAACCGTTTCGTGAACACGGGGAACGCCTGCATCGTGATCGTGGGGAAACGGTACCATCCGACGGTGGGCGGCGCCCCCGGCAAGGGGAACGTGTTTCTCGGTAGTCAGTACCTGGTCGTCGCGAACCAGTCCCGCAACGAGATCGACGCGCGGTACAATTTCTGGGGACCCGTGCTCACTTCGACCATGAACCGTCTCGGCTACCCGGCCAACCTGGACGAGATCCAGGATTATTGGGACTCGGACAATCTGGCCGCGGGCAAAGTGGATTACCGGAACTGGTTGCAATCGGAGGACGATCGGGGAGGTTTCCCGATCCTTCAGGCGGTCCTCCTGGCGGCGGTGCTCGCGGTGCTGCTCTTCCTGCTCTTCCGCCTGGTTCGGAGACGCCGCGCCGCCGCTTGAGCGGAGCGCTCCGATCGTTCGAATCGTTTCGCGAAAAAGCCCCCGGAGGCACGTGGCCGCCGGGGGCTTCTCTTTACCGTCGTTCGAATCAGGGGAGGAGAACCACCTTGCGGGTCTCCGTCACGTCATCCCCGGTCGACATGCGTACCAGATAGATGCCGGCCGGCAGCCTGCGCCCCGAATCGTCCTCGCCCATCCAGAGGAACTCCCTCGCTTGATCGTCGTAGATCCCCTCGTAAGAGTGGACGGTGGGGAAGTGACGGACCCGCCGCCCTGCGATGTTATAGATGTCCACATGGACGGCGAGTTGGGAGTATTTGCCCGACACCATGCTCCCGGCCGGCGCGTAAGAGGCCGTGGGAGGGGTCCAGATCTCGTTGTCGCCCGGCTTTCCCGACCCGCCGCTGTAACGCGCGTTGAGAGGGCCCTTGGGGACATGGAAGGAGATGATCGCTCCGTCCGGGTGTTTCCGCGGGGAGAAGGGATTGGGGGTGATCCGCGAGAGGTGCTCATTTTTCGCGATCGGCGCGGGAGCGTTCACCCCGGATGTCCAGTTCCAGGAAATCCCGAGCGCCGACCCTTCCAACCGGTAGACGTATCGTTCACCCGGCCGGGTGCCCTCGTCGACGATGGTTTTCCGCGAATCCGACTCGAGGGGGAACTGGTCGATCATCGTTTCGTTCCCCGCGCTGTCCCGCCGGTAGAGCTTCCCCTGGGCGCCGAAGGTTCCCCCGCGGATCCGATAGGAGATGGACACTTTCCCTTCGAAATCGGGTTCGGCGATGAAATCGTGCAGGGCGATCGCCTTGACGAAGATGGAGTCGCGATACTGGGCGCCGCCGATGGAAGGAAGTCCTTGCGAGTTGACCGCTCGGATGGTGAGCGTGTGCATCCCCCCGGTGAGGGAATCGGGGACGAAGTTGAAATGGACCCGCGTCGAATCCCCCCCCCAGCCGCCTTCGGGGTCGGCGTACATCCATAGTTCGTGGTAGACGATGTCGTCGCCGTCCCTCTCGGAGTAGAGCATGTCGTCCACCCGGTAGATGACGTGATGGATCGTGTTGAAGGTGATGTTGTTCCTGCCGAGCGTTTTCCCCAAGTCTCCCATGGGCAGGCCCGAAGCGTTGGCCTGGTTGACGCGCGGCGATACGGCGGCGATGCCGGTGATGTTCGGGAAGACCGTGGTGATCGTGTCCGGAATTCCATCGACGACGATCCGCGGGCGGGTGTCCAGAATATCCCATATCCCGTTGGTGTCCGCGTCCCACACGCCCATCTGGCCGAGTGTGTATTTGCAGGTGGCGTCGGTCGGCACGTTCATGCAGCAGGGGACGGGCGTGATGTTCATGCAGGTGTAATCTCGGTTGAGGCTGTTCAGGTTCATGACGCCGTGATAACCGGAGCGGACGTGGCAGGGGGTGCTCGTCCCGCCGGAGCGGTACTCGTCCAGCGCCCAGAAGGTGTGGGCCGATTCGTGGATGATCAGGTGCGCAAGGGAATAGGGGCGGTTGCTGATCGTCCCGTTGTATCCGGAGGGGACCACCAGGAAGGGACCACCGAGGTGGGCGTAGGCGGTGTAGCCGGGCCCGAGACCGTTCACCTCTTTGACGATGAAGAAGACGACGCCCCACTCGGACTGGAATTTCGTGCGGAGAGAATCGAGGAGTTCATAAACCCCGGCGTTGGGGATCGGAACGTTGAGGAACTTCCCCAACCCCTGGCCCGTATAGCCGAGGGCAAGCATCGCCTCTTCCACCCAGTCTTCTTCTTTGTACATCGGGTGGAGCTGATGGAAGTTCCGGGAAACGGGGACGTTGTTGTAAAACCGGTGGACGAAACGGACGCCGGGACCCGCGTAGGTGTGCGCCCAGAAATCGCAGGCGGCTCGGACGTTTTCATGGATCGGAATGATCTCGCCGTCCGAGAAGCTCCCCCCGTCCGAATCGAGGAGGATGGTGGCGACGGCGACCTTCTCCATCAGAATTTCCGAGGTTTGAAAGATGTTGGCCCCGAAGGCTCTGCCGTATACCTTGTCTCCCTGCACTTTCGACCACGCGGCGTGGGCCTCGGCGGGGATCTCAACCGGCGGAAGCAGGATGTCCTCGAATTCCTCGGCGCCCGCCTTGCCGGCGCCGGGATTCTCCCTCGGGAGAAGTTCCCTGTTCCACGATTCGATCACGTCCGCCCAGCGCCTCGCCTGTTTGCCCGGCGCGGGGCGCGCCGGCTTGCGATGGAGCGCCTCTACGCGCGGGTCGGCGCGCAGGTCGGACTCGATCAAGGCCGGAACGTCGCCGATCAGGAGATCGGGCGGATAGACGTTGGGGAACCAGGCTCCTTCCCGCTCCCACTCCTCCACGAATGACCAGAGTTCATCGATGGAATCGACGCGGAGGAGCAGCAGGGCGTCCCCCGTATCGCGGCCGAAATCGGTGGGGGCGTGTCCTTGCGGACCCTCGGCGTGGAGGGAGGGCGGAACGAGAAGGAGGAACAGCATCGAGAACAGGATCGCGCCGGTTCTCGCCGCGCGGTTCGGTAGCACACCGCCGCGCGCTTCGGGATCCAACCGATGGCGCTTCATGGGTCATCCCCCCTCGTTAGGCAGCGAACAACTGATTGTACACTCTCAATTTACAAACACTGCGCTTGATCGTCAACGCCGTCCGATCCCTTTCGGGATTCCGGGCTCCGATGTTCTCCTGAATAAAAGACGAGTAAATACCCCCGATTTGTTCGGTTCTTTCCTCGGCCCGATCAATCCTTTTTCGCCTTCCGGGGGGTGCGGGCCATATCCGTCATAATTCCAATGTGTTACGAGTTTTGCCGGATGGTCGTCCCTCACTTCCTCTCACTAGGCAGGATAGGGGATGATCGTCTCCCCGCCGTCTCTCGGACCCGAGGCCCGCAGTCTCTTTTACTTTTTCCGAAATCAAGGGGAACGGGCGACCCGCGGCCGGGTTCTTGTCGATAGGGACCGGGATCGGGAGGGGATCCCGCGGAGTAACGCTTTTGGGTGTGCGCCAAGCGGCCCGATCCGATAGTTTAGAGAGAGGGAGGAAACGGATGTCGCGGCGGCTCGGAATCGTTCTTCTTGTGGGGATCGCCCTCGCCTGCGCCGGCAAGCCCGGGGAGAAGGCGCGCGGCGTCCTGCTGGTCACCATCGACACCTGCCGGGCGGATCGGATCGGCGCCTACGGAAACGGCGCCGCCTGCACGCCCACGCTCGACCGGCTCGCCCGGGAGGGAGCGCAGTTCGCCGATTGTTTCGTCCAGGTTCCCACCACTCTTTCCTCACATGCGACGATCCTCACCTCCCTCTACCCGCGCACCCACGGCGTGCCGAGGAACGGTTTCACTCTCGGGGAGGATGTCCGCACGGTGACGCAGGTTTTCGCCGAGAGGGGCTTCCGGACCGCCGCCTTCGTCGGCGCTTTCCCCCTCAGCAGGAGCTTCGGGCTCGATCGGGGATTCGAGGTGTACGACGACGATACCGAGTCGCGGCCGGAGGGGGGGGAGTTGGAGAGGAGCGCGGACCGCGTGACGGAGCGCGCCGTGGAATGGCTCGCCGGAGTGGGGGACGAGCCCTTCTTTCTCTGGGTGCACTATTTCGATCCTCACTGGCCCTACGCGCCGCCCGAACCGTACGGGCGGGTGCGACGCCCGCCGTCCACCCCATACGACCCGGCGGATCTGGACGACGTGATGGCGATCCGCTTCGGCCGCGTCCCCTTCGGCGGTGACGATCTGGAGGCGTTCTTCGCCGCCTATGACGGGGAGATCGCCTTCGTGGACCGGAACCTGGATCGGCTTCTCGATGCGGTGCCGGAGAAGAGGCGGGGGGACCTGCTCACGGTGGTGACCGGCGACCACGGCGAGGGTTTCGGCGAGCATCGGTACTGGTTCGATCACGGCGATTTTCTTTGGGAGAGCTCGATCCACGTCCCGCTCATTTTACACGCGCCCCTGCTGATCGGGGGAGGGCGTCTGGTCGAGGGGCCGGTCCGCCTTCTCGATCTGGCGCCCACGATCCTCGAGGCGGCGGGGATCGGCGCGCCCGGTCATTACGAAGGGGAGAGCCTGATGCCCGCGCTCTCCGGGCGTCTCGATTCGCGGATCGTAATCAGCGAGGCGAGCAAGCCCTGGAACGTGGAGATGCGCGGCGAGTACCGGAACGCCTACAAGTCGAAATCGGTCCGCACGGACCGATGGAAATACATGGTCACCCCCTATCAGGGAAAGACCGAACTCTACGATCTGGAGGAGGATCCTCGGGAAGGCCGCAACCTGATTCACAGGGAGCAGGAGGAGGCGGAGCGGCTCTCGAAAACCCTGCTCGATTGGATCCATCAGAAAGACCCCCGCGTCGAGGCGGAGGACCTGACCGCGGACGACGAGATTCGGGAGAAACTGAAATCGCTCGGGTATTTTTGATATGAAACGAATTCTATCGGCCCTTCCGCTCCTTCTCGCGTTGGCGGGGTGCTCCGGCCGCGAAACGCCGCTGCCGGAACGGATCGTTCTGCTCGGCGTGGACGCCGCCGATCCGCGGATCCTCGAAGCGCTTCGTTCCCGAGGGGAACTTCCCCACTTCGACCGGCTCATGCGGGAAGGGGTGGTCATGGACCTGGCCGTCGATCCCCCCCTCTTCTCGCCCCGGGTATGGACGACCCTCTTGACCGGCTTCCATTCCGACCACCACGGCGTGGAGAGCTTCACCCTACCCGTCGGCGAGGAGGGGAAGCGGATTCCGGTCACCTCCAACCTGGTCCGCCGGCGCCGTGTGTGGGACATTTTCGGCGAGGCGGGGATCGACGTAGGCGTGGTCGGTCACTGGGTCACCTGGCCGGCGGAGCCGGTGAACGGCTTTCTCCTCTCCAACTACACATGGCCCCCGGCGCACGGCTTCGAGAAGGAGTGGGAGCCGGACGCGTCCTGGGACAGCATCGGCGCACGCACATGGCCGGAGGGGCTCGAGGAAACGGTCGGCGACGCGGTCGGGGAGGAACGCTACTTTCGGGAGGCGGACTTCCGGGGCGCGGATCGCCTCGACCCGGCGCTCCGCCACTTTCTCCGCAAGGACCTCGCATTCGCGAACGCCGGTTTCGCGCTCTGGGAAGAGCGACGCCCCCGCTTTTTTACGCTTTATCTGGAAAGCACCGATTTCTTTCCCCATAGACTTTGGATGTTTCACCGGTACTATGAGGCCACGCGCCACGGCGGCTCCATGGAGGGGCTGCCCGTTCCGGACCCGACCCCGCCGGATCGGATGACCGAGACGCTCGGCCCGATGGTGGGGGAGACCTACCGGCTCGCGGACCGGGTGCTCGGCGCCGTGCTGGAGAGGGTGGACCTCTCCCGCGATGTCGTCGTGGTCGTTTCCGATCACGGCTTCCGCACCTACGGTGAGGGGACGGAGGTCCATGTCGGGGACGAGCGGTGGATGGAGATCCCCTTCTGGCACGGCGAAACCGGTTTGCTGATCGCGGCCGGGCCCCCTTTCCGCCGGGGCGCGCGGGGCGGTGCGGTTCGGCCCGAGGATTTGACCCCGCTTCTCCTCGCCGCCGCCGGGCTTCCCGTGGGCAGGGACATGGACGGCCGCGTGCCGGAGGAGGCGCTGGACCGGCGTTTTTTACGGGACCACCCGGTTCTTCGCGTCGCGACCTACGAGAAGGATGAGGGGATGGGGAGCGAGGAGCGGCCGATCGAGTCCCCCTTCGACGACGAGGTGCGGGATAAGTTGAGGGCTCTTGGATACATCGATTGAAACACCCGCCGCGGCGCGGACCGCCCTGGTCGCTTTCCTCGCCGCCCTCGCGCTCTACGCGGCAACCGTCGCCCCGTCGATCGTTCCGGGGGACGGGCCGGAGTTGACCGTGGCGGCTTGGTCGCTCGGCGTGCCTCATCCCTCCGGGTATCCGACCTACACCCTTCTCGGCAGGCTGTTCTGTCTCCTCCCGATCGGGCCGGTCGCTTTGCGTATGAATCTATTCGCCGTCCTGGCCGGCGCCGGCGCCGTCGGGCTTCTCGCCGGGTGGCTTCGCGGGTGCGGCGCGGGGCGGGCGGCTGCCGGGATCGCCGCCGCGGCGGTCGGCACGGGTCTCACCTTCTGGCGGGAGTCGACCTCTGCGGAGGTCTACACCCTCTCCGCCCTCTTCCTCGCCCTTCTTCTGGTGCTGCTCCCCGAGCGCCCGAACGGGCGGCGGTGGCTTCTGGGGGGATACGTCTGGGGGCTGGCGCTCACGAATCACATCGCCCTCGCCCTTCTCGCCCCGGCCTGGCTGATCCAGGCGGCGCGCCGAGGCCGCCCGTCGCGGGGCACGCTCGCGGCGTCGGCGCTGCTCTTCCTCATGGGGCTCACTCCCTATCTCGTCCTCCCGGTTCGCGCGTCTCTCCATCCGCTCTGGAACTGGGGGAATCCCTCCACGGTGGATGGGCTTCTCGCCCACGTCACCGGCCAAGGATACTGGGATTATCTGGGTGGCGGGGGCCTCTCCCGGGTTTGGGCGTGGGCGTCCGGGCTCTCCTGGCAGATGAGCCCTCTCCTGTGGGTCGCTCTCCCTTTGGGGCTACTCCTCCTCCGGCGGGGGCGGCGGGACCTTCTTCTTCTCGTACTCGGCGGTTCCCTTCTCAGCCTCGGTTACACCTTTCACTTCGGAATCCACGATCCCGAGGCGTATTTTCTCCCGGTCTATCTGCTCTTCGCGCTTCCCTTCGCGCTCGCCGTCGACGGGGGGGCGCGGCGTTTCGGGCCGTGGGCGCTCGTCGCCGCCGCGCTGCTGGTCGGCGCGCAGGCGGTCCGGAACGCGCCGCTCGATAACCGCCGCGGGCCTGGGATTCTCGCCCGCTTCGTCGAGGACGCCCTCGCCGCCGTCGAGGAGGGGGGGGGCCTCGTGACCGAGGGGGACGCGGAAACCTTCGGATTAGTTTATAGTACGACGGTTGAGAAAAAAAGAACCGACGTCACCCTTTGGAATCCCGTTCTGGACATCCTGCCCGAGGGGCCTCTCTTTCGGGCGGTTCCCCCGCGGGGGCGCGGGCCCCTCTGGAAGGGGGAGACGCTCCGGCGCGCGATCGCCGGGGGGAGGCCGGTCTACACGATCATCGAGAGCGACCCACTCCGCCCGGCGGGGGCGCGCCTCGAGCCGTGGGGGATCCTCTACCGGTATCTGCCGACCGGGGTCCCGGTGCCGGATAGCCGGGACGCGCTCTGGGCGAGGATCGAGGCGGAAGGGTATCCCCGGATCGGGCGGGGGGACGGCTATCTGTCGAAAATCCTCGCCGCGACCTATCCTCTCCAGAGGGCCAGGCACCTTCTCCTTCGGGGCGCGCGTGAGGAAGCCCTCCTCCTGATCGGGGAGGCCGCGAGGATCGGTGATGGGATCGCGCCGGTTTTAAACAACGCCGCCCTCGCCTACCGCCGCGCCGGCGAGAACGACAGAGCCCGCTCCCTGCTCGCCCGGGCGGAGGAGACCGCCTCGGATCTCCTGCCGACGATCAACCTCGCCCGCATCGACCGGGAGGAGGGACTCGGGGATCGGGCGGAAGAGCGTTACCGGCGCGTCGCCGAAGCGGACCGGCGGCTACGCTACACGGCACTTCTGGAGCTGGGAGAACTGCTCCTCGAAACGGGACGTGCGGAGGAAGCGGATCTCCTCTTCCAGGACGCGGAGGTGGAGCGCCCGGGCGAGACGGCGCCGATCCTCGGCATGGCCCGCGCGCGGATCGAAAGGGGGGATCTGGCGGGGGCGGCCCCCCAGTTGGCCCGCGCCGACCACATCCGCCCCGGCATGATCCGGATCGGTGATTTCCTCGTCGCCGATTGGAGGGAGAGGAGCGGCGACCCGGACGAAGCGGAGAGGATCTACCGCGTCCTCGCCGGCGATCCCCCCCGGGACGCCGAAGCGCTCCGTCTCCTGGCGCTCCTCCGTTCCGAGAGGGGCGCCCCGGAGGAGGCGGACTCTCTCTTCGACGAGGCGCGGCGTCTGGATCCCGCCGATCCGGAGACGGACAACGCCGAGGCGTGGGCGCTCTATCGGAGAGGCGGCGACCCGGAGAGGGCGCTCCTTCTCGTCCGGCGCGCGCGGGAAAAAGACGGTTCGAACGCTTCCTACGCGGACACGGAGGGGGCGATTCTCCTCCGGCTCGGCCGGAACGAGGAGGCGGTCGACGTCCTCCGCGAGGCGTTTCGTCTCGGCCTCCGAAACGCCGCCCTCCGCTACCGACTCGGTGTCGCTCTCGCTCGGAGCGGACGTTCGGGAGAGGCGGCGCCTCACCTCCGCATCGCCCTTTCCCTCGACCCAAAATCGCCGCACGCCGCCGAAGCGCGGAAGATTCTTTCGAAGTAAAAAAAGGAGAAAAGCGGCGGGCGGTCGCGCCGGTCAGGTGCGGGCGTGGCTGTCGTTCCAGAAGACGACCCGGTTCTTGCCTAAGCGTTTCGCCTCATAGAGCGCCTGGTCCGATCTCTGCAGCAACTCGCGGCGAACCGTGTCCGGATCGGCCGTTTCGCCGGCGTGGTCGGGGTAGAGGGAAACGCCGAGGGATGTGGTGAGGCGGAACTCGGCGTGACCCGGTTCGGGGACGGGGAGATCCTCCACCAGGGAGCGGAGTCGTTCGCAGATCACCTTCGCCTGCTCCCGGGACGCGCCGGGGAGGAGAATGGCGAACTCTTCGCCGCCGTAGCGCGTCACCATGTCGATCTTCCGCACGTTTTCCTGAAGGATCCGGGCGACCCGAGTAAGCACCGTGTCCCCCACGAGGTGGCCGTAGCGGTCGTTTACCTGTTTGAAGTTGTCCAGATCCACCATGACCAGCGCCAGGAAGAGGCTCTCCCGGTTCGCCCGTTCCACCTCGCGCAGCACCTGTTGTTCGAAGAAACGGCGGGAGAAAACGCCGGTCAGGATGTCCACGTAGATCAGCTTTTCCAGATCCCGGGCGTTCCGAATCCGTCCGGCGGCGAGCATCGCGAGGAGGGAGAGGACGCCCAATTCCTCCTCGCCGAAGGGATGCACGGCGGCGTGGTGAACCTCGAGGACGCCGAATATCTCCTCGCCGGCGCGGAGCGGCAGGACCGCCGCCGAGCCGAGACCCTCCCGGCGGGCCCACTCGCGGAGGTCTTCGTCGGCGCCGAGATCGGGTATGTAAAGGGGTTCGCCTCCGGCGAGAAGATGATCCCGGAAATGCTCCGTGATCCGGGATGTGCGCCAGGAATCGAAGAGACCGGGTACCGGGTCCTCACCGTCGAGGGTGAGAAAACGAACCCGCTCCGGATCGAGGGCGCGGCGGAGGTACTCGGCGATTTTGCGGAGCGCGTCGCCCAGGTCTTCCTCGGAGGCGCGGGTGGCGACGCCGGTGAGGACCGATTCGAGCGACTCCCCCTTCCCCTCGGCGGCGTAGCTTGCGGTGAGAAGGGGCCGGAAGCGGAAGGCGTAGTCGGGCGCCGTCTTTTCCGGAGGCCGGAGCACGACCTTGAGGAGGCTGCGGCGGTCGTGGTAGACTACGCCATCCGAGTTCTCCCGTCCGCGCACGAAGAACCCCCGCGCCGCGAGTCTCTCGAGCACCAGGTTCGCGGTCTCCCAGAGCCGCCGCGGCGATTCGTCCCCGAGGGACTCCTCCACGAGCCGGCGGGCCCCCTCGCCCAGGAGATGGACGGGGAGAACCTCTTCCAGCAAGCGGCGGTAGTCGGTGTTCTTGTTCTTCATGTGACGCTCCAGCGTACGATATACCATAGCAATTGTATCATTATGTGCATAGAAGAGACAACCATCGGGATCGCGGCGGCCGGTGACGCCCCCTCCGGGACTGTGCTATGCTCGGGCGCGCCCGCGCGCGGAGGAGGTGGGGAACCATCGTAGAACGACGCTCCGAGCTGTTTTTTCTCGCGGTTTTCGCGCTCGCCTTTCTTTTGCACGTCCACCTGTTTCACTACACCGTGGACGACGCCTTCATCTCCTTCCGTTACGCCCGGAACCTGGCGGAGGGGACGGGTCTGGTGTTCAACCCGGGCGAGCGGGTGGAAGGATACACCAACTTCCTGTGGACCGTCCTTCTCGCCGCGGGGATGAAGTCGGGACTCGACCCGCTCCCACTCTCCCGCTGGCTCGGCACCCTTTCCGGGCTCGCCCTTATCGGCGCCGCCTGGCGTTTTCTCCGTCGCCGCCTTCCGGACGGTTCGCTCGCCCTACTCGCCCCCGTCCCCCTCGCGGCGAGCGGCGCTCTCGCCCTCTGGAGCGGCGCAGGCCTGGAAACGGTCCCCTACACGCTTCTGATCTTTACCGGCGCGGCGGCGGCGACCGGATCGGATCGCCGTTCCTGGCTCTTCCCTTCCGCCCTCTTCGCTCTCGCCGCGCTCACCCGACCCGAGGGGGCGCTCATCTACGCCGTGGTGACGGCGGACCGTATGGCGCAAAGGCGCCTCGGGTTCCGGCGCGCCCTCCCGGGCCTTCTCCTCTTCCTCGCCGCGGTGGGGGGGCACGAGGTTTGGAGGATCGCCTACTACGGCGATCCCCTTCCGAACACTTTTTACGCCAAGACCGGGGGGGGCGTCGACGCCGCCGGGCGCGGTCTGCGGTATCTTTGGCGTTACTTTTGCCCCGCCGGGGGATGGGCGCTCCTGGCGCCGCTCCCGCTTCTCCTCATCGGGACGAGGCGTTCCTGGGAGAGAACCTTCGCGGCGGTTCTTCTGTTCCAATTACTTTATGTGATTGCCGTCGGCGGCGACTCGCTCCCCTTCTTTCGTTTTCTCGTGCCGGCGCTCCCTTTCCTGGCGGCGCTCGCCGTGGCCGGGCTGGACCGGCTCTTCTCCTTCCGTGAGGGAAACGTCGGCGCGGTTCGACTGATCGCCCTCGCGGTCCTTCTCGCCCTTCCGCTTCATGCCTCCTTCCGCGGCGAAGCGGTCCGTTTTCTGGGCGAGGACCGGGACCGGGTGGAGCTCCATTGGAAGGTGATCGGCCGCTGGCTCGCCGCGAACGCCGACCCGGAGGCGACCATCGCCGTCACCACCGCCGGAGCGATCCCCTATTCTTCGGGCCTCAAGACCATCGACATGCTGGGGATCACGGACCGGCACATCGCCCGGCGGCGGATGCCGGAGATGGGGAAGGGCTACGCGGGACACGAAAAGCACGACATGGGATACGTTCTGGACCGCCGGCCCGATTACATCCTCCATTACACCTTCCTCCTCCCCGAGCCGGTTTTCACCACCGGGCAGTTTCGCACCCCCTGGAATCGGGGGTTGGAGGAACTCCTGACCGACGAACGGTTCGATCGGGAATACCGGGGGCGATCGGCGCCGATCGGCCGGATGTATTTCGTTTATTTCCAAAGAAAGGAGGAGGGTTAGGTGCGTGTTTCGGGCTCGCTCCGGAAGCCGGCGCTTTGGGCGCTACTTCCGCTCCTCCTGGTGACCGGTTCGCGGATCCTGTCGAGCCCCGATCTGGGGTGGCACATCCGCGCCGGCGAGAGGATCGTTTCGGAGCGCGCGATCCCGAGCACCGACGACTTCTCCTACACGCGGGAGGGGGAACGCTGGTGGGTGAATCAGCCGCTGGCGGAGGTCCTTTTTTACGGCGTCCACGAGCGGTTCGGCCCGGCGGGGCTCGTCGTTTTCCGCGCGGCGGTGATCCTGGCGATTTTCCTCTCGCTTCTCGCGACGGCGGGGACGCGAAACGAGACGGCCGCCGCCGCCGCTCTTCTCTTGGCGCTTCTGGCTTCGGTCTCCCATTTCCTGGTCCGCCCTTTCCTGCTGTCGGCGCTCTTTCTCGCCCTCACCGGCCTCGCGGTGGAGAGGCACCGCCGGCGCGGCGATCGCGGGATTTATCTGCTCGTCCCCCTCTTCGCGCTTTGGGCGCAGGTCCACCCCGGTTTCCTCTACGGCGCGGGTCTTCTCGGCGCCGCCATGACGGGGGAGTGGATCCGCCGCCGCGTCCCCTTCCTTCGCGGGGACCGAAAACCGTTGACGAACGAAGCGATTCGGCGGCTCTGGATCGGCGGCGGAGCGGCGGCCGGCGCGGCGCTCGCCTCGGGCGCGCTCCTGAACCCCTCCGGAGTGTCCGCCGTGATCCTCCCCCTGGGTTTGATGCGGACCGGTTACTTCTTCACCGTGCTGAACGAGTTCCAGCCCGCCGATCTCTGGCGGGACCGTTTCTTCTTCGCCCTCCTCTCGGCGGCGGTCTTGTCGGTGTTCCCCCGGCGTCGAAGGGACGCGACGGAGATTCTTTCGATCGCGATTTTCGCCCTCTTCGCCGTTCGGGCTGTGCGGGTCATCCTCCCCTTCGCGGTGGTGGCGGCGCCGATCGCCGCCCGCAACCTGGCCGGCCCGGCGGACCGCTTTTTCGCCGACCGGCGCGCCATGGGCCGCGTGTTGCGCTACGCCGCCTCCGCCGGGATCCTGATTCTCGCCGCGTGGTGGTGGCGGAGCGATCCGAACCGTTTCCCCCTCGGCGCGTCCGGCCCGGACTCGCTCTGGGCGCGGGTGAACTACCCGATCGAGACCTATCGCTTCCTCCGAGAGGAAGAACTCCCCGGCGAGGTGTTTCACCCGGACCGTTACGGCGGCTCTTTCATCTGGTACTTCTACCCGGAGCGGAAGTGCTTCGTCGACGGGCGTGTGGAGGTGTACGGAGAGGAGTTCTGGCGGGACGAGTATTTCCGCGTTCTCGCCTGCGGCCCCGGTTGGGAGGAGAGGCTCCGGCGTTACGGCGTGAACACGTTGCTGCTGCGAATCGGCACGCCCGCCGGAATGGATCGGATCGGCGCGGCGATCCCGGAGAGTCCCGCGTGGGCGCCGGTCGATTTTGATGATTACGTGATGGTGTATGTGCGAAGGGAATCGATCGATCCGGAACATCTCGCGCGTATCGAAATAGACGCGGTCGACCCGATGCGCGGCCCCCTCCCGCGGAGCGCCGCGGAGGAGCGGGCCGCCGCGGAGGACCTGGAGAGAATGCACCGCCGTTCCGGCGCGGCGAGGCCGCTCTTCTTCCTCGTCCGCCTCTGGGAGAGGCGGGAGGCGTGGGAGAGGATCGCGGACCTCCCCGACGAGGACTGGGAGACGCCGGGAAACCCGGCGATACGCGCGGCGCTCCGGAACGCCCGTGGAGAGGCCCGTTTCCGCCTCGGGAGGTTCGACGAGGCGGAGGCGGACTGGAAACGCGCCGCCGGCGATCCGTGGGCGTCGCGTAACCGGTCGCTTATCGGCGCCCTCCGGAGGGGGTCCCTCGATCGATACGCCGTGGAGACGCCGGGGCGCGCGGCGGAGCTGGGGCGTGCGGCGGGTCTCCTCCTCGACGCGGGGAGCGAGGAAGAGGCGGCGCGCCTCCTTCGCGAAGCGGCTCGTCTCGAACCGCTTTTTTCGGCGCATCGGAACGCCCTCGCCTGGGTACTCCTCGAGAGGGGAGCGGACGAGGCGGAAGCGCTTCGGGAGGCGCGCGAGGCGGTCCGACTCGATCCGCGCGACGGCTACGCTCGGGGGACGCTGGCGCGGGCCCTCGGCGCCGCGGGCGATCGCGCGGGGGCGGAGAGGGAGATGCGCCGGGCGATCGAGCTGCTCCCCCCCGAGGCGTACATCATGGCGGCGCGGGAACGGGGGAGGCTCGCCCTCTTTCTACGGGAGAACGGGGACGAGTCTTCCCTGGCCGAAGCGGCGCTGCTCGCCGCCGAGGCGCTCCGCCTCGATCCGGAGACGAAGGAAAGGGACCAACTGAGCGTTCTCGCCGGCGCCCTCTGACGGCACCCCGGGTCCCCGTCCCCCTGAAAGCAAGGTAGTGCGCGCCGGGAAGAGAAGAAACTCCCTCGGGAGAGGTCTTTCGATTCTCTCGCTGCCGGACACCTCTTCGCGCATTCCCGGCCCGGGAAAAGCCGAGGGGGCGAGCGGTCCGCTCGGAGAGCGCCTGGATCGAAAGCTCCGCTCGTCCTCGCCGTTGCCTCCCCTCCCGCGACTGTGCTAATCTCATGGCCGTTTCAACGGAGAAGGAGCTTATGGCCACGGAACTTCCGAAAATATACGATCCCTCCGCCGTCGAGAAGAGATGGCAGGAGTTTTGGGAGAAGAACGACGTTTTCCGGACCGACGAGGGGAGCGGGAAAGAGCCCTTCGTCATCCTGATCCCCCCGCCGAACGTTACCGGTGTCCTGCACATGGGGCACGTCCTCACCTACACGATCCAGGATATCGTCATCCGTTTCCGGCGCATGCAGGGGCGGGAGGCGCTCTGGCTTCCCGGCATGGACCACGCGGGGATCGCCACGCAGAACGTGGTGGAGAAGATGCTCCGCAAGGAGGGGAAGAGCCGCCACGATCTCGGACGGGACGCTTTCGTGAAGCATGTATGGGATTGGAAGGAACGGCACGGCGGCCGGATCTTCCAACAGTTCCGCCGTCTCGGCGCCTCTTTCGACATGAACCGTTTCGTCTTCACCCTCGACGAATCCTACTCCCGCGCCGTCGTCCGGGTTTTTGTCTCTCTTTATGAGAAGGGTCTCATCTATCGCGGCAACTACATCGCCGGTTGGTGCCCCCGCTGCCACACCGTTCTCTCCGACGAGGAGGTGGATCACCACGAACGGAAGGGGCGGCTCTGGTACGTGCGCTATCCCCTCGAAGGGGGGGGAGGGGACCTGACGGTCGCCACCACGCGACCGGAGACGATGCTCGGCGATTCCGGCATCGCGATTCATCCCGACAGCGAGCGAACCCGGCATCTCAAGGGAAAACGCGCCGTGCTTCCGCTGGTGGGGCGCTCTCTGCCGATCGTCGAGGACGAAAGGGTCGATCCGGAATTCGGCACCGGTTGCGTCAAGGTGACCCCCGCCCACGATCCGCTCGATTTCGAGTTGGGGAAGACCCACGGCCTCGAGGAGATCCGGATCCTAAAGGAGGACGCGACCGTCGTCGAGGGGTACGGGGCATACAGCGGCCTTTCCCGGGAGGAGGCGCGTAAGGCGATCGTCCGGGATCTGGAGGAGCAGGGGTATCTCGTGAAGACGGAGGACCATCGTCACGCCGTCGGCCGCTGTTACCGTTGCGACACCGACGTGGAGCCCTGGCTCTCGACCCAGTGGTTCGTCTCGATGAAGCGGCTCGCCGAGCCGGCGCTCGACGCGGTCCGCGACGGCCGGGTGGAGATCTTCCCCGACCGCTGGCGGAAGGTCTACTTCCATTGGATGGAAAACATTCGGGACTGGTGCGTGAGCCGCCAGCTTTGGTGGGGTCATCGGATCCCGGCGTACCACTGCGTCGACTGCGGACACGTGATGGTGCGGGAGGAGCGGCCGGAGCGCTGCTCCCAGTGCGCGTCGAGCAACCTGAACCAGGATCCGGACGTGCTCGACACCTGGTTCTCCTCCTGGCTTTGGCCCTTCGCCACCCTCGGCTGGCCGGACCGGGAGAAGCGCCTGGAGACCTTCTTCCCGAGCCATCTGATGGTGACCGGGAGCGAAATCCTCTTCTTCTGGGTCGCCAGGATGATCATGTCCTCCATCGAGTTCCTCGGCGAGCCCCCCTTCGCCAAGGTCTACCTGCATGGGATCGTCCGGGATAAGAAAGGGAGAAAACTGTCCAAATCGCTCGGCAACTCGCCCGACCCGATCGACGTGCTCGACCGCGTCGGCGCCGACGCGGTCCGATTCGCCACCATTTTGAACACGCCGCCGGGCCAGGACCAGATCTTCTCCGAAGAGAACCTCGAGACGGGCCGCCGCTTCGCCAACAAGATCTGGAACGCCGCCCGCTTCGCCCTTCCCCACCTGGAGGGGGTGAAGGATGCGAATCGGGATCCCGCCGGACTCGACCTGCCGGAGCGGTGGATTCGGAGCCGCCTGACCGCGGCGCAGCGCGCGGCCACGGAGCATCTCGAGGCGACCCGCCTGAACGAGGCGGCTTACGCCGTATACGATTTCTTCTGGCATGAACTGTGCGACTGGTACCTGGAGATGAGCAAGGGCGCTCTTTTCGGCGAGGGGGAGGATGCGCCGGTCCGCGAGACCCTTCTGCGTGTCCTTCGGGAAGGCGTGCTGCTTCTCGCCCCCTTCCTGCCGCACCTGGCGGAAGAACTGGGCGAGCGGCTCGGGATCGATGCGCCCTGCGTCTCCGTCGCCCGATGGAACGACGGCGCGGAGGGCTTCCGAGACGAAGCGGCGGAGAGGGAGATGGCCGCGGTGGCGGAGTTGGTCACGTCGGTCCGCACCCTCCGATCCGAGTCGAACATCCCGCCGAAGGAAGAGGTTCCCGTAGCGGTCCGCTTTCTGGACGAAAGCGTGCGCGACGCGGTGGAGCGCTACGGCGATCTCGCGCGCGGTCTCGCCCGGATCGGGTCGCTGGAACTGGGCGTGGCGGAGCGTCCCAAGGGATCCGTCGCCCACGTGACCGGCGCGCTGGAGGTCTTCCTCCCCCTCGCCGGCCTGGTGGACATCGACAAGGAGAGGCAGCGCCTCGCCAAAGAGGAGGAGCGCCTCGGCCGCGAGCTGGAAAAGACCGCCCGCAAGTTGATGAACAAAGAGTATCTTTCCAAGGCGCCCCCCGAGGTGGTCGAGAAGGACCGGGACCGGGAGCGCCGCTTCGCCGAGATGCGCGGCCGCGTGCGGGAGAACCTGCGCGGGCTTTCCGAGTAGAACGCAAGGACCCGTCGACGAGAGGAGGGGGTCATGAGGGCGATCCGTCTGTTCCGAGGGGCGGTCTGGGGGATTCTTTTGCTCGTGAACGCCGCGGCGGCTTCCGGCGAGTCGCCCCGCGTCGCCGTCACCGTCTACAATCGGGATTTGGGAGTGGTGCGGGAGAGGCGCGTCATCGAACTTCGCCGGGGGGATGTCCTTTACTCCTTCACCGACGTGGCCGCCGAGATCGATCCCACGTCGGTTCATTTCCGCGCCGTCGACGGCCGGGGCGATCTCGAGGTGCTGGAGCAGAACTACGAATACGACCTCGTCTCCAGCGACAAGCTCTTCGACAAATACGTCGGGAGCCCGGTGGACGTCTTCTTCTCCCGGAGCGGCGACGTTCTCTCCGGCACGCTGCTCGCGCGGCGGGGAGGGCTGATCCTCCAGGACGCCGGAGGAGAGAGGGTCTCGGTCGTGCTCGGCGATCTTCGGAACGTGGAGATCCACGGCGACGCCGCCGACTTCGTCACCAGGCCGACTCTGGTCTGGACCCTTCGAAACGAGAGCGCCGGCGCGAGGACCGTGGAGGTGGAGTACCTCACCGGCGGCATGAACTGGCACGCCGAGTATGTCGCCCTCGCGAACGAAGAAAACACGACGGTCGAATTCGCCGGCTGGGTCTCGGTGGACAACCGTTCCGGCGCGGACTACGAAGAGGCGCGGCTGAAACTGCTCGCCGGCGACGTGGGACGGGCGGATTACGTTCGGGGGGGACGCGCCGAGATGGACGGGGTTCAGTTCATGGCGAAGGCCCCTCAGGTGGAGGAGCGCGCCCTCTTCGAATACCACATCTATGAAGTGCAACGCCCCACCACGCTACGGGACAACCAGGTGAAGCAGATCCTCTTCGTGCCCAACAGCGCCGTGCCGGTGACGAAGGAGTACCTCTACCAGCCCACCTTCGGTCCGGACAAGATCGGCGTCTATCTCGAGTTCGAAAACCGCGAGGAGCGGGGACTCGGTCTGCCGCTCCCCGCCGGCCTGGTCCGCGTTTTTCAGGACGACGGCCGCGGCGGTTCGGAGTTCATCGGCGAGGATCGGATCGACCACACGGCGAGAAACGAGAAGGTTCGCCTACGGGTCGGTTACGCATTCGACCTGGTGGGAGAGCGGAAGGTGCTCGCCGAGCGGCGGATCGCCGATCGCGTGCGGGAGAGGGATGTGGAGATCCGCCTTAGGAACCGGAAAGAGGAACCGGTGGAGATCAAGGTGCGGGAGAGGGTCGAGGCGGAGTGGTCCATGGAGAAGGAGAGCCACCCGCACCGCCGCGAGGACGCCGGCACCGCCGAGTGGGTCGTCGCCGTCGGCGCCGACGAAGAGATGGTTCTTACCTATACCGTTCGGGTGCGCTACTGAGCCGGGGGGCGGCCATGGAATCGATCGGCGAAACGCTGCGCCGGGTGCGTGAGGAACGGGGTATCACGCTGGAACGGCTGGCGGCGGAAACGCGGGTTCGTGTCGAGTTCCTGGCGGCGCTCGAGGAGGACCGGCACGAGGTGTTTCCGGCGCGCACCTACGTGGTCGGTTTTCTACGTTCCCTTGCGCGCGCGCTCGGCATAGACGAGGACGAGCTTCTGCGCCGATATCGCGAAGACCGGGGGGAGGAAAAGGACGCGCCGGTCAGCCTCTGGGAGAATGAATCGGAGGAGCCGGGAGAAGAGAGGAACGCCCGGTGGATCTGGATCGCCGCCGCGGCGTTCATCGCCCTTCTGGCCGCGGCCTGGCTCTGGTTCGAGCGCTGACATGCCCTTCGTCCTGAAAGCCGAATACGAGCCGAGGGGGGATCAACCGGCGGCGATCCGCGAGCTGACCGAGGGAATGATCCGCGGCGAACGGCATCAGACACTGCTCGGCGTGACCGGATCGGGGAAGACCTTCACCATCGCCAACCTGGTCGCCCGGATCGATCGGCCCACGCTGGTCATCTCTCACAACAAGACATTGGCCGCCCAGCTCTACGGCGAGTTCCGCTCCTACTTTCCGGAGAGCGCCGTCGAGTACTTCGTCAGTTACTACGATTACTACCAGCCCGAGGCGTACATCCCCCAGACCGACACCTACATCGAGAAGGACGCCTCCATCAACGACGACATCGACCGGCTCCGGCTGCGCGCCACGGCGAGTCTTCTCGAACGCCGGGACACGCTGATCGTGGCGAGCGTTTCCTGCATCTACGGCCTCGGTTCGCCGGAGGACTTCGCCGCCCTCCTCCTCTATCTGAAACGGGGGGAAGAGGTCGGCCGGGACCGGATGCTCCGCCGGCTCGTGGAGATCCAGTATCGCCGAAACGACGCGGTGCTCGAGCGTGCCGCCTTCCGCGTGCGGGGGGACACGGTGGAGATCTGGCCCGCTTACGAGGAGACCGCTCTCCGGGTCTCCCTCTTCGGCGACGAGATCGAGTCGATTCGGGAGATCGACCCGATGAAAGGGAGCACCATCCGGGAGCTTCCATACGTGCCGGTTTATCCGGCGCGCCACTTCGTCACCACCGCCGACAAGATCGAGCGCGCCGTCGCCGGGATCGAGGAGGAGTTGGAGGCGCGCCTCGCCGAGCTCACGCGGGAGGGGAAGCTGCTCGAGGCGCAGCGGCTCGGCATGCGGACCCGCTTCGACATGGAGATGCTCCGCGAAACCGGCATATGCGCCGGCATCGAGAATTACTCCCGCCACCTCTCCGGGCGGGCGCCCGGAGAACGTCCGGTCTGCCTGCTCGACTACTTCCCCGAGGACTTTCTCCTGGTGATCGACGAGTCTCACGTCACCATCCCCCAGGTTCGGGCGATGTACAACGGCGATCGTTCACGCAAGGAGCGTCTCGTCGAGCACGGTTTCCGCCTCCCCTCGGCGATGGACAACCGCCCTCTTCGCTTCGAGGAGTTCGAGGCGATGATGCCCCGGACCGTGTTCGTCAGCGCCACGCCTGCGGAGTACGAGCTGCGCCTCTCCGGCGGCGCGCCGGTGGAGCAGCTGATTCGCCCCACGGGGCTCGTCGACCCGGAGATCGACGTGCGGCCCGTGGAGGGGCAGGTGGACGATCTCCTCGAGGAGACGCGGCGCGTCGCCGAGGCGGGTGAGAGGGCGCTGGTCACCACGCTCACCAAGAGGATGGCGGAAGACCTCACCGAGTACCTGACCAAGGCGGGGGTGCGGGTCCGTTATCTCCATTCCGACATCGCCGCGTTGGAGAGAGTGGAGATCATTCGCGAGCTGCGCACGGGCGCCTTCGACGTGCTGGTCGGCGTGAACCTCCTCCGGGAGGGGCTCGATCTGCCGGAGGTGAGGCTGGTGGCGATCCTCGACGCGGACCGGGAGGGGTTTCTGCGGAGCGAGACATCCCTGATCCAAACGGCCGGACGGGCGGCGCGGAACGTGAGCGGGAAGGTGATTCTCTACGCCGCCCAAAAGACCCGCTCCATCGAAGCGGCGGTGACGGAGACCGCCCGTCGCCGGGAGCTGCAGAGGCAGTACAACGAGGAACACGGGATCACCCCCCGCTCGATCCGGAAGAGCGTGGATGAGGTGATGCTCGCCACCTCCGTCGCGGACTCGCGCCGCTCCACCCGCAAGGAGGAGCCGGAGCCGCTCCGTATCCGCCCCGGCCTCTCCCGAGAGGAACTTCTCGCCGCGCTGGAGGCGGAGATGCTCGAGGCGGCGGCCGGCCTGGAGTTCGAGCGGGCCGCCTCTCTCCGGGACCGGATCTTCGAGATCCGCTCGGGGAGCGTCTGATCGTATCGGGGGATGGGGCGGGGGGGCGATCCGGAACGGATGGAACGGCGCGGGGGATCCCGCTAGACTGGGAGGATCATGAACGGATTTCCGAACGACGCTTATCGCGCTTGCGTGGAGGAGGGCGTGCGCCGCGCCCTGGAGGAGGACCGCGCGGAGGAGGACGTGACCACCGCTTCCGTGGTCCCACCGGACCGGGCGGCGTCGGGGCGGGTCCTCTTTCGCAAGGAAGGGGTCCTCGCCGGCGTTCTCCCCTTTGATGAGACCTTCCGGATCCTCGGCGGGGGGGTGGAAACCCTTTGGGTGAAAAGAGAGGGGGAGGTCGCGGCGGCGGGTGAAACGGTCTGCCGGTTCAAGGGTCCGGCGGCCGCCGTCCTTCGAGGGGAGAGGGTCGCCCTCAACTTCCTCATGCGCCTCTCCGGCGTCGCCACGCTTACCGCCTCCTTCGTCCGCGCCGTGGCGGGCACGGGGGTCGAGATCCTGGACACGCGCAAAACGACCCCCGGGCTCCGGCTCCTCGAGAAGGGGGCGGTCCGTGCGGGCGGAGGGGTGAACCATCGCATGGATCTCTCCGCTCTCGCCCTCATCAAAGAGAATCACATCCGGATCGCCGGCGGGATCGATGCGGCGGTGGAGCGCGTGCGCCGGAACGCCCCCGGCGTCGGGATAGAAGTCGAGGTGACGAACGAAAAGGAGCTCGAAGAGGCGCTCGCCCTCTCCGTCGATCGGGTGATGCTCGACAACTTCGACCTCGCCGACGTCGAGAAGTCGGTGAAGCGCGCGCGGCGGGAGAAAAACCCTCCCTACGTGGAGCTGTCTGGAGGGATGACCGTGGAGAAGGCGGCGAAGGCCGCGCTTCTCGGCGTGAACGGAATCAGCGTGGGCGCCCTCACCCACTCGGCGCCGGCGGCGGACCTTAGCCTTCTCTTCGAGGCGGAGGGGGGATGAGCGAAAAGGAGAGGATCGACGAGTCGGTGCTCGCCCTTTTCGACGGAGGGGAGTACCGGACCGCCGGCGAACTGGCGCGCGCGGCGGGGATCGGCCCGGGGGAGGTGAACGAATCGCTCCGCCGGCTCGAGGAGGCGGGCTATGTTTGGGAGAGACATCCGGTCCGCGGGATCGCTCTGCGGGAGCGCCCGGACCATCTGGTCCACTCCGAGGTGGCGCCGTACCTTTCCACCCGCTCCCTCGGGCGGTCGATCCGTTTCTTCCGGAGCGTGGAGTCGACCAACGACAGTCTCCTCTCCCCGCTCTTCTCCGGCGCGGAGCCGGGAACGGTGCTCGTCTCGGAGGAACAGACCCGCGGAAGGGGGAGGCTGGACCGCCGTTGGGAGACGCCCCCCTTCCGGGCGCTTCTCTTCTCGGTGCTGCTCGGCGCGGAGGGGGGACCGACCGCCGCCGGAAGGCTCACCCTCGTCTCAGGCGTCGCCGCGGCGGAAGCGGTGCGCGCCGCCGGCGGGCCATCCCTCGCGATCCGTTGGCCGAACGACCTTGTCGCCGAGAGGCGGAAGGTGTGCGGGATCCTCTGCGAGTACAAGCCCGAGAGCGCCCGTCTCGTGCTCGGCGTCGGCATGAACGTGAACCAGACGGTAGAGGAACTCCCCGCCGGCGCCGCCTCGCTTCGCACACTCTCCGGACGGACTTTCCGGCGCGGTCCCCTCTTGGCGGCTATTCTGAACCGGCTGGAGGTCTGGGTCGATCGGGCGGAGGCGGAGGGATTCGAGACGGTGCGCGCCGAAGCGGAGCGCCAAAGCGCCCTCGTCGGCCGTTCCGTCACCCTCGAAAGGGGGGAGGGGCGGGTCGAGGGGATCGCCGTGGGGATCGGTAGGGGCGGTGGTCTTCTGGTCCGGACGGAGGAGGGGACACGGGAGTACCGGAGCGGCGAGGTGATCCGCGTCCGTCCGGTGGGAGAGGAGTGAGAGGAACGATGCATCTCGCCGTGGACATGGGGAACTCGGAGGCGAAGATCGCCTTGTTCGACGACGACTCCCTCCGCCGGATCGCCGCGATCTCCACGGATCGTTTCCGGGACGCGGAATCGGCGGAGAGGGCGCTTCGGGGCGCGCTTTCCCAGGCCGGTGTTGCGGCGGAGTCGCTTCTGGGTTCCGCCGCCGCCGTGGTGGTGCCCGAGCGGGCCGCTCCTCTCCGCGAGGCGCTCGCCGCGATTCATGTCGGCCGTGATCCTCTCTTCGTCGACCGGACGATCCGCATGAACATCCGTCTCGGCTACGAGAGGCCCGAGGAACTGGGGGCGGACCGGATCGCCGACGCGGCGGCCGGCTACGATCGGGTGGGTGGGGCGGTGGTAGTGGTCGACCTCGGGACGGCGACCACCTTCAACGCGGTGGACGCGCGCGGGGTTTTCCTCGGCGGGGCGATCGCCGCGGGGGTCCGCACCGCGGTGGAACGGCTCGCCCGTCGGGCGGCGCGACTCTTCGAAGCGGAGCTGCGCTTTCCGGAGAGGGCGATCGGAAGGAGCACCGAAGAGGCGCTTCGCTCCGGCGCTCTCTACGGGGCGGCGGCGATGGTGGACGGCATGGTCGAGAGGATTCTGGAAGAGCTGGGCGGGGGCGCCGCCGTCGGAACCGGCGGGTTCGCGGCGATGATCTGCCCGCGCACGCGGCTCGTTCGGGAATGGGACGAGGATCTGACTCTTAAAGGGCTGAGGCTTCTCTCGCGACTGAACCGCTGATGTCGGCGATCCGCTTCTCCCGAGCGGGAGAGAGGGAAACGACCTTCTTCCCCCAACGGCGCGCCTCGTCCGTGCTGGAGAACCAAATGTCCGCCCGCCTCCGGTAGCGTTTGTTCATGGTGTCCTCCACCACGAACTCCCCGATCCCTTCCAAAATCACGCGGTCGCCGAAATCGAACGGTGCGGAAGGATTGTAGGTCCGGATCAGATCCCGGGAGAGGGCGATCACGCCGGGGCGGACGGAGGTCATCGACGCGGTCAGATAGGGGGTCGAATCGGTCTGGTCCGGCGTCGAGGAGTATCCGGTCACGATGACGTCGAGGGGAGGGAGGAGGGTGAATCGGCGCTCCCGGCCGAGGACGTAGTCTCCCGCGTCCGGGGAGTCGAAGCAGGTCGTTTTCACGGGTTCGCCGCCGGTCCGGGGGCTGGGGGCGTCCGCGGAAGCGAACACCAGAGGGGCGAGAAGGCACGCCAGAAGCGTCCCCGTCCCTCTCCGGTTCCCCATCTTTTGTATTTTCAACCAAATCCGCATCTTTCACCCTAAAACGCACGAAAACCAACCGATGGGTTGGTTTGTAGAAGTTACACGAAAGATTTTTCAAAACTAGTTGATATTAATGGACTTGCCCGGTCAAGGCCGGACCGTTCCTCCTTTGTCGTCTCCCGACGCTCCGTGAAAGATAGCCGTTCCTCGCGAGGTTGTCAAGCCGAAAAACCGCGTCCATTCAACCTCCGTGCCCTCTCTCTCCCCTGGTCGTTTTATATAAAAACCATTCGATTCCGGACGGAACGGATGGAAAGAAACGGCTCATTCCTTTCCGAAGACTCGGTCCACCTGGCGGGCGAGCGCCGCGAGGAGGGGGTGGCCGTCGCCCAGAATCCTGGAAGCCTCCCGGTGGTACCAAGCCTGTTTCTCCCTCCCCCGGTGGAAGCGATCCCAGACCTCCTCGCCGAGGCGCTCGCGATCCGACTCGATGGAGCGAAGGTTGTCCAGTTTGTCCGCCGCGAAGACCAGGCGGACCTCCTCTGAAGCGCCGGGGAGGGCTCGGAGGGTCCCCTCTTTCCTCTCCTCCCATGGGAGGCTCTTGTCCGGTTCGGAGGCTCCGGCCACGATCCGCGCGACCGTTTCGCCGAAGTGTTCCCGTAGGTGATCGACCGTCGCCGCCGTGTCCTCCAGCACGTCGTGCAGGATCCCCGCCGCGACCGTCTGCTCGCCGCACCCCTCCTCCGCCAGAAGGCGGCCGACGCCGAGGGGATGCCAGTAATAAGGGGTGGAGGAGCCTTTCCGGATCTGGCCCCCGTGCGCCTCGATCGCGAAGTGTATCGCCCGTTCGATCCCGTCCATGATTTCACTCCTTGCGCCCCGGGGTCGCGCCGGCGGCGCGCGCCGGTCATTCTACCAGCCGCGGGGGGTGCGCCGGAAGGCCGCCGGTCGCGGGCGCCTCGGGGGAATCGGCGTGCGGGCCGTGCTCTTTTCCGCTATACTCTCCGCCTATGGAATGGTTGATACCGGAGGCTTGGTTTACCGGTTTGGGAACCGGTCTCCTTCTTTTCTTGTCGGCCGGAGCGATCGCGGTGCTCGTCCGGGGGGCGGGCTGGGTCGTGGACGCCGCTTCCGTCCTCGCCCGCCGTCTGGGCGTCTCCGAGGTGGTGATCGGCGCCACGGTGGTCTCTCTCGGCACCACGAGCCCGGAGGCGGCCGTCTCGGTGATGGCCGCCTGGTCCGGCGAGCCGGGGCTCGCCCTCGGCAACGCCGTCGGTTCGGTGATCGCCGACACGGGGCTCATCTTCGGCCTCGGCTGCCTGCTCGCTTTTGTCCCCGCGGACCGCTTCATCCTCCGGCGCCAGGGATGGGTCCAGTTCGGTTCCGGGATTCTTCTCGCCGTCATCTGTTACGGCGCCCTCGCCCTTCGGGGGGACGAGGCGGCGATCGTCCGCCCGGTAGGGGTGTTCCTGCTGGCGCTTCTCGTCGTGTACATGATCGCGAGCGTCCGCTGGAGCCGTCGCCACCCGCTGACCGGGACCTTGGGCGACGCTTTACCGGATGGGGAAAGACTCCTCCGGATCCTCCCCCTCGGCGTTCTCGGCCTGCTCTTGGTGCTGCTGGCGAGCCGGTTGCTGATCTGCACCGTCAGCGAAGTCGCCGTTCGCTGGGGGGTCCCGCAGGTCGTGATCGCCGCCACCCTCGTCGCGATCGGCACCTCCCTTCCGGAACTGACCGTCGGCTTGACCAGCGTGGTGAAGGGGAGGACGGAGCTTCTCATCGGCAACGTGATCGGCGCGGACGTGTTGAATATCCTCTTCGTGATCGGTGCATCCGCCGTCGCGGCGCCGCTCCGCGTGGTCGACCCGACCGCGTCGATCCCGCGGATCTTCCTCTATCTGCATCTTCCGGCGATGATTCTGATCCTCGCCCTTTTCCGGGTCTTCATCCATACCGCCGTGCCGCGGGGACGGTTCCGCCGATGGAACGGGTTGCCCCTCGTCATTTTCTACGCGGTTTATGTGATCGCCCAGTACGCCCTTTCGGCGGGGCGGTGAGGAGGGGCTCTTGTTCGGCAGAAGGACCATCGGACGGACGAGAGGAATCGTGGCCGCCTCGCTTGCCCTCCCCCTGCTCGCCGGGTGCGGATCCGGCGACGAGAGGCCGCACGTGATCCTCGTCACCCTCGACACCACCCGAAAGGACCATCTCTCCCCCTACGGGAACGGATGGATCGCCACGCCGACCCTGGAGGCGGTCGCCGCGGAAGGGGCGCTCTTCGAGAACGCCTTCGCCCCGATCCCCATGACCCGCCCCTCCCACGCCTCGATGTTCACCGGGCTCTATCCCCGCTCCCACGGTGTGCGGAACAACACCCGGACCTTGTACGGGGACCGGCCCATGCTCGCCCCCCTCTTCTCCGGAGCCGGTTACGCGACCTATGGAGTGGTGAGCACCGGTCTCTTTCGGGAAGAATCCGGTTTCACCCGCGGCTTCGAGAATTTCACGGAGAAGTCGGATCCTCTGCAAGGGGCGGCGACCACCGTGGACCGCGCGATCGAGTTCCTGCGGGAAGGGGCGGAGGGGGGACGCCCCTTCTTCCTCTGGGTGCACCTCTTCGATCCCCATTTTCCGTACGGCCCGCCGGGAGGGTGGGCGGACCGCTACGGCCGGGACGCCTACCCGGGGATGATCGCGGCGACCCTGGAGGAGTTGGCGCGCGGCACCGCCGAGACGGGCGGGGACGTGACCGGGCCGATGCTCGAGAGGATCCGAGGCCTCTACGCCGGCGAGGTCTCCTATATGGACGAGGAACTGGGGCGGCTGATTCGGGAGATCGATCGCCTCGGCGTTCGGGAGAGAACCCTTCTCGCGATCCTCTCCGACCACGGCGAAGCCTTCGACCACGATTTTTACTTCAATCACGATCGCACCCTTTATGAGTCGACCGTTTCGATCGCCTGGATGCTGCGCTGGCCGGGGAGGATCCGGCCGGGGCGGATCACGGCGCCCGTGGAGGCGGTCGATCTCGCGCCGACCCTTCTCGAACTCGCCGGGCTCTCCGCGCCGGAGGCGATGCAGGGCCGCAGCCTCGTTCCTCTTCTCTCCGGCGGCTCCCTTCCGGAGAGACCGGTGATCCTCGCCACTCCCGATGAAGTGGACGACGCCTTCCTCGAGAAACCGCGCCGCCTTCGCCACCAGGAGGATCGGGATGCGGCCTACCGAACCGTGCTCGGCCGCGTTCCCCTCGACCGCCTTCCCTTCCCGCGCCGCGAGGCGATCGTCCTGGACGGTTGGAAGCTCATTCTCGACGGCGACGAACCGGTGGAGCTGTACCATCTCCCGGAAGACCCGGGGGAGGAGAGGAACCGGATCGCGGAGGAAGGGGGGCGTGTCCGGGATCTCCTGGATGAGTACGCGCGGCGGATCGCCGAAATCCCCCTGGAGGGGGGCGAGACGGAAGCTCCCTCGGAGGAGACCGTGGAGCGCCTGCGCGCCCTCGGATATGTCGACTGAGTAACCCTCTCCCCGCTTTTTCGTCTTACCCCCACCGATCGCTCCGCCGCCGCCGCGACCCGTTTCGGTCGGCTATCCCCTTCCGCCGCCGCGCCCTCCCGTGTTACGTTATGCGGATCGCGCCCCGCGACGGGGCGCCGCGGAGGTATACCGACCGATGAGTGTTTTCCATCCCATCCCCCCGTCGGTGCTGCTCCGACGGGCGGTTCTTCAGCACGCGCGCGAGAAGGCGGTTTTCGACCTGCCGGCGCGCCGTTTCTACACAGGCGCGGGCGACGCCGATTTTTCGGTCCGCTTTCACGGCGGCCGGGCGTCGACTCCGGTCGGTCCCGCCGCCGGCCCGCACACCCAACTGGCGCAGAACATCCTGCTCGCCTGGCTCGCGGGCTCGCGGATCCTCGAGCTGAAAACGGTGCAGGTGAACGACCGTATCCACGTCGCCCGCCCCTGCATCGACATGGAGACGATCGGATTCAACGTGGAGTGGTCGCAGGAGCTGCCGCTCCACCTTTCCCTGGCGGAGTACGTCAAGGCCTGGGTGTTGATCCACGCATTTCCCGAGGCGGGTATCCCCGAGTCGCTGCCGGAGGGGGAGCGGGAAACCGTGTTCGACGCCAGCGTCGGTTACGATCTGGCGGGGATTCGTTCCGCCAAGATGACCCGTTTTCTCGCGGGGCTCCGGGACGCCGGCGCGGAGATCGACGCGGTTCGGGCGGAGCTGCGCCGCGGTCTTCCCGGCGGGCTTCGCCGCCTCGCCGACGTGGACGTGCCCGCCCGGGTCGTCCGCACGGCGACGCTCTCCACGTTCCACGGCTGCCCGCCGGAGGAGATCGAGGCGATCGGCGCCCACCTGATGGAGCGTTTCGGATTTCATTTGGTCATCAAGATGAACCCGACGCTCTTGGGGCGGGAGAGGGTGAACGAGATTCTCGCCGGACGGCTCGGTTACGACGATCTCACCGTGCCGCGCTCCGCGTTCCAAGGCGATCCCGGTTTCGACGAGGCGGTGGGGATGCTCCGCCGCCTGCGGGAGCTGGGGAAGAAGACGGGGTGCGACGTGGGCGCCAAGTTCACCAACACGCTCGTGACGGAGAACCACAAGTCGGTGTTCGCGGATGACGTGATGTACCTCTCCGGACCGCCCCTCTTCCCGCTCGCCCTCGAGGCGGCTCTTCGGGTGCGCCGGGCGATCGAGGGGGACCTGCCGGTCTCCTTCTCCGGGGGGGTCACCGCCAAGAATTACGCGGACACGCTTGCCGCCGGCTTCACGCCGGTCACGGTCTGCACCGACCTCCTGAAGCCGGGGGGATACATGCGGCTCTTCGCCTACCACGACGCCCTCGCCTCCCGGATGCACGAGCTGGGCGCGAAGGACGTGGATTCCCTGATCGTCCTCGCGGCGGGAGGGGGCTCCGACGTCGGCGCGTCCTCTCTCCGGAACCACGCGTCTCTCCTGGAGCGGGCGCTCGGCGATCCCGCTTACGGGCGGGAGAAGAACCAGAATCCTCCGCGCAAGATCGGCGCCCGGCTCGCTCTTTTCGATTGCACCGGCTGCGAAACCTGCGTCCATGTCTGCCCGAACAACGCCCTCTTCTCCTACACCCTTCCCCGGCGATCGATCCTCTACCGCGATCTGAGGGTGAAAGGCGGTTCGTTGGTCCCGGACGGCGAGGAGAAAACCCACGAGACGGGGAGGGGGAAGCGGCCCGAATACCAGATCGCCGTCACGGCGGAGCTGTGCAACGACTGCGGCAACTGCGGCGTGTTCTGTCCCGAGGATGGGGGGCCGAACCGCGCGAAACCGCGCCTCTTCCTCCGGGAGGGCGCCTTCGAATCGGATCCCGGACCGGCTTTCCTCGTCGTTCGGGAGGGGACGACCACGACGCTCCGCGCCCGTTCGGGCGAGGAGCGCGCGGAGCTGCTTCTGCAGGGGGACGCCGCCGTCTATCGGGACCGTTTCGTGGAACTTGTCTTCCTCGGAGGGAAAGACGAACCGGCGGAGGCGCGGATCCTCGGCTCGCCCGCGGAAGGGGAGAGGATCCCCCTCGCCACCGCGCACACGCTCCGCCGTCTGGCGGAGGGGTGGCTCTCGCCGGAAGGCGCGTCCTATCTGTCGGCCTTGATGGAGGTTCCCCCGGAACCCTTAACGTGATACGCTGAACAACCCTTTCTTCCGGCCCGGCGTCCGGGCCCGAGGCGGATCGGAGTCGCCGGTGGAAGAAGGGTTCCTTTGAACGGAAAAGAATCCCCCAAGTCCCCGTTATGGGCGGACGAGCAAGGAGGGGCGGATGGCGATCGAGACATACCTGCGAGTCGATTCGGCGGAAGAAGCGATCCGCCGCATGACCGAGCACGCCGGGAGGGCCCGTTTCCTCGCCGGCGGAACCGACCTGCTCACCGGAAAGCCGCCGGACGTGGTTATCGATATACGCGGCCTATTGAGCGGCGTGCGGCGCGACGGAGAGGACATGGTGATCGGGGCGACCGCCACGATCACCGAGATCGGCGAGAGCGAGGAACTCGCCCGGGCGGACGGCGGTCTTCTCCGCTCCTGCACCCGGGTCTTCGCCCACTGGCAGATCCGGAACGCCGCCACCTTGGGCGGCAACATCGTGAACGCCGTGCCCTGCGCCGACCTGGTGCCGCCCCTTCTCGTCCTCGACGCACGCTGCGTTCTCGTCGGCCCCGAGGGTTCCCGCGAGGAGCCGCTCCGCAGCCTCTTTCTCGGGCCGAAGGAGAGCGCGGTCGGCGACCGCCTCCTGACGGAGGTTCGTTTTCGCGTCCCCTCGCCGGGAACGCGGAGCGCCTTCCTGAAGGTGGGCGTAAACGACGAGGGGCTCGCGGTGGTCAACGCCGCCGTTCTCCTGGAGATGGACGGTAAGACGTGCCGGCGCGCCCGGCTCTCCCTCAATTCCGTGGCTCCCACGCCGATCCGGGTCGACGAGGCGGAGAAGGAACTGGAGGGGGGACCGATCACCGAGGAACGGATCGAGCGGGCGGCGGAGATCGCCCGCGGCGTGGTTCGTCCGATCAGCGACCAGCGCGCCGGCGCGGAGTACCGGACCCACATGAGCGCGGTGTTGACGCGCCGCGTGATCCGGATGGCGCTGGAAGGAGGGGAGGCGTGATGAGCGGCATGGACCTGCACCTGACCGTGAACGGCGACCCCGTGGTCTTCCGGATCGAACCGGGCGACCGTCTCGCCGGCGTGCTCCGCCGCGAGGGATATTTGGGCGTCAAGATCGGCTGCGGCACCGGCGATTGCGGAAGCTGCACCGTTCTTCTGAACGGCGATCCGGTGGTGAGCTGCCTGTTCCTCGCCGCGCAGGCGGAAGGGGCGGAGGTGACCACCGTGGAGGGGCTCGCCCGGGACGGAGATCTGCACCCGCTCCAGGAGGCGTTCCTCAACGAAGGGGCGGCGCAGTGCGGTTTCTGCACCCCCGGGATCCTTCTCACCGCCAAGGCGCTTCTCGACCGGAACCCGGATCCCACCGAAGCGGAGGTCCGGGGGGCTCTCTCCGGCAACCTCTGTCGGTGCACCGGTTACGTGAACATCGTCCGCGCCGTGCTCGTGGCCGCGGAGAGGATGAGAGGGGGGACGGCATGAGCGACCGGAAAAACAGCGTGGTCGGCCGGAACCTGTGGAAGGTGGACGGCATCGACCTGGTCACCGGCGCGCCGGTGTACACGGACGATTTCTTCGAGGAGGGGATGCTCTACGGCAAGATCCTCCGCAGTCCCCACGCCCACGCGCGGATCCGTAGCATCGACGTAAGCGCCGCGCGGGAGATGGAGGGGGTCCACGCCGTTCTCTGCCACGAGAACGTGGTGGCGAATCCCGACCCGGACCGCCCGGACCTGTTCGAGAGGATCCCCTACACGTCGGCGGGGCAGGATTTCCCGGAGCCCTCGCCGCTGGACATCTTCCTCTTCGACCGAAAGGTGCGTTACGTGGGGGACCGCGTGGCCGCCGTGGCGGCCGAGAGCGAGGAGATCGCCGCCGAGGCGCTTCGCCGGATCCGGGTCGACTACGAGGTGCTCCCGCCGGTGTTCACCGTGGAGGACGCCCTCCGCGAGGGGGCGCCGGTGATCCACGACGAGAAAGATTCGACCGGCGCGGAGGACGCCTCCCGCAATCGAATCGGCAGCATCGACGTGCAACTCGGCGACACCGAGGCGGGCTTCGCCGAAGCGGACCTGGTCGTCGAGGGAACGTATCAGACCCAAAGGATGCAGCACGCCCAGATGGAGCTGCACGTGGCCATCGCCACTTTCGACGGCGACGGGCGGCTCGTGCTCATCAGCTCCAACCAGGTCCCCTTCCACGTGCGCCGTCATCTCGCCCGCGTGCTCGGCCTTTCCATCGGCCGGGTTCGGGTGATCAAGCCGCGGATCGGCGGCGGCTTCGGCGGCAAGCAGGGGATGATGGTCGAGGAGGTGGCGGGCGCCCTCGCCCTCGCCTCCGGCCAGCCGGTGCGGGTCATCACGAACCGGTTCGAGGACCTGAACATGGTCCGCGTGCGGCACCCGATGACGGTCACCGCCAAGGTGGGGATTCGGGGAAAGGAACGGATCACCGCCATGGAGATCGACGCCAAGGTGGACGGCGGGGCCTACGGCGCGCACAGCACCACCGTGCCGACCAACACCGGGAATAAGAACCTGCCCCGTTACCGCTGCGCGAACGTGCGATTCCGTTACGTCTCGGCCTACACGAACCTGGTGCCCGGCGGCGCGATGCGCGGCTACGGCACCACCCAGGGGGCTTTCGCCCTGGAGAGCGAGATGGACGAGGCGGCGGAGAAGCTGGGCATCGATCCGGTCGAGCTGCGTCTCCGCACCACCGTGCGGGAGGGGGACACCGACGAGGTCTCCCCGCACATGTACGAGGCGAAAATCGAAGCCGCCGAGCCGAAGGGATGGCCGATCCACAGCTGCGGGCTTCCGCAGTGCCTCGAGCGGGGCGCCGAACAGTTCCGCTGGAAAGAGCGGCGCGAGGCCTACGCGAAGCACAACGCCGCGAATCCCGTGGTGCGCAAGGGCGTGGGGATGTGCTGCCTCTCCCAAGGGAGCGGCGTGGCGAGCATCGACTCGGCGAACGCCACGGTGAAGATGAACGAGGACGGCTCGGTCACCCTCTTCACGGGCGCGGCGGACCTCGGCACCGGCGCCGACACGGTGATCGCCCAGATCGTGGCGGAAACCCTCGGCATCGACCTGGACGAGGTCACGGTTTACTCGGGCGACACGGACCTAGTTCCCTTCGATTCCGGCGCCTACGCCTCCAGCACGAGCTATATCAGCGGCGGCGCGGCGCTCAAGGCGGCCCAAATGGTGCGGGACGACCTGCTCGCCCTGTCGGCGGATCTGATCGGCGAGCCCGCTGAAGATTTGGAATTGAAGGACCACAAGATGGTTTCCCGCAAGACCGGCCGTTCCGTTCCCATCCGGGACGCGGCGACCCACGTGGTGTACAAGAAGAAGGTGATGATCAGCCGGACCGCGTCGCACACGTCGCCGGTCAGCCCGCCCCCCTTCGCCGCGGTCTTCGCCGATGTGGAGGTGGACACCGAGACCGGCGAGGTCCGCGTGAAGGAAATCCTCTCCGCGGTCGACGCGGGGACCATCCTGAACCCCAACCTGGCCCTCGGCCAGGTGCACGGCGCGATCCACATGGGGCTCGGCCTGACGATGAGCGAGGAGAATCTCTTCGACGCCGAGGGGAGACCGACGAAGAAGGGCCTGATGGATTACAAGACCTTCCGGGCGGGGAACATGCCGAAGCTGGAGACGATCCTGATCGAGACCTACGAGCCGACGGGACCCTACGGGGCGAAGGCGATCGCCGAGATCCCCGTGAACGGCCCGGCGCCGGCGATCGGCAACGCGCTCAAGTTCGCCCTGGGCGTCCGGATCCGGCGTATTCCCTTTACGCCCGAAAGGATCCTCCACGCCCTCGGCAAGATCTGATCGAGGAAATCCGGCCGTTCCCGGAGGAGCGGCGCGAGGAGAACGCAAGGGCCCCGGATCCGTTCCGGGGCCCTCTTTTTTCGCGGAGATTCAGCCCGCGTCGGGGCGGTCCATGAAGAAGAGGTCCCGGGTGCGGCAGTAACCGGCGCCGCCCATCCTCCCGATCGCCCGGAGCCGCTCCTGGTCGACGGCGCCCCGCCGCCACAGATCATCCCGCACGTGGAAGAGGAGGATCACGCCGAGGACGATCCCCACCGGTATCCGCGGGTCGCCCGCGCGGATCACCCGGTCGAGGCGGCACTCCATCCGGATCGGCGCTTCGGCGACGCCCGGCGGCTGCACCCTCTCCGAGGGGACCGGCGTCAGACCGGCCGCCTCGAACTCATCCACCTCGGGCGGAAAATCGCCGGAGGCGAGGTTCATCGCCTCGGCGATCGCTTCATCCACCGTGTTCACCACGAAGGCGCCCGTTTCTTCGATGTTCCGGAGCGTGTCCTTCGGGCCGCCGGGGCGGGAGGCGATGGAGACGGCCACCGTCGGCGGCGTGGCGGAGACGCCGCTGAAGAAGCTGAAGGGGGCGAGATTGCGGGCGCCGCCGGCGTCCACGGTGGAGAGAAACCCGATCGGCCGCGGCACGATACAACCGGTCATCAGACGGTAGCGCTCGTTTCTCCTCAGCGGTTCCGGATCGATGATCACGACGTTCTCCCCGGCGGCGGGCGCACCGCCTTTTCGACGTCAGCATAGCCGATCGGCACCCCTCGCCCAAGCCTTTCCGGCCCCTTTCCCTTGACACCGGAGCGAGCCGGTGGATACGCTGATCTTCGCCTCGAAACCGGATCGAACTCGCCCTCCCTTCGACAGAGGATGGACTGTTGTCCCGTTCCTCCGACAAGCCCGAGCGACCCCGACCCCTCCGTCGCCCCATGCTGATCGAAAAGGCGGATCGGATCCACAGGCTCGCCGTGGATCCGATGGAAGAGCTGGAAAGGGCGAGGCGGCGAGCCGAGCGGCGGGGCTTCACGGTGATCGACTTCACCGGCGCCGATCCGGACGTTCTCCTTCCGGAGGGAGCGCCGGAACCGGAAGGGGGAGGGACGCTCTCCTCCTCCGCGATCCGGCGGGCCGTGGCGGAACGCTTCCGGGCGGAGCGCGGGGTCCGTCTCGACCCGGAGAGGGAGATCCTACTCCTCCCGCACGCGCGGGACGCCTTCCGTCTTTTCGCCCTCGGTTTCGTCGATCACGGCGAGGTCGCGCTTCTTCCCGATCCCGGCGATCCGGCCTACCGGGCCGCCACGACGCTGGCCGGCGGGTGGCCGATCGGTTTCCCCCTTCACGAGAGCAGGCGCCACCTTCCCGGCCTGGACCGGATCGAGCCGGAGGCGGCGCGCCGCGCCCGGCTCCTCTTCATCGGCTACCCCGCACGCCCCCTCGGCGCCGCGCCGGAGCGCCCCTTCTACGACGAACTGGTCCGCTTCGCCCGCAGGAACAACATCGTGGTGGTTCAGGACGCCACCCTCGCCGGAGCGGTGGCGCCCGGGGAAACGCCGGCCGGCCTCCTCGATCATCCCGAGGGGCGCGAGCTCGGGGTGGAGGTGCACGACCTCGCCCCCCTCTTCGACTGCGGCGGCTGGCGGCCCGGTTTCGCCGCCGGCAACAGGGAGATGCTCTTCGCGGCGCGCACCCTTCTCGATCGTTTTCCCCACCCGCCCCTCCGCACGTCGCTTCCCCTTTTCCGCCGCGTTCTCGATCTGCCCGAGGAGGAACGGCGACGCGTGGAGGCGCTCTTCCGGTCCCGCGTCGACCGGGTGACGGAGGGGCTCGCCTCTCTCTCCTGGGAGGTGGAGCGGCCGAGGGCCGGGCATGACCTATGGGTGCGCGTCCCCCAGGGCACGCACTCGATGCGTTTCGCCTCGCTTCTCCTCCGGCGCGCCGGCGTGGCGGTGCTCCCCGGCGCCCTCTTCGGCGAGTTCGGACACGGCCACGTCTTGATCCGTCCCAACCGGGACGAGGCGTCGATCGATGAGGCGCTCGACCGCTTGCGCCGGATGCTCCCCGCGCGCCGACGCGTCTCGGAGTGGTTCCGCCGGAGGAGGGAGCTGCTCGGGTGAGCGTCGTCCACCTCGGCCTCGGCTCGAACCTCGGGGACCGCGCCGACCGCCTCCGCCGCGCCCTCGGCGAACTCGCCGCGGAGGGGTTCCGCCCCGACCGTCTCTCCTCTCTTTACGAAACGGAGCCGCGAGGGCCGGTGACGGACCAGCCCCTCTTCCTGAACGGCGCGGCGAGGGGCCTTTTCGACGGGGAGCCGAGGGAGCTGCTGGAGGCGGTCCGGCGCGTGGAGTCCCGTCTCGGCCGCCGCCGCCTCGTCGATCAGGGGCCTCGCGCCATCGACGTGGACATCCTCTACTTCGGGAACCGCGTGATCGACGAGCCGCCGGACCTGGTCGTTCCTCACCCGGAGATCGCGAATCGCCGATTCGTGCTCGTTCCCCTTGCGGAAATCGACCCGAACCTGTTACACCCGGTCTTGAAAAGGAGTCAGAGGGAGTTGCTCGCCTCCACCGAGGATCGCGGCGGCGTGCGCATGCTTCGAGGGGAGTGGTAGAACGACGATGGAGCACCGTTACATCGCGGTGGAGGGGCTGATCGGGGTCGGCAAGACCACGCTCGCCCGCTCGATCGCGGGAAGGCTGGGCGCCACCCTGAACCTGGAGGTCGTGGAGGAGAATCCTTTCCTTAAAAAGTTTTACGACGACATACGGTCCTACGCCTTCCAGACGCAGGTCTTTTTCCTCCTCTCCCGGTTCCGGCAGCAGCAGCAGCTTGCGCAGATGTCGTTGTTCTCGGAGCGCGTGGTGGGCGACTACATCTTCGCCAAGGACCGGATCTTCGCGAGCATCAATCTGACCGACGACGAGATGGTGCTCTACGAACGTCTGATGGAGGTGATGGAGAAGGAGATCCCCAAGCCGGACGTCGTGATCTATCTGCGGGCGGGCGTGCCGCTCCTGATGGAGCGGATCCGGAAGCGCGGGCGCGCCTTCGAATCGAGCCTGACACCGGACTATCTTCAGGTTCTCCAGGAGGCGTACAACTACTTCTTCAGCCATTACACGAGCACACCCTTGCTCACGGTCGACGCGAATCGAACCGATTTCCTCGGCGATCCTCGGTTGCTGGACGAGCTTCTCGACCAGCTCGCCCGGTTGAAGAGCGGGGTGGCCCATTTCGTACCCCGGCGGGAGGGCAAAGGGAGATGAGCGAAGCGGAACGAAAGAAGGTGACCGTCCGGACGTTGGCGCGCTTGAAGCGGCAGGGCCGGAAAATCACCATGCTCACCGCCTACGACTATCCGACCGCCGGCATCCTCGACCGGACGGGGGTGGACGTGATCCTGGTGGGGGACACCGTCGGCATGGTGGTGCTCGGCATGGAGACCACTCTGCCGGTCACCATGGACGAGATGATCCATCATTGCGCCGCCGTGGCCCGCGCGCGTCCCCGAGCGCTTCTCGTCGGGGACATGCCCTTCCTCTCTTTCACGGTGAGCGTGCGCGACACGGTCCGGAACGCCGGACGCATGGTGAAGGAGGGAGGCGTGGAGGCGGTCAAGTTGGAGGGAGGGCGGGCGATGATCCCGATGGTGCGCGCCATCGCCCGCGCCTCGATCCCGGTGATGGGGCACCTCGGCCTCACCCCCCAATCGATCCTCCGTTTCGGCGGCTATAAGGTGCAGGGAAAGCGGCGGGAGGAGGCGGAACGCCTGGTCGACGCGGCGCGCGGCCTGGAGGACGCGGGCTGTTTCGCCATCGTCCTCGAGGCGATCCCCGCCGACGTGGCCGCGCGGGTGACGGAGCGCGTTTCCGTTCCGACCATCGGCATCGGCGCCGGACCGCACTGCGACGGCCAGGTCTTGGTGACCCACGACCTGCTCGGCGTCTATGAGGAAAGACCACCCCGGTTCGTCAAACGCTACGCCGATCTGCGGGGCGAGATGACGCGCGCCTTCACGGAGTACGTCCGGGAGGTGCGGGAGGGTGTTTTCCCCGCGGCGGAGCACTGCTACGAATCGGAGGAGGAGAAGGAAGGTTGAGAGGCGAAGCGACTGCGGCGCGGACAGCGCGCGAGCTGCGGACTCTCCTCGATCCGATGCGCTCGCGGGGTGAGCGGATCGGTTTCGTTCCCACCATGGGCGCGCTCCACGAGGGGCATATGAGTCTGGTGCGGGGGTCGATGGAGGAGTGCGACCGGACGGTGGCGAGCATTTTCGTCAACCCCGCCCAGTTCGGCCCCGGCGAGGATTTCGATCGCTACCCGCGCGACGAGGAAACGGACCTGGAGAAGCTCCGCGGCGCCGGCGTCGACCTGGTCTTTCTTCCGTCGGAGGAGGAGATCTACGGCTGCGGTTTCCGCACCTTCATCGAGGTGGAGGGGATTTCGGAGCGGCTCTGCGGCGCGGTTCGGAAGGGTCATTTCCGGGGGGTGGCGACCGTGGTGTGGAAGCTGCTCGCCCTGACGAATCCGGAGCGGGTCTACTTCGGCGCCAAGGACGCGCAGCAGCTGGTGGTGATCCGGCGGATGGTCCAGGACCTGGGCGGGCCCTGGACCGTGCGCTCCCTGCCGACGGCGCGCGAGCCGGACGGCCTAGCGCTCAGCTCCCGCAATCGGTACCTCGGCGCCGCGGAGCGAGCCGCCGCGCCGGCGCTTCACCGCGCCCTCGCCGAGGCGAAGTGGCGGATCGAGGGAGGGGAGAGGGAGACGGCGGCGGTGGTCGCCGCGGCGACGGAGACGCTGGCGGCGGAGCCCCTCGTCCGAGTCGAGTACGTGGAGGCGGTCCGCCTCGCCGACCTCGAGCCGCCGGACCGGTTGGAGGGGGACCTGCTGCTCGCCGGCGCGATCCGGATCGGGAAGACGCGGCTCATCGACAATCTCTGCCTGCGCGTCGGGGAGAGCGTGGAGGAGATCCTGCCGTGACGGAACGCGCGGCGGTGGTCCTCGCCGCGGGCGAGGGGACCCGCATGAAGTCCAGCCTCCCCAAGGTGCTTCACGACCTGGAGGGGAAGCCCCTTCTGGCCTGGGTGCTCGACGCCGTCGTCGACGCCGGCTTCGAGAGGACGATCGTCGTGGTCGGCCACGGCGGTGATCGGGTGCGCGAGGAGATGGCGGGCCGGGATGTGGAGTTCGTCTGGCAGAGGGAGAGGAAGGGGACCGGCCACGCCGTGATGCAGGCAATGCCGTCGCTCGAGGGTTTCGAGGGAACGGTGGCGGTTCTCTCCGGCGACGTGCCTCTCGTGCGCGCGGCGACGATGCGGGCGATGGCGGAGCGGCACGAGGGGGAGGGGGCGGCGGCGACGCTGGTCACGGTCCGCGTGGAGGACCCGACCGGATACGGACGGATCGTCCGGGACGGGGCGGGGCGGGTGGCGCGGATCGTGGAACAGAAGGACGCCGACGAGGGGGAGCGGCGGATCGACGAGATCAACGCCGGAACCTACTGTTTTCGGGCCGCCCCTCTGTTCGAGACGCTCCCGAAACTCGGCGCCGACAACGCCGGCGGCGAGTACTACCTCACCGACACGATCGGCGCGTTCGTGGAGCGCGGCCTTCCGGTCCTCCCGTTTCCGGTGGAGGACGGTTGGGAATTTTTTGGAATCAACACGCGGGAACACCTTCGCCTGGCCGCCCTGCGGCTCCGGGAGAGTTCCGATGGATAGACTGTGGGCGACCTGGCGCATGCCTTACATCGACACGCTCAAGGAGGAGGAGAAACAGAAGAAGTGCGGCTGTTTTCTCTGCGAGAAGCCGAAGGAGAATAAGGACGAAGAGACCTGCATTCTTCTGCGGGGCGTGAAAACCTTTGTGATCCTCAATATGTTTCCCTATAATCCGGGCCACCTTTTGATCGCCCCTTATCGGCATGTCGGCACCTTCCATGGTCTGGATGATGAGGAGCGCCGGGAGATTCTGGAGCAGCTCGCGCTGATCGAGAGGGCGATGGGAGAGGTGTTCGCGCCCGACGGCATCAACATGGGCGTCAACATCGGTCGCGCCGCGGGCGCCGGCGTCCCCGGGCACATCCATTTTCACATGGTCCCCCGCTGGCAGGGAGACTGCAATTTCATGCCCGTGCTTTGCGACACGAAGGTGATCCCCCAGGGGATCCACGATGTCTGGCGCCGTCTCCGTGAGGCGCTGGTCCGGATGGGCGAAGAGGCGGAAAAGGAACGTTAGGGGGGAGAGGATGGCGCGCGGCGGTCGAAAGAAAAAGAAAGCGCCCCGGCGGAAAGCGAGCCCCGCGGAGCGGTTCGGAAGGGCGGCACAGCGGTTCTTCATCGCCGTAACCGCCCTCGGCATCGCCGTGTATCTGCTCCCTCTTTCGAGCAGGATGGTGGAGGAGAACGCCGACGATACCGCTTCCTCCGCTCCCGTTGCCGGCGAGATCAAGGTGCAGGTGCTGAACGGCTGCGGCGAGCCGGACATGGCGCTCCAGGTCGCCCGCTATCTGCGGACCAGGGGCTGCGATGTCGTGGAGATGGGGAACGCGAACCACTTTCACTACCGGAACACCCGGGTGGTGGCCAAGTCGGGCGTTCCGGAGATGGCGCGCCGGGTCCGGGACGCCCTCGGCGTGGGAGAGCTCGCGTCGGATCCGGACAGCACACTCCTGCTGGACGTGACGGTTTTAATCGGTGCGGACTGCGTCCCCTTCCCGCCGCTCGGCGCCGAGCGGGAAGAGGATCCCGAAAGCGACGACGGCGACCGGAGGTGAGGACATGGGTTTGGGCGGAATCGGATTCCAAGAACTCCTGATCATCTTTCTTCTGGTGCTCCTGCTTTTCGGCGCCAAACGGATTCCCGAAGTGGGGAAGGCGCTCGGCAAGGGGATCCGGGAGTTCAAGCGCGCCTCCAAGGAGATCCGGGCGGACGTGGAGGTGGAGTCCCGTGAGGAGGAGGACGGCGACGACCGTACGCCTCCCGATCGGGAGGCGCCCAAAGGCTGAGGAGGGGGCGTGAACCGGTGAGAAGGAAAAGGCCGTCCGCGTCGCCGCGGACGGCCTTTTCCTTCGTGATCGGAATCCGCGGGGCTAGCCCTGGTCCGACTCCTCCTTCGGTCGAAAGTCCTCCACCTTCGCCTGCTCGCGCTGCTTCGCCAGCCAGTCGTTGAAGACGGCTTCCTGGCGCTGCGCCAGCAGCGAGTGGAGGAGCATCGGCCGCTCCGCCTGGTACCGTTCCTCGTCCACGGGGTGGATTTCTTTTTGCTTCAGATAGAAACTGCCCGACTCGGTGTCGACCGGGCCGATCGTTTCCCCCGCCGGTCCGGCGAAGGCGGCGAGGATCAGTTTGAGGTCCGCGCCCACGCCGGGAACGGAGCCGGCGCGGGAGATCAGGCTCGCCTCGCGCACCTCCCGCCCGGCGCGCCGCGCGATGGTCTCCAAAGTGGCGCCGCGGCCAGGATCGCCGGCGTAGCGGGACGCTTCCTCCCGGGCGATCTTGAGTCGCTCGTTTCGTTTCACGGACTGGACCACCAGGTCCCTCGCCTCCTCGAAGTCGGGGACTCGCGAGGAATCGCGCCGGGCGAGTTCGAGCACGTAATAGGTCTCGTCATGGAAGAGGGGCTCGCTCACGTCGCCCGGCTCGCCCATGAAGGCGAACACGTTCCCCGCCTGGAAGACGCCGATGCCGGGGACGACGGTCCCCTCCTGGAAGAGGCCGGTCCTTTCCACCGGGAGATCCCGTTTGGAGGCGGCCTCGGCGATGCCGGTATCCTTCGCTTCATCATAGAGCGCCTGCGCGGTGGTGCGGATCGACTCCAGCGTCTCGCCTCCCGCCTCGAGGTTCAGGAAGATCTGCCGCAGGTGAACCTCCTCGTTCCGGCCCGAGCCGGTCCGTTCCACCAGCTGGACGATCTGATACCCCGCCTCGCCGGGGATCACGTCGCTCACGCCGCCCACCTCGAGACCGAAGGCCTGCTCCTCGAGTTCCGGCGTCATCTGCCCGCGGGAAAAGGAGCCGATGTCTCCCCCCTGTTTCGCCGTGGGTCCCTCGGAGTAGTAGCGCGCCAGGTCCTCGAAGGGCGTTCCCTCCCGGTGGCGTTCCAGGACCTCCTCCATCCGGCGCCGGAGAAACTCGCGGTCCGACTCGGTGGGAACGACTTCCAGCGCGACATAGGCGAGTTCCGCCCGCTCCGGCATGCGGTATTCGCTCTTGTGTTCGTCGTACCAGGCCCGGAGCGCGCCGTCGTCGATCTTCGGTTCCCGGTCCTCGTACTCCCCGGGGAGGAAGGCGACGAAGGAGAAGTCGACCGTTTCGCTGCTTCGCACATAAAGATCCCGAAGCTCGCCTTCGGTGACCCGCGCCGCCGCGGCGACGCGGGCTCGCAGGTGTTCCATCGGCAGCTGTTCCCGGAAATATTGCTCCAGCCCGCGCCAGTCCATGGTCGGATCGTCGATGGCTTCGCGGTATTTCTGGTAGTCGAAGCGCCCGTCGGTGAGGAAAGCGTCCGCCCGCCTCAGGAACTCGGGCGGGTTTGTGCGGATCGCGTACACGATTTCCTCGTCGGAGACCTGGTAGTTCTCTTTCTCCAGGCGCTCGTCGAGAATCGCCTGGTTCACGAGGCGATCCCAGGCCCTCTCCTCCAGGAGGCGGGACACGGCCGGCAACACCGGGATGTCGCTCTCCCCGCGGAAGGCGTTCATCTCCTCGGTGAAGACCTGCTGGTAGAGCCGGGCCGAAAGCTTGCGACCGTTCACCTTGCCGATCACTCCGGATTGCGCGCCCTTCTGGGGGGATTGCAGGTCCATTCCCCAGACGGCGAAGATCAGGCCGACGAAGGCGGCGATCACGATCCAGAGAACGATCTTCGTGTTCTCCCGCATCTGTTTAAGCATAAAAATCCCACTCCTTGTTTCCGAATCCCCGCGCCCGATTCGGGGCGGGCGAGACGTCTCGGGGTCCAAAAGAGAAACGATAGCACGGATCGGAACGGTCGACAACAGGGACGGTCCGATCCGCCGGTGGGACCCGCGCCGCCGGATGGGGGGAGGGATTCCATTCGGGTGGGCGACGGAACTCCCCGTCTCGTTTTCTGTTAGGCCGGGACGCCTCCCGCTTGACAGCCCGGAAAAGAGGGTGCTACTTTGCGAATGGGGTAGAAGGCCCCGGACAAGGACCTTTTGCGGGAGAGGCGGGCCGAATGCGTAGGGGAAGGAATGGAATGGGCGGATCGGGCGGCGCGGTCGGCCGGGCGCGTCTCCTCCTGCTTCTGGCGCTGATTCCCGCCTCCCTAGGCGCCGAGGAGAACCGCGAGAGGGAATACGTCTGGCCCCTCGCCTACCGCGGCTGCCTCACCTCCTCCTTCGCCGAGTACCGGCAGGGACATTTCCACGCCGGCATCGATCTCTCCACCAACGGGAAGACCGGATACAAGGTGCGGGCCGTCGCCGACGGCGAGGTGTACCGGATCCGCACCTCTCCCTACGGGTACGGCAAGTCGATATACCTCGCCTTTCCCGACGGCCGTATCGCGGTGTATGCGCACCTCTCCGACTTCGCCCCGCACCTGCGGGAGATGGTGGAGAGGGAGCAGGAGAGGATCGGTCGATACGAGGTCGAAATCCGTCTCCCCGCCGGGTCGGCGCCGGTCAGCGCCGGGGAAGTGATCGGTTACAGCGGGCAGACGGGGATCGGCGCCCCCCATCTTCATTTCGAGCTGAGGGACGGCGAGAACGTCCCGCTGAATCCGGTGCTCCACGGGTTCCCGATCAGCGACGAGGAGCCCCCCGTCATCCGATCAGTGCTTCTCTCTCCTCTCGAGAACGACGCACGCGTGGAGGGTTCGATCCGGCCGCTTCCGCTCGACATGGTTTGGTCCGACACGGAAGGATGCTACCGGACCGAGAGGGTCGTCCGGGTCGAGGGGCCCGTCGGCGTGATGATCAGCTGCGATGACGGACAGAGCGGTTGTTCGCGCCGGAAGCTCGGCGTCTACAGCTTCGACCTCCGCGTGGACGACGAACTCACCTACCGCTCCCGTTTCGACAGCTTCACCTACGACGTGGCCTCCCTGGTCGGCATCGAGTTCGATTTGGGGATGATCGAGCGGGGAGGCGGCCGTTTTCACAGGCTTTACTCGACGGCGCCCAACCTGCTCCCCTTCACGCTGATCGACCGGACCCACACGGGTGTGATCGTCGGCGCCGGCCGTAACGAATACGGCGACGGCGTCGTCCTCGCCGAGGGGCTCCACCACCTGGAGGCGTCCGTGGGGGACGCCAACGGCAACTACTCCCGCGCCGTGATCGCCGTGGTGGTGGGCGGGCCGCCGGAGATCCGCCGCGCCAGTTTCGCCGGCGACGACGAGGTGACCGTTTTCGTGGAGGGATCGCCGTCGCGGATCGGCGACTTCGTCGTTTCCCGTTCTCTGAACGGCGGGCGGCACTGGGAGAGCCGCCCCGCGACCTACGCGGCCGGCAAGGACGCCTGGGTGACGGAGGGCTTTACCCGCCTGCAGGAGGAGAGGAAACCGCTCCTCTACCGGATCGAGCTTTCCACGGTGGAGGGCGTGCAGCGCCGCCCGTATTTCGTCTTCCGCAACTACGAGGGGCTCCCGACGCCGGAGCCGGCGATGACCCTCGACATCGAGTACCACGCCGGCACGGCCCTCCTCAATCTCGGGGTGGATCGCGTCTTCCCCTACGAGGTGGAGGCACGGGTGATCCGCGACGGGAAGAGCCCCCTCCGCCCGCCGATGGTGCAGGCCGGGCCGAATCACTACGAAGGGATCCTTCCCCTCGACCAGCTCGATTCCGAGCCGGCTTGGGTGGAGGTGACCCTCTCGGGACGCGACGGGATGGAGTGGTCCACCCTGAAGGAGATCCGCACGATGCGGGTGTCCGCCGCCCGGGGAGGAGAGGTGACCGACAAGAGCGGCCGCGCCTCGATCCGCTTCGACCGGAGCGGGCTGGTGCGCGACACGCATTTCCGGATCGAAGAGGAGGAAGGACCGCCCCTGGAGCGGGGGCTCTCCTACGCCAGCCCCGTCTACCGCTTCGAGCCGGCCGACGCGCTTCTGCGCGGCGACGCGGTCATCTCGATCAAACCCTCCGCCGGCGCCGACGCGGGGAAGCGGGTCGCGCTCTACCGGCTCGATACGCACGGTCGCTGGCAGTTCGTCACCCGTCGTGTCGATCCGGCCGCGCCCACCGTCGACGTCTCCACTCATTCCCTCTCCCGGTACGCGCTGATCCGGGACGAAGCGGTCCCCGCCATCTTCGGCGTCTATCCGGCCGACGGCGCGACGGTGCGTACCCTCCGCCCCCGCCTGCAGGCGAAGGTGACCGACGTGGGCGCCGGCTTCGAGAGCGAAGACCTGCAGATTCACCTGGACGGAAAACGGATGATCGCCGAGTGGGATCCGGAGAGGGAGATCCTCACCTACTCGCTCCGCGCGCCGCTCCGTCCCGGTTCGCACAAGATGATCGTGTACGCCGTCGACCGAGCCGGAAACAGCGCCAAGAGCGAATCCGTCTTCTACGTCTCCGGCGAGGCGGGTCGATGACCGGAGCGCCCCCTTTCGTCCATCTCCACAATCACAGCGATCTCAGCCTGCTGGACGGCGCGCTGCGCGTCGAGGACCTGGTGCGCCGCGCCGTCGAGGAGGGGATGCCGGCGGTGGCGCTCACCGACCACGGCAACATGTTCGCGGCGATCCGTTTCTACGAAGAGGGATTGCGCGCGGGGGTGAAGCCGATCATCGGCTCGGAAATGTACCTCACCCTCGGGAGCCGTTTCGACCGGAAGAGCGCCCGCGCCGGCGGCGACCGCACCTACCACATGGTCCTTCTTGCCGAGAACGAGATCGGTTTTCGAAACCTGATCAAGCTCTCCACCGCTTCCTACCTGGAGGGTTTCTACTACAAGCCGCGGATCGATATGGAGCTGCTCCGGGAGAGGAGCGAGGGTCTGATCGCCCTCACCGCCTGCATGAGGGGACCGGTCACGGTGCCGGTGATCGCCGGCGACATGGAGAGGGCGGAGGAGAGGGCGCGCATGCTCCTCGACATCTTCGGGCCGGACCGTCTCTTTCTCGAGGTGCAAAACCACGGGATCGAAGAGGAGAGGATCGCCCTGGAGGGGCTTCGGAAACTGGGCCGGAAGATGGGGCTGGGGCTGGTGGCGACCAACGACTGCCACTATCTGACTCCGGATCACGCCGATTCGCATGACATCCTCCTCTGCATCGGCACCGGCAAGGACCTGAACGATCCGAACCGTCTTCGCTATACGACGAGCCGGAATCACTTCGCCTCCGCCGAGGAGATGGCGCGCCTCTTCCCCGACGACCCGGAGGCGCTCGCGAACACGGTCCGGATCGCGGACCGGATCGACCTCGCCATCGACCTGGAGACCCCCCACCTCCCCGAAGCGCCGATCCCGGAGGGTTTCGCGGACGCCGACGCCTACCTCGCCCATCTGGTCCGCGAGGCGATTCCGAAGCGCTACCCCGGCGCGGACGGAGGGATCGAAGAACGAGTCACATACGAGCTGGACGTGATCCGCAAGGTGGGCTACGCGGGGTACTTCATCATCGTCCGCGACTTCATCCGAGCGGCGCGGGAGAGGGGGATCCCGGTCGGGCCGGGCCGGGGCTCCGCGGCGGGGAGCATCGTCGCGTACCTCCTGCGGATCACCGACGTGGACCCGATGCGCTTCTCCCTTCTCTTCGAGCGCTTCCTCAACCCGGAGCGGGTCAGCTTCCCCGACATCGATATCGACTTCTGCTACAACCGCCGCGGCGAGGTGATCGAATACGTGATCGAGAAGTACGGCGAGAGGAGCGTCGCCCAGATCATCACCTTCGGCACGATGGCCGCCCGGGCGGTGATCCGGGACGTGGGCCGGGTGCTGCAGGTTCCCTACGCCGAGGTGGACAAGATCGCCAAACAGGTGCCGGCGGACGTGGGCATGACCCTCGCCCGAGCCGAGGAGCGCGTGCCGGAGTTGAAGGAGATCGCCGACGGCGAGGGAAGCTACGCCGATCTGTGGCGCCACGCCCGCAACCTGGAGGGTTTCGCCCGTCACGCCTCGACCCACGCGGCGGGTGTGCTGATCGCGCCCGGCGACATCACCGATTACGTCCCCCTCTATCGAGCGAGCACAGGCGACACCACGACGCAGTGGGACATGAAGGCGTGCGAGAAGGTGGGCCTCCTCAAGATGGACTTTCTCGGGCTCCGCACGCTGACCGTTCTGCACGACGCGGTCGCCCTGATTCGGGAGACGAGCGGCGTGGACGTGGACCTCTCCGCGCTGCCGCTCGACGACCCCGACACATTCCGGCTCCTCTCGGCGGGAGAGACGGTGGGCGTCTTCCAGCTCGAGTCCTCCGGAATGCGGGATCTCCTGGTCCGCCTCCAGCCGGGAGGCTTCGACGACATCATCGCCGTGAACGCCCTCTTCCGCCCCGGCCCGCTCGGCAGCGGCATGGTGGAGGACTTCATCGAACGGCGTCACGGCCGCAAGAAGATCCGTTACCTCGACCCCTGCCTGGAGCCGATCTTGAAGGACACCTACGGGGTGATCCTCTACCAGGAGCAGGTGATGCAGATCGCCAACTGCATGGGCGGTTTCACCTACGGAGAGGCGGACATCCTCCGCCGGGCGATGGGGAAGAAGAAGAAGGAGGAGATGGCGGAGCAGCGCGCCGTCTTCGTGGATCGCGCCGTCGGGAAGGGATTCGCGCGGGCGAAGGCGGAGAAGATGTTCGACCTGATGGCCTTTTTCGCCGGTTATGGGTTCAACAAGTCCCACTCCACCGCCTACGCGCTCCTCTCCTATCACACCGCCTGGTTGAAGGCGCACTACCCGAGGGAGTTCCTCGCCGCCACCCTCACCAGCGAGATGAGCGACACGGACCGGGTGGTGACGCTGATCGGCGAGCTGAACCGCCTCGGCATCCCTCTGCTGCCGCCGGACGTGAACCACTCCGGAGCGGTCTTTACGTGCGAGGGGGAAGGCGTGCGCTTCGGCCTCGCGGCGGTGAAGAACGTGGGGCGCTCGGCGGTGGAATCGGTTCTCCTCGCCCGAGAGGAGCACGGCCCCTTCCACAGCCTCTTCCATCTTTGCGAACAGCTCGACCTTCATCTCTTCAATAAAAGAACGCTCGAGTCGCTGATCCAGGCGGGGGCGCTCGACCGCTTCTCGCCGAACCGCGCCGCTCTTCTCGCCGCCGCGGAGACGGCGCTGGAACGGGCGAACCGGATACGGGTCGACCGGGACCGCGGCCAAACCCTCCTCTTCGACGGCGCCGGCGACGGCGCGGCGATCCCCGAGCCGCCCCTCCCCGACGCGCCCCCCTGGGCCCGCCGGGACACGCTGGAGAGGGAGAAGGCGGTGCTCGGTTTCTACGTGAGCGGCCACCCCCTCGCCGATTTCGCCGACGAACTCCGTTTCACCAACACCGATTCCGCCGGCCTGGAGAGGCTCGCCGACGGCGACCGGGTCGCCCTCGCCGGCATGGTGCTCGGCAGCCGCCGGATCCTCGACCGGAAAGGTGAGCCGATGGCTTTCGTGCAGGTGGAGGACTTCAAGGGAACCACCGAAGTGGTGCTCTTCTCCCGCGCGTTCAAGCCGGCGGAGCCCCTCCTGGGAGAAGGGGAGCCTCTCCTTTTCCGGGGGACGATCAGCGCCCGCCGCGACGAGGCTCCCAAGCTCCTCGTGGAGGACGTGACCCGTCTTGCCGAGGCGCGCGTCCGATTCGCCCGCCTTCTCCGCATCCGCGCCCCGCTGGATCGGCTCGGCGAGGACTCGCTCGCCGAGATGCGCTCCCTCTTCGAGGCGCACCCCGGCCCTTGCCCCGTGCAGATCCTGGTGGACACGGGGGAGGGGGACGTGGAGATCCGTTCGCGCCGCTTCCGCGTGGAGCCGGCGAAGGAACTTGTGGAGCGCCTCCGCCGGACCGTGGGAAAAGAAGCGGTTCAGCTGGTGGGCGACGCGGCGGGATGAGCGCGCCGGTGATCGATCTCCCGGAAGGCTCCTACGAGGCTTTCGCCCGGGTCTACGACGCCGCCGGTTTCGACCGCTTCGCCCTCTCCCTCGCCGGCCGCGTCGAAGAGATGATTCGCCGTACGGGCGCGCGCCGCCTCGTCGATCTCGCCTGCGGCACGGGGAGCCTCCTCATCCGCCTCGCCCCGCGGGTCCTCTTCGCCGCCGGCCTCGACCGCTCCCCCGCCATGATCGCCCGCGCCCGCGCCAAGGGAGCGGCGCGGACGGCGGTCGGTTCCATGGAGCGCGCTCCCTTCCGCCCGCGCCTCGACCTGGCGCTCTGCCTCTACGACAGCCTGAACTACTGCGCCGGGGAGGAGGATCTGCGGCGCGCTCTCGGTGGGATCCGCCGCGCGGTCCGCCCCGGCGGGTGTCTCCTCTTCGACCTGAACACCGAAGAGGCCTACCGCGCCGTGTGGGGGGGAGGCGATGCTTTCCGCGCGCGGACGCCTGAAGGGAATCTGGTGATCCGCTCTTCCTATGACCGTTTTGCCGGCATCGCCCGCGCGGAGGTGGACGTGGATACGCGGGATGGGGGAAAGAGGTCGATTCTCCGTTCGGTTCATCGACAGTATTTCCATCCCGAGGGGCGCGTGGAAGAAGCGCTCCGCCGGGCGGGATGGGAGGAGGAAGCGCGCGAGACGATCGATCCCTTCCCGGGGGGCGACGCGAGCCTTCCCGGCGGCAAGACGCTCTGGACGGCGCGCGCCGCCGCGCCGCCGGAGGGGGAAAGGGAAGAGGCGTGACGCCGGACGAGGAAAAGGCGCGGTTGCTGGCCGAGGCGCGGCGGATCGGCTTCGACGCCGCCGGCGTGGCTCCCGCCGAGCTTCCGGCGGTGGAGAACACAAGGCTTCTCCGGTGGATCGCCGAGGGGCGGCACGGGACGATGGCGTGGATGGCGCGCCTCGCCGAGGCGCGCGTCGACCCCGGCTTTCTCCTCCCCGGGGCCCGCTCGATGCTGATGGTCGCTCTCGGCTACTGGCCGGGGGAGCGGCCGGCCGCCCCGGCGGACGGTCTCGTTTCGGTCTACGCTCGAGGGCGAGACTACCACCGTGTGATGCGCCCGATGCTTCGCCGCCTCCTCGTGTCGGCGGAGAAGATCCTTCCGGGCGCGCGCGGGAGGCCTTTCGTCGATTCGGCGCCCGTCCTGGAGCGCGCCTACGCCGAAAGGGCGGGGCTCGGCTGGCGAGGGCGGAGCGCCAACCTGATCATTCCGGGAGCCGGTTCCTGGTTCTTTCTCGGCGGCCTGATCCTGGACCGGGATCTTCCGCCGGATGAGCCGGCCGAAAACCGGTGCGGGAGCTGCACCGCCTGCGTCGACGCCTGCCCGACCGGCGCCATCGGAAACGATTATCAGGTCGACGGATCGCGCTGTATTTCCTATCTTACAATCGAACATAAGGGCCCCGTGGCCGAAGAGAAGGAGGAAGGGTGCGGCGGATGGGTCTTCGGCTGCGACGTCTGCCAGAGCGTCTGCCCCTGGAACCGTTTCGCCCGCAAGACGGGCGCGGCGGACCTTCTCCCGCGCGGGGAGATCGAAGGGCTCGACCTGGATGAAGCGCTCCGCCTCGATGAGGAGCGTTACGAACGCCTTTTCGAGGGGACGGCGGTGCGGCGCGCCGGATGGGCGCGCTTCCGGGAAGGCGTGCTCCGGGCGGCCCGCAACAGAGAACGGGGAAGAGGACGATGAACCTTCCGATTCGCTGGTATGGAGACCCGGTCCTTCGCCGGAAGGCGGAGGAAGTGGATCCTTCGGACGGACGGCTGGACGGGCTGATCCGCGACATGATCGAGACGATGCACGAGGGGGACGGCATCGGCCTGGCGGCTCCGCAGGTCGGGCGCTCGGAGAGGCTGATCGTCATCGACGGAAGCGCTTTCGACGGCGATGAGCCCCGCGCTTTTCTGAACCCGAGAATCCTCGAGTCGTCGAAGGGCCGCGTGCTATACGAAGAGGGTTGCCTCTCGCTACCCGACCTCCGTGCGGACGTGGAGCGTCCCGAGGCGGTGCGGGTCCGCTACCGCACCGAGAGCGGGGAGGAGGTGGAGGAGGAGGCGGAGGGTCTCTACGCCCGCGTCCTCCAGCACGAGATCGACCACCTCGACGGTGTGCTCTTCGTCGACCGCCTCGGCGCGGCGCGGCGCGCCCTTCTCGCCAAACGCCTCCGCGAGATCCAGAGAAAAACGGAGATGCGCGTGCTGGAGGAGCCGCCGGACGGGCGGTGAAGATCTCCCCGCTTCGTGGAAGCTTCCCAGAAGAAAAACCCGCCCGGAGACTCTGAGTGGGCCGAGGGCGCGGTCTCTTTTCGCCGCCGGCTCACCCGCGTCACATCGTGAAGGATTCTTCCCAAACGCCGCGAAAGAAGGACCGGGCGTTCTTGCCGATCGTCCTCGTCTTGTATCCCCCTTCCTGCACGAAAAGGGTGGAGTAGGGGAGTTCGCCGATCATCCCGCCGATGGTGTGGAAATCCTCGGCGTCCAGCGACAACGATCCGGTGGGGTCACCGCGGGCGGTGTCGAGACCGAGGGCGACGACAAGAAATCCCGGCTCGAACCTGCGAATCACCTGGAGCGCTTTTTTCAGCATGGCGACGTACTTCTCGTTCGACAGATTCTCGGGGAGGGGGTAGTTCACGTTGAATCCTTCGCCCCCGCCCTCTCCTTTTTCCTCCTCGAATCCGCTGAAGAACGGATAGGCGTGCCGCGGATGTCCGTGCAAGGAGACCGTCAACACGTCGCTCCGGTTGTAGAAGATGCTCTGTTGGCCGTTGCCGTGGTGATAATCGATGTCGAGAATGGCGACTTTACCGTGACGGCTCAGGTAGTCGGCGGCGATCGCGGTGGAATTGAAATAGCAGAACCCGCCGAACACGTCGCGTTCCGCGTGATGGCCCGGCGGCCGCACCAGGGCGTAGGCGAGGTACGAACCGTCGAGGACCGCCTTGGCCGCCGTGAGGGCGCAGTCCACCGCCGCGCGCGCCGCGAGATAGGCGTTCTTGTTGAGCGGCGTGAAGGTGTCGATGCAGTAGTAGCCCGCACGCATGGGAAGCTCCTTGGGCGGACGGGTATTGTTTCGAATCGGAAACACGTAGGGGTAAACCGACTCTTTCTCCGGGATGGAGGCGCACACTTTTCGCAGATAGTCGTAGAACCCGCGGTCGTGCACGGCGGTGATGTTGTGCTCGGCGAAACGCCTGGGCGGAACGCTCCGGAAGAGACCGGTCTTGTCGAGGGACGACAGAATGGCGCGCACGCGGACGGGCGATTCCACGTAGCCCCTCTCCTGCACGTGATGGATGGCGTGCTGGTGATTGAACACCAGCACGATGAGCCTGTCGGCGGGGAGGGGCGGCTTCGCTTTCTCGGCGAGGGCGGGCGGGGCGTATTTCGACGGCCGGAAACGGACGGGGTCGTCGGTGATCGAACCGAGAACCATGCCGACATATTCCTCGTCGCAGACGTCGCGATACTTCCGCTCCAGAACGGCTTCGACGATCCGCCGCATCTCGTCTCTTTTGAATTTTCTCTCCTTGCCGAGACCGTCCACGACGAGATAGGGGGGGCCGTCATCCCCCTCGCCGATCGGGGTTTCGTACCGGGTGCCGATCATCGGCGTGGCGCCGTATTTCTCGTAGAACCTCAGCCGGGCCCGGTTCTGCTTCAACAGCACGGGGTCCTTGCAGAGAAGGGGATCGTCCGGAAGACATTCGAAGAAGAGACCCTTCGCTTTCAGAAGGACGGCTTCTTCGCGGACGCGCTCGTAGAGAGCGCCCCCGACCCCCCGGCCGGTCAGGTGCTTGGCGGCGGAAATGTAGTCGAGGAAACAGAAGTCCAGATCGGGCGCGTGCAGGAGAAGGGCGAAGCCGGTGATCTCCCCTTTACCGCTGTCCGCGATGAAGAGGATGGATCGGAAACGGTATTTCATGGGGTTCTTCAGCTGCTCGGGGAGCTTGTCCACGTCGTCGGGATGCAGCGTCGGAAATTGGTCGCGGAGGATCTGCTGGACCCGGTCGACCGCCTTCGCGTTCGTCGGGTTGTTGGCGTCGTAGATCCGTCGTATGCGGAACATGTAGTGTCCCTCGTGAGGAGATTACGCCATCGGGGCCCGGCGACTTCGCATCTCTCGGTGTTTTCCGGAACCGCCGCTCACTCCGGGCGGCCCCTCGCGGGTTTCAGCAGCCCGGCCACGGCGAGCCCGGCGACCGCCCAAGCGGCGATGTCGTGGATCGTGAGCGCCGCCGCGTCCCCGAAGGAGTAACCGCCTATGCCGAACCTCGCTTGGAAACCGATCAGGCCGATCACGACTCCGATGGTCGCGAAGAAGAGGAACCTGCTCCCGAAGCGCGCGAGAACCCCGTCGGACGCCCGGGAGAGCAGCCACGCGCCGAGGATCGGGGCGAGAAGGAAGACCGCCAGACCGACGAGACTCTCCCGCCCGGCGTCATCGTGGCCCAGCCCGCTGTAATGGACGCCGAACACCGGAGCATCCCCGATGAACCTCCGGTCTCCGGTAAGCTCGGGGTTGCAGGCGTACTTCCCCGGTTCCGGCACGTTTTCCCTCAGCACCTCATAGACCAGGCGTTCGTCGGGAAGGGGTTTCATGTCGATGCGGCCCTTGAATCCCAAGAGACCGTTGACGACGACGAACCACACAAGAAGAACCACTCCGCCCGCAAGCCCCGCGCTCAGCACCCTCTTCATTTTCGCATCCTCCGATTCCGTAACGGGAGGTTTGTTTCTGTCCGTCCCCCCGAGTGGCCGCTTGGATTCATGCCGTCCGCAAACGTCGGGTTTCGGACCGTGCCCGAAGGGAGGGCCGCAAGTGAAAGGGGAATAGCCCCGTCTCAGTCCGATCCGACGATGTTGTCCGTGTCCTTGGTGATGATGGCCCCCTTGACGACCTTCGCGAAAAGCCGGTAGTTGCTGATGATCGTGTAAGGCGTGATGCCCCCGTCGTAGAGCAGCTGATAATCGCACCAGAGAGTCGTCGATCGGGGCATGCAGAAGCGGGCCAGGACCAGGCCGTCATTCAGATCGTTGATGAACTCCAGTTTCTTGAGATCCGGGATGCTGGCCTTCATCGCCCACGGAGAAAAATAGGTGATCAGTTTCTTCTCCGCGTCGATCTTGATGTAAGAGATCAATCCCTCGTCATCGATCTTCAGATCTCCGTCCGAGTCGAACTCCGCCTTCAAGAACGCCGCGTCGAAAAACGTCTTGATCTTGTCCAGGGTGACCTCCTCCTCGCTCAAGGGGACGGAGGGATCCGAGGCTTCCGCCGCGTGGGCGGCCATGACGAGAAACGGCACGACGAGGAGCAGGCTCTTCGGGAAACTTCTTTTCCGCACGGTGGTCCCCTTTCCTGAAGAGAGGTTGCGGGCGGAGGACGGATTGTCGCTCGCGCGGACTATCCGCCGCGTCTCATACACGATTTCGCGCGCCGCGATCGGCCACAGGCGCCTTCCGCGAGTCACTCTTTTACAGCGTATCATAGGAAGGGGCGGACCTGTTTCGACTTTCCGGGAAGGGGGGGCGGTGGGGAAGGGGGAATCCGATTTCGATACCGATAAAGGCACCCTCACCCTCTCCCGCCATCCTCACCGCCGCCCCCCTTTCCCCCCGTCTTGACGCCGTCCGCGCGCGGGTCTACCATCAATTCCCAACCGAACCGGGGGAACGAATCGATGAAAAAGACCATGCGCGCTTTGGTTTTCGACAATGAGAGGGACGACTGGGAAGGATCCAAAGGGCTGCGTCTGGAAGACGTTCCCCGTCCCGTTTTACAAGAGCGAGAAGATCCCGCCGACGCCGAACAGGTCGTCGTTCGACCCATCTTCGCCGGTTTCTGCGGCTCCGACAGGAGCATCTGGCACCGCCGCGCCTTCGGCGAAAGCATCCTGCATTCCCTCGAAGCCGAGGGAAAGACCAAGCGCGTCATCGGCCACGAGATGCTCGGCGAGATCGTCGACGTCGGCACCCTGGCGGCCCGCAAATACGGTTACCGTCCCCGCGACATCGTCTCCACCGAATCCCACATCATCTGCGGCAAGTGCTTCCATTGCCGCACCGGCGAGACCCACATCTGCTCCGACGACATCATCATCGGCATCAGCCGCGACGGCTGCTTCGCCGAGCAGATCAAGCTCCCCGCCCAGACCCTCTGGCCCACGGACACCCGGCGTATCCGCCCCGAGGTGGGAGCCCTCCAGGAACCTTTCGGCAACGCCGTGCACGTCTCCACCAAGACCGACCTCAACGGCAAATCCGTCGCCGTCTTCGGCTGCGGCACCATCGGCCTCTTCACCATACTGATCGCCCACGCCCTCGGCGCGAGCCGCGTCATCGGCGTCGAGCCGGACAAGACCCACCGCGAGATGGCCCTCACGCTCGGCGCCGACGACGTCCTCTCCTTCGAGCCCGCCTCCGGGCCCGACTCCTGGAAGGCGGATCCGGAGGTGGTCGCCGAACTGAAAAGGATGTGTCCCCCCGAGGGCCCCGACGTCTGCATCGAGATGGCCGGCCCCAACGGTTCGGTGAACAACGCCCTCCGCTCCGTCCGGCGGGGCGGCGAAGTGATCCTCTTCGGCCTCAAGGCGGGTGACTTCACCATTCAGCGCCTCGACCGCACCATCATGGACGGCGTGACCATCCACACCGTCATCGGACGGCGCATCTTTCAGACCTGGTACATCACCAAGGGGCTCCTGGAGTCCAAGAACAACCGGATCCAGGAGAGGATCTGGGAGATCATCCTCCGCGAGGGGGACGGAACCGTCGTGGATCTGGCCGGCTTCGAGCCGGACGCCTTCGAGAAGAAGATCGACGGTAACCCGAAAATCTTACTTAAAATCTGAAGCGTCCGCCGCTCCGGGCGGCGAACCCCGCGTTCGTCGCGCGCCTTGACACGCCGGAGGCGCGCTTTGGTAGAATACCGGTCCATCCTTCGCCCCCCGGCGGAGCAGGATCGCCCCCGTACCGAACGGAAAGGAGCGCGTCGTGACGGAGTCGGCCCGCACACCCCGCGTAAACATCTGGTGGATGGCCTTCGGCTACTTCGCCTGTTACTGGCCGTACAGCGCCCTGGTCAAGGCGCTATCCAACGGGCTCCTCCCCGGCATGGACGGAGGCGTGGCCGGTCTCACTCTGCAGCCGCTCCAGGTGGCTTCGTCCCTGGTCGCCATGTTCATCTTCATCACCGCCATCGGATGGTGGAAATACCCGCACAAAAAAGAGGTTTTCGGCGGCGTTCGTATCCCCTTCCCGACGCTCTGGACCGCCCTCTCGGGAATCTGCACCGCCACGGTGATCGTCACCACCAACTTGGCTTACACCTTCAGCGGCGTCTCCATCGTCTTCGTCATGCTGCTCATGCGGGGCGGCGTGCTGATCCTCGGCCCCATCGTGGACACCATCACCGGCCGGAAGGTGCGTTGGTTTTCCGCCACCGGCATGCTGCTCAGCCTCGCGGCGCTGGTGGTCGCCTTCGCCGAGAAGGGGGGCTACGCGATCAGCGTTCTCTGCGCGATCGACATCGCCGCCTACCTGGCCGCCTATTTCGTCCGCTTCCAGTTCATGAGCCGGATCGCCAAGTCGGCGGACACCGCCACCAACATCCGCTACTTCGTGGAGGAGCAGATGGTGGCCACTCCCTTCCTAATGGTGGTCCTCACGCTCCTGGCGCTGGTCGGCCGCGGGGAGATGATGGATCTGATTCGGCAGGGCTTCCACAACGTCCCGAAGGGGATCGTCGGATGGGTGATCCTCGCCGGCGTCTTCTCCCAGGGTACAGGTATCTTCGGCACGCTGATCTACCTGGATCGCCGGGAGAACACCTTCTGCATTCCCGTGAACCGTTCCTCGAGCATCCTGGCCGGCGTGCTCGCCTCCTTCACGCTGGCGATCCTCTTCGGGCAGTCGCCGCCGAGCGCGTTCAAGCTGATCGGCGCGGGGCTGATCATCGTGGCGATTCTCGTTCTCAGCCTTCCGCCCCTCCTCGCAAGGGGCCGGAGGAGTGGGGCCAACGTCTGACGGAGGGGGAGGATGAGCGGGTCCGACCGAGAGACCTCCGCGGAGACGCTGGAGAGGATCGCCCGCGCCCGTGAGAGGCTCGGCGACCGGGTTCTCGTCTTGGGGCACCACTACGAACGGGATGACGTGCTCCGCTTCGCCGACCGGACCGGCGACAGCTTTCAGCTCGCCCGGGAGGCGGCCGAGGAGAAGGACCGCCCCTTCATCGTCTTCTGCGGCGTTCATTTCATGGCCGAGACGGCGGACATACTGACCGATGACGACCAGGCGGTGCTCCTCCCCGATTTGGAGGCGGGCTGTTCCCTCGCCGATTTCGCCGACGCGGAGCAGGTGGCTCTCTGTTGGGACGCGTTCGAGTCGGTCCGGCCGGCGCGCACCGTGCCGATCACCTACGTCAACTCCACCGCGGCGATCAAGGCGTTCTGCGGCGAGAGAGGCGGTCTCGCGTGCACCAGCGCCAACGCCCTCTCCGCCTTCCGTTGGGCGCTGGGGCGGGGGGAGAGGATCCTCTTCGTACCCGACGAGCACCTCGGCCGGAACACCGCCCGCTCCCTCGGAATCGGCGAAGAGGAGACGGCGGTATGGGATCCGGCGCGCACGGGGGGAGGGGTCGCCCCGGACCGCTTGGCCGGCGCGCGGGTGATCCTCTGGAAGGGGCGTTGCGACGTCCACACGCACTTCCGGCCGGAGCACGTCGACGCGGTTCGTCTCGCCCACCCCGGAATCCGTGTGATGGTCCATCCCGAATGCCCCGCCGAGGTGGTGGAGAGGGCGGACGCCTCCGGCTCGACGGGACAGATCATCCGCGCCGTTCGCGAAGGGGGGGCGGGGTTGACTTGGGCGATCGGAACGGAATGGCACCTGGTGAACCGCCTCGCCCACGCCTACGAGGACCGGAAGGTGATCAATCTCACGACGGAGCCCTCCGTCTGCCCCACCATGAACCGGATCACGCCGAAAAAACTGCTCCATGTTTTGGAGCGCCTCCTGGAGGGGGAGGCGGTGAACCGCATCGTCGTCCCGGCGGAAATCGCCCTCCCCGCCCGGAAGGCGCTGGACCGGATGCTCACCCTCGCCTGACGCCCGCCGGCCCACCATTCCGGCGGGATCCCGTTGCCCCTTCGCCGATCGCGCATTACAATAAAGGGTCGACGGCGGCGTGGACCGCGCCGTTTTTTTCGGTGCCGGCGATCGGCCGGACAGGGAGGAAGGATGCCCATCTTCGAGTACCAATGCGACGACTGCGGGCACGTTTTCGACGCCCTCGTTTGGAAAGATGAAGAGGTGCGCTGCGAGAAGTGCGACGGCGCGCGCGTGCACCGTCGGATCACAGGCTTTTCCGTCAGCGGGGGCGGCGGGCGGCGCTCCGGCGGCGACGGCGGTTGCGCCCCCTCCGGCGGCGGGTGAGGCTCCCCGATCCGATGACCGGAGTTTCCGGTCCCGGCGAGGCGGGGGGAGCCCGCGTATCGCTACACACCATCGGGTGCCGTCTCAACCAGGCGGAGACGGCCCTTCTCGCCGACCGTTTCCGCGCGCGCGGTTGGCGCGTCGTCGGCCGGAACGATCCGGCCGACCTTTTCGTGGTGAACACCTGCTCGGTCACCCTCGGCAGCGAGGGGAAGTGCCGCCGCCTGATCCGTTTTCTCCGGAAGCGGTGCCCGGAGGCGCGGGTCGCCGCCACCGGCTGTTACGCCGAACTCGATCCGGAAGCCCTTCTGGCGATCGACGGCGTGGTGGTGGCGGTGGGGACGGCGGATAAGGCGCGCCTCCCGGAGCTGGCCGAGCGCGCTCTCGCCGGCGCCCCGCCCGCGGCCGTGCGCTCCCCCATCGAACGGGAACCCTTCACCGAAGAGGGGGCCGGCCTCTCCCTCTCCACGAGGGCGAACCTGAAGATCCAGGACGGCTGCGACGTCTTCTGCTCCTTCTGCGTCATCCCCTACGCCCGCGGGCGCTCGCGCAGCCGCCGCGCCGGGGACTGCCTGCGCGAGGCGCGGGATCTCGCCGCGCGGGGGCACCGCGAGATCGTCCTCTCCGGCGTCAACCTGGGTCTCTACCGGGACGACGGCGCCGACCTCGCCGGTTTGATCGAACGCCTCGAGGAGATCCCGGGGCTGGAGAGGATCCGGATCAGCTCCATCGAACCGATGAGCGTCAGCCCCGCGCTGGTGGCGCGCATGTCGTGCTCCGAAAAGCTCTGCCCCTACGTGCATGTGGTTCTCCAGAGCGGCGACGACGGCGTGCTCCGCGCCATGAACCGCCCCTACGGCGCGGGCGACTTCCGGCGCCTCCTCGAGACCTTTCTCGCCCGCGTGCCGGACCTGGGAATCGGCACCGACGTGCTGGTCGGTTTCCCCGGCGAGACGGACGCCGCTTTCCGCCGGACCCTGGCGATTCTGGAGGACTACCCCTTCGTCAACGTACATGTCTTCGCCTACTCCGAGCACGCCCGCACGCGCTCGGCGCGGCTCGACGAAAAGGTTCATCCCGAAACGATTCGGCGGCGGAGCGAGGATGCGCGCGCTCTCGGGCGGGCGAAGCGGCGCGCCTTTCACGGACGCTACCGGGGGGAGAGGCTGGAGACGCTCTTCGAGACGCGGGACCGCGCCGGGCGGTGGATCGGCCACGCGCCCAACTACGCACGCGTCGCCGCCCGGGACGACCGGGACCTCGCGAACCGGATCGTCGCGGTGCGGATCGACTCCTCGGAGAGAGACGGCGCGATCGGAACGGCGGAGGGGGACCTTCGTTGAAGGTTTATATAGAAACCTACGGTTGCCAGATGAACGAGGCGGACTCGGAGGTGGTGGCCCGTATACTGGCGGAGGAGGGGATCGGCGCGGCATCTTCCGCGGAGGAAGCGGACGCGGTTCTGGTGAACACGTGCGCCGTCCGCGCCGGCGCCGAGAACCGGGTGCTCCAAAGGGTCGAGGACCTGAAGGCGATCCGCGCGCGGCGCCCCGGTTTCCTGGTCGGTGTTCTCGGCTGCGTCGCCCAGATTCGCAAGGACGCGCTCCTCCGCCCGCCTTGGGACGCGGACCTGGCCGCCGGGCCGGACGCCTACCGCTCCATCCCCCGTCTCCTCGCCGAGGCGCGCGGGGGGAGGCGGGTCCGGGAGACCCGCCTTCTCCGGGTCGACGACTACGACCGGATCGATCCGGTCCGCCGCCCCGGCGCGAACGCCTGGGTGACGGTGACCCGCGGGTGCGACAACTTCTGCGCCTACTGCGTCGTCCCATTCGCGCGCGGCCGGGAGAGAAGCCGCTCCCCCGAATCGATCCTTCGCGAGGTGCGCCGCGCCGCCGCGGAGGGATTTCGCCAGGTCACCCTCCTCGGACAGAACGTCAATTCCTACCGGAGCGGCGACGCCGACTTCGCCGCCGTTCTCCGCGCCGCCTGCCGCGTGCCGGGCATTCTACGGGTTCGTTTCACGTCGCCCCACCCGAAGGATTTCCCGGACGAGCTCCTCGCCGCCATCGCCGGGGAGCCGGCCGCATCTCCCCATGTCCACCTCCCCCTCCAATCGGGGAGCGATCCCGTGCTGGAGAGGATGGGCCGCGGCTACGGCCGCCGGGATTACCTGGCGCTGGTGGGGCGTATTCGGGCCGCCGTGCCGGAAGCGGCGCTCACCACCGACGTCATCGCCGGATTCCCGGGCGAGAGGGAGGAAGACTTCCAAGCCACTCTCGACGTGATGGAGGAGGTGCGCTTCCACTCCGCATTCACCTTCGCCTACTCCGTGCGCCGCCCCTCCATCGCCGCCCGCCGCTACGCAGACGACGTGCCGGAACCGGTCAAGAGGGAGAGGGTGGAACGTCTGGTGGAGGTGGAGCGCCGCATCTCCCGGGAGAGACTGGAGGAAGAGGTGGGGAACAGGGTAGAGGTGCTGGTGGAGAGGCGGAGCCGGAAATCGGCGCGGGACGCCTTCGGGCGCACGCCCGGCGGGAGCGGCGTCGTCTTCCCCGCCCCGGAGGCCGCTCCCGGGGACCTTGTCCGGGTACTCGTGGAGAGGGCCACCACGCACACTCTGATCGGTAAAATCGCCCCCGCCGACGGATAAGGTTGATTCCACGCTCCGATTGTGTTATGGTACATCAGATTGCGTCGAGGCCGCTCGACCCCGGCCCGGGCAGCGCTTTTCCCTCCCACGGGGCGGCCCCAGCGCGTTCGCACAATCCATCCCCTTGCGCGATCATTCTCCCCGTCGGAAAGTCGAGGAAGTGGAGAAGTGATTCAAAAAAATCATCCAGACGAGACCGTCATCAATCCGTCGCGGATTGAGGAGAAGTCGACGCCCAGCGGCGAATACCGCTGCGTCGTCTGCGGAATGCGCTATTCCGTGGAGGACTACGCCGACCTCTGCTGCAAGCCGATCGCCGGGATCGAAAACCTCGGTGGTCGGCGCCAGCATCGGTGGCGCTAGAGAAAGCGCCGCCCCAAGCCTCGCGCCCGCGGGGGAGGAGATCACGCCCGATCCCCTTCCCCGCTTTTTTTCTCGAGAATCGTCTTCCGAAGCTTCTTGATCGACGTACTCCGAATCTCTCACCTGCTTTTTCGAGGCCGCGGACCACCAAGCGCAACGCTCCCTCTCGATACCGGATTCTTTTCGAACACGGCAAGGAGGTATCGGGTACGAATAGTCATTTGACATCAAAACATTCGCTGTTTATATTCCTCAGGAAGTCCACCGCTGGATCGGGGATTCTGCCGCGCAGGATCTCTCGGGACACAAGGAGGTGAAGACCACCGCCGTTCTGTGCGTTTTCGCAATCGTGTTTTACAGCTTCCTTTGATCTGCATGGACATGGCGATTAACGGGCAGAATTCCCCGTCGGGCAAGTTGGTCGCGATCACCGTTCGGACGAAATCCGGTAAGACCGGGTTTGGGCCATCCGGTATGCATCGGGAGGGGTGCGTAGGCGTAGACAGAGGTACTCTTTCCTGTGCGGTCGTGGAAGAGGACGCGCCCCCCTTCCCCAGAATCCCCTAACCCCGGATCCCCGCCCCCTTTCCGCTTGACCCTTCGCGCGCCCCTCCCTATAGTCCAATCCGATCGGCGGGCATCGAATCGGAGGGTGCGGCGCGCCCCGGCGGCCGCGGTTCCGTCAAGTCGTGCGGGGAAACCTTTCTCAATGAATCCCTATATTCCCCTTCTCATCGTCGTCGCGCTGGCACTCGCCATACCGGCCGCGCTCCTGTTCGTCTCCTTCCTCGTCGGACCCCGGCGCCGGGAGAGGGAGAAGGCGGAGCCCTATGAATGCGGCATCCCCCAAACCGCACCGCCGCGCGATCCCGTTCCGGTCAAATACTACTTGGTCGCGGTGCTCTTCCTCCTCTTCGACGTGGAGGCGGTCTTCCTCTTCCCGTGGGCGGCGATCTACCGCCGGCTCGGCCTCTTCGGCCTGATCGAGATGTCGATCTTCCTGGGGATGCTCGTCCTCGGCCTGATCTACGTGTGGAAACGGGGGGCGCTCGAGTGGGACTGAACGGAATCGAGAAGGTCGCCGCCGGCGGAGCGCTGACCACCCGCGTCGACGCGCTCCTCGCCTGGGGGCGGAAGAACTCCCTCTGGCCGCTCCCCTACGGCACCGCCTGCTGCGCCATCGAGTTCATGGCGGTGGTCGCCTCCCCATTCGACCTCTCCCGCTACGGCGCCGAGGTGGTCCGCTTCTCTCCTCGTCAGAGCGATCTCCTGATCGTCTCCGGCACCATCGTGCACAAGCAGGCGGTGATTCTCCGCCGCATCTACCATCAGATGGCGGAGCCGAAGTGGGTGATCGCCATGGGGGCGTGCGCCAGCGCCGGCGCCTTCTACGACAACTATTGCACCCTGCAGGGGATCGACTCGGTGGTCCCCGTGGACCTGTACATACCCGGCTGTCCGCCCCGCCCCGAAGCGGTGATGCACGCCCTGGTGGAACTGCAGCGCCGAATCACCGAGGGGATCCCGAGCAAGGCGCAGGTGATCCGGATGGAGGAGGAAAAGAAGGGGGAGGGGGCGTGAAGGACCCGGGGAAAGGCTGGGAAGAACGCTTTCTCGCCTCGATGGAAGGGAAGGTTCGCGTCGAGGGAAACCCCTTCGGCGACTTGGTCTTCCGGACCGAGAGGGAACACCTTCCCGCCGCGCTCCGCGCCCTCCGGGACGATCACGGCTTCGACATGCTCCTGGACACGACCGTGGTGGACCGCCTCGAACTCCCCGACCGGGAGCCGCGCTTCGACCTCGTCTACAACATGCGGCCCTCGCTGGGGGGGCTGCGCGTCCGGGTCCAGGCGCGGATTCCCGCGGAGGACCCGGTCGCCGAGTCGGCGAGCGGGATTTGGCGGGCCGCCGAATGGGGGGAGAGGGAGGTCTTCGACCAGTACGGTGTCCGCTTCCGCGGCCACCCCAACTGCAAAAGGATCTTGAACCACAAAGATTTCGTCGGCCACCCGCTCCGGCGCGACTACGACATCAAGAAGCAGCAGTGGCTCTCCGAGCCGGACGACCTCCTGGACGAGATGGAGAAGAAGCGCGCCGCCGATCCGGAGCCCGGCGAGCGGGAGTCGATGCTGATCAACCTCGGCCCCTCCCATCCGGCGATGCACGGCGCGCTCCGCGTGCTCCTCGACCTGGACGGGGAGACGATCCGTCACGCCGTCCCCGAGATCGGCTACCTGCACCGGGGTTTCGAGAAGAGCGCCGAGAAGGGGAACTACACCCAGGTGATCCCCTACACGGACCGTCTGAACTACTGCAGTTCGGTGATGAACAACGTGGGCTATTGCCGGACGGTGGAGAAGATGCTCGGCGTGGAGATCACGCCGCGGGGCGCGGCGATTCGCGTGATCCTGCTCGAGCTGGGCCGGATCATGGACCACTGCGTGCAGCTCGCCGCCAACCTGGTCGACCTGGGCGCGCTCACCAACTACTGGTATCTCTTCAACGAGCGGGAGAAGATCTACAACGTGATCGAGGCGCTCTGCGGCGCCCGGCTCACCCACTGCTATTTCCGGATCGGCGGCTCCTCCCACGACCTGCACGAGGGATTCGCCGAGGGGGTGCGGGAAGTGCTCCGCTCGGTGCCGCGGGCTCTCGCCGACGTGGAAAAGATGGTGGCGCGCAACCGGATCTTCCTCGACCGGACCGTCGGCGTCGGGGCGATTTCCGCGGCCGACGCGATCTCTCACGGCTTCACAGGGCCCTGCCTCCGCGCCGCCGGCGTGCAGAACGATCTCCGCAAGGACGAGCCCTATTACGGGTATGAAACGTATGACTGGGACGTGGTGGTCGGCGAGAAGGGCGACACCTACGACCGGATCTGGGTCCGTTTCGAGGAGGTCCGCCAATCTCTCCGGATCGTGGAGCAGGCGCTCACGCGCCTCCCCGGAGGCCCGGCGAACATCGACGACCCCCGTGTGGTCCTGCCGCCGAAGCGGGAGGTTTACGAGAACATCGAAGCGCTGATGAACCACTTCATGCTCACCATGTACGGGATCCGGCCCCCCGCCGGCGAGTGCTACGGGGCGATCGAGGCGGCGAACGGCGAGCTGGGCTTTTTCACGGTGAGCGACGGGACGGGCCGCCCCTATAAGGTCAAGGTGCGCCCTCCCTGCTTCTATGTCTTCTCCGCCTTCGAGCGCCTCGTCGAGGGGGGGATGATCCAGGACGCCATCGCCGTGCTGGGGAGCCTGAACATCATCGCCGGGGAGTTGGACCGATGAGCGCCGCGGAGAAAAGCGCGCGGCCCGCGTGGAAGGAAGAGACGCGGCGGGAGATCGAGGAGCTGCGCGGGCGTTACCCGCACCCCCACGGGATGCTCCTGCCGGTCCTCTGGCTCGCCCAGAGGGACTTCGGCTGGATCTCGCCGGAGGCGATGGAACTGGTGGCGGAAACCTGCGGCGCCACGCCGGCCCACGTCTACTCTCTGGTCACCTTCTACACCATGTTCGAGACGGAGCGGCCGATCCGCTATCACATCCAGGTGTGCCAAGGGCTCTCCTGCACGCTCCGCGGCGCGGAGGAGATTCGCGCCCACATCGAGAAGAGGCTCGGGATACGCGCCGGGATGCGCACCGAAGACGGCCGTTTCCGGCTGAGCGTGGTGGAGTGCCTCGCTTCCTGCGCCACCGCGCCGGTGATGCAGGTGAACCGCACCTATTACGAGAACCTGACCGTCGAGAAGGTGGACGCCCTTCTCGAGGAGTGGATGAAGGAATGATCGCGGAGACCCGGGTGATCACCGCCCGGATGAACGACACCGACTCGCACACCCTGGAGGGGGCCCGCGCCGCCGGCGGGTACGACGCGGCGCGGAAGGCTTTCGCCATGGAGCCGGAGGCGGTGACGGCGCTCGTCAAGGAATCGGGCCTCCGCGGGCGGGGGGGCGCCGGTTTTCCTTGCGGTCTCAAGTGGAGCTTCCTCCGGAAGGAAAGGGACGTCACCTATCTCTGCGTGAACGCCGACGAGAGCGAGCCGGGCACCTTCAAGGACCGTCTGATCCTCGAGAGGGATCCGCACCTTCTCATCGAGGGGATCCTGATCGCCTGCCGCGCGATCCGGTGCGCCCACGCCTATCTGTACATCCGGGGGGAGTTCGATCTTCCCTACCGGCGGATCCGGGACGCGGCGGCGGAGGCGTATCGCGCGGGACTTCTCGGCCCCGACGCGGCGGGTTCGGGGCATCCGATCGACCTCACCATCCACCGCGGCGCCGGCGCCTACATCTGCGGCGAGGAGACGGGGCTTCTGAACTCGTTGGAGGGGCGAAAGGGACAGCCGCGGATCAAGCCCCCCTTCCCGACCGACGCGGGACTCTTCGGAAAGCCGACGGTGATCAACAACGTGGAGACCCTCGCCAACCTCCCCTTCATCCTGACGAGCGGCGCCGAGGCGTATCGCGCCCACGGCACGGAGAAGAGCCCCGGGACGCGGCTCTTCGGCGTATCCGGCCACGTGGAGCGTCCCGGTCTCTTCGAACTCGCCATGGGCGTTCCGATGCGCGCGTTGATCGAGGATCTCTGCGGCGGCGTGCGCGGGGGGAAACGGCTGAAGGCGGTGATCCCGGGCGGGTCGAGCACGCCGGTGCTGACCGCCGAAGAGGCGATGGCGGTCACTCTCGATTTTGAATCGGTCCAGGAGGCGGGCTCCATGCTCGGCAGCGCCGGCGTGATCGTGATGGACGAGACGACGGATATGGTGAAGGCGCTGGACGTGCTGATCCGCTTCTATGCCCACGAGTCGTGCGGGCAGTGCACCCCCTGCCGGGAGGGGGTCATCTGGATCGCGCGCACGCTCCATAAGATCGCCGAGGGGAGGGGCGGACGGGCGGACCTGGAAAAGCTGGAGGACCTGGCGCACGGAATCACGGGGAACACGATCTGCGTCTTCTCCGACGCCGCGGCGATGCCGGTGCTCAGCTTCCTCTCGAAGTTCCGCGGCGAGTTCGAGGCGCGTGTTTCCGGCGCGGGAAGGGAGGGGGCGGCGTGAGCGGCGGCGTGGAGACGGTCCGATTCACGTTGAACGGCGTGGAGCGAGAAGCGCCCAAAGGGATGCTGCTCATCGACGCGGCGCGTCTCCACGGCGTCGACATCCCCCGTTACTGTTCCCATCCGGGGTTGAAGCCGGAGGGGAACTGCCGCATGTGCGTGGTGGAGATCGAGAAGATGCCCAAGCTGCAAACCTCCTGCACCACGCCCGTCCAGGAGGGGATGGTGGTCCACACCGAGTCGGAGAGGGTCCTCGAGGAGAGACGCCGGGTGATGGAGTTTCTCCTCGTGAACCATCCCATCGATTGCCCCATCTGCGACCAGGCCGGCGAGTGCATGCTCCAGGAGTACTACATGCGCCACGACCTGCAACCCTCGCGCGTCGAGCTCGAGGAGAAGATCCACAAGCCGAAGAGGGTGGACCTGGGGCCGCTCGTGGTTCTCGACGCGGAGCGCTGCGTCCTCTGCTCCCGCTGCGTCCGCTTCTGCCGGGACGTGGCCGGCGTGGAGGAACTGGCGATCAAAAACCGGGGCGGTCACGCGGAGATCACCGCCTTTCCGGGACGGCGCCTCGAGAACCCCTATTCGGGGAACGTGATCGACATCTGCCCCGTCGGCGCCCTCACCAGCAGGGATTTCCGTTTCAAGGTGCGGGTCTGGTTCCTGAAGACCGCCGAGTCGGTCTGCCCGGGCTGCGAGCGGGGATGCTCGATCCATATCGAGCAGTACCAAAACGAAGTGCAGAGGATCCGCCCGCGGGAGAACCTCCGGGTCAACCGGTATTGGATCTGCGATTTCGGCCGGCTTGATTATCGATGGATCAATGAAAATCGTCTCCTTTCCGCCGAGGGTCCGTCGGGCCGGCTCCGTCCGGAGGAGGCGGACCGGGAGGCGGCGCGCCTGCTGCGGGAGGCGAAGGCGCCCCTTCTGGTCGCGTCGCCGCGCATGTCGAACGAGAGTCTCTTCGCGCTCCGTCTCTTTCGGGAGAAGGCGCTTCCCGAGGCGCGGATCGCCGGCGGCTCCTTCCGGGAGCCGTGGGAGGGGGACGCGATCCTGAAGCGGCCCGACCGGAATCCGAACCGGCGCGGCATGGAGACGCTCGGCCTCGCCGGCGGACCGGAGGAGGCGCTCCGCGCCGGGCCGGATCTGGTGCTCGTGATCGAGAACGATCTCCTGGGCGACCGGCCGGAGGCGAAGGAGCTTCTTACGGGGAAGAAAGTGATCGTGCTCGCGTCGAACCGGGACGCCACCGCCTCGGCGGCGGGACTCCGCGTTCCGGTGGCGACCTACGCGGAGACGGAGGGGAGCTGGACCAACTTCGAGGGGATCACCCAGACCTTCCATCCGGTGCTGCGGCCGGTGGGGGATTCCCGGAGCGTGGCCGAGGCGCTCGCGGGGATCGCCGCCGCGCTCGGCGCCGACCTCGGCCCGGTGGACGCGGGGACACTCCGCGCCGCGGTTCTTCGCGAGGCGCCGCAGCTCGATCCGGCCCGCGGAAGGGAGGAGGACGGCCGTGTGGGTTGACGTGACCGTCGTCGCCGCGCTCGCCTTCGCCGCCGCCCTGGCGCCGCTCATGTCGATTCCCCTCCTCGTCTGGGCGGAGAGGAAGATGAGCGCTTTCATCCAGGACCGGACGGGACCGAACCGCGCGGAGATCCTCGGCCTCCGGCTCGGCGGGCTGGTCCACCCCTTCGCGGACGTGGTGAAGCTGATCACCAAGGAGGACCTGACGCCGGAGAGGGCGGACCGCTTCTATTACACGCTCGCCCCCTTCCTGGCGCTCTTCGTCTCCCTGCTCGCCTTCGCCATTCTTCCGCTGGCGGACACGCTCCACTTCGGCGGCCGCGCTCTGCCGATGCGGGCGCTGACGCTGAACGCGGGAATCCTCTACATCCTGGCGGTGACCGGGTTCCACGTGTACGCGGTGGTGATCGCCGGCTGGGCATCCCACAACGGCTACGCGCTCCTCGGCGGCCTCCGATCGGCGGCGCAGATGGTGAGCTACGAGCTGGCGCTCGGCCTCTCGCTGGTCGGCGTGGTCCTCGTGGCCGGCACGCTCGACCCGGGCGAAATCGTCGCCGGTCAGAGCGGCGTTCTCTTCGGTTTCCTCCCCCGCTGGAACGTGTTCCTCCAGCCCGTCGGCTTCGTCCTCTTCCTGATCGCCCTCTTCGCCGAAACGAACCGAAACCCCTTCGACCTGCCGGAGGGGGAGTCCGAGATTATCGGTTTTCACGTCGAATATTCGAGCATGCGTTTCGCGTCCTTTTTCATGGCCGAGTACGCGTCCATGTTCACCGGAAGCGCCGTGGCGGCCTCGCTCTTCTTCGGCGGTTGGCAGGTCCCCTGGATCGGCACCGAGGCGCTCCGGGCGAACGCGCCCCTCGTAGCGCGGGTCGCCTTCGGGGCGCTGGCGGCGTTTTGCATCGTCGCGGCTCTCATCGCGCAGGGATACAAGGGGAGGCTCGCCCGCCTCTACCGGGACCGGCGGAGCCGCGAGGCGACGGTGCTGCAGATGATCTTTCTCTTTACCGCCGCCGTCTCGCTGATCCTGCTCGCCTTTCTCTCGACTCTCCCCCCTTGGGGGGCGCAGGTGCTGATCGCCTTGGTGCAGGGGGCTTTCCTTCTCGGGAAGACCCTCGCCTTTACGTTCCTGTTCATTTGGGTCCGTTGGACCCTTCCCCGGTTCCGCTACGACCAGCTGATGGGTCTCGGGTGGAAGAGCCTGGTCCCTCTGGCTCTGCTCAACCTGGCGGTGACGGGGATCGTGCTTCTCTGGTTCGATTAGGGGTGCGGTGATGATCGGAATCCGAAAAGTGGGCCGTCCGATGAACGCGCCGGAGCGCTGGTATCTGATCGAGGTGCTCCGGGGGATGGGGGTTTCCCTCCGCCACCTGGTGAGGAACATCTTTCATCAGGACGAGATGCCCACCCTTCAGTACCCGGAGGAAAAGCGGATCCTCCCGGAGCGTTTCCGCGGGAGGCACCGGCTGATGAAGCGGGAAGACGGGACGCCGCGCTGCACCGCCTGTTTCTGCTGTCAGACCGCATGCCCCGCCGACTGCATCAGCATCGAGGCGGGGGAGAGGGAGGACGGCGGGGAGAAGGTGGCGGTCCGGTTTGACATCAATATCCTGCGTTGCGTATTCTGCGGTTTCTGCGTGGAGGCGTGCCCCTGCGACGCGATCCGGATGGACACGGGCAAGTACGAGCTGGCCGACGACCGGCGGGAGAAGTTGATCTACGACATCGACTTCCTCCTAAACCGTTGACGGGAGAACGATGCTGATCGTCCTTTTCTGGATCCTCTCCGGACTCGCCGTCCTCGCGGCGATAGGGACCGTGACCCGGCGGAACCCGCTCTCGGCGGCGCTCTCGCTGGTGATCTGCCTGACGGCGGTGGCGGGACTCTTCGCCGTGCTGGAGGCGCACTTCCTCTTCGCGATCCAACTGCTCGTTTACGCCGGCGCGATCATGGTCCTCGTTCTTTACGTCATCATGCTCCTGAACCTGAAGGAGCGGGAGACCCGTCCCCTCGGCGTTTCCCGGCCCCGCGCCGCCTTCGCCGGGATCGCCGCGGCGCTCGTTCTCGCCGTGCTCGCCCGTGTGTGGGGTTCCCTCGCCGCCTCGCCGCCCGCGCCGCCGGAGAAGGGATTCGGAACGGTCGAGTCGATGGCGGGAGTTCTGTTTACGAAATATCCGTTTCCGTTTGAAGTGATATCGATTCTCCTGCTGGCGGCCGTGGTCGGCGCGGTCGTTTTGGCGATGAGGAAGTTCTGATGCCGCCGGAAACACACCTGCTCGCGGTCAGTACGGTTCTCTTCCTGATCGGATGCGTGGGCGTTCTCGCCCGCAGGAATCTGCTGGTGGTCCTGATGGCGGTGGAGATCATGCTGAACGCGGCGAACCTGGCTTTCGCCGCCTTCGCGCGCGCCCGAGGGGCCATGGACGGACAGGTGGTCGTCTTTTTCGTGATCGCCGTCGCCGCCGCCGAGGCGGCGGTGGGACTGGCGATCGTCGTGGCGCTGTACCGAAAACGCGGAACGGTGAACATCGATCGGTTCACCTCTCTGCACCAATAGCCGGGATCTTGCGCGGTTTTCGTCGGTAGAAGGATCGCGCGACATCCAGGCGAGGAGGGGGGAAGAGTGGAGAGCGCTCTTCTCTGGATTCTGGTCCTGCCGCTCTTGGGGGCGGCGGTGAACGGCGTCGCGGCGACCGCCTCGGCCCGCCTAGGCCGACCCTTGCCGCGGGCCTTCTCGGCGGCGGTGGGCTGCGCCGGACCGACGATCAGTTTCCTCCTCGTCCTCCTCCTCTTCCGGCGGATGCTCGGTCTTCCCGAGGGGGAACGCCTCCTCGAGCGGGAGGTGTTCCGCTGGATCGACGCCGGTTCGCTCACGATCCATCTCCGCCTTCTCGCCGATCCGCTCGGTACGGTGATGGCCCTGGTGGTCACCGGCGTGGGCGGCTTGATTCACTATTACTCCATCGGCTACATGGCGGAGGATCGCGGCCACGCCCGCTATTTCTCCTTTCTGAATCTGTTCCTCTTCTTCATGCTCCTCCTGATCCTCGGCGACTCCCTGGCGACCCTCTTCGTCGGTTGGGAAGGAGTGGGGCTCTGCTCCTATCTGCTCATCGGTTTCTGGTTCGAAGACCGGGCGAAGGCGACGGCGGGGAAGAAGGCGTTCCTGGTGAACCGGATCGGCGACTTCGGCTTCCTCCTCGGCATGCTCCTTCTGGCGGTCGGTTTCGGCGGGAACGGCGGCGTCGCCACCCTGAAGATCTCCGAGATCGCGGCGCGCCTCCACGAGCTGCCGCCGGGAGTGATCGAGGGGGCGGCGCTCCTGCTCTTCCTCGGCGCCACCGGAAAGTCGGCGCAGATCCCGCTTTACGTCTGGCTCCCCGACGCCATGGCGGGACCCACGCCGGTTTCGGCGCTGATCCACGCCGCCACCATGGTGACCGCCGGCGTCTATATGATCGCGCGCATGGAGGCGCTCTACGCGGCGGCGCCGATCGCCTCGGCCGTCGTGCTCGTCGTCGGCGCGGCGACGGCGCTCTTCGCGGCGGTGATCGGGATCGCTCAGACGGACATCAAGAAGGTGCTCGCCTACTCCACGGTGAGCCAGCTCGGTTACATGATGATCGGGGTCGGCGCCGGCGCCTTCGCGGCGGGGATCTTTCACGTATTCACCCACGCCTTCTTCAAGGCCTGTCTCTTTCTGGGCGCCGGGTCCGTGATCCATGCCCTCCATCACGAGCAGGACATCCGAAGGATGGGCGGGCTCCTGAAGCGGATGCCCCTCACCGGCTGGACTTTTCTCGTCTCCGCGGCGGCGATCGCCGGGTTCCCGCCCCTGTCGGGGTTTTTCTCCAAGGACGAGATCCTCTTCCGCGCCTTCACGGGCGCCAACGAGGCGGTTCCCTGGGCGCCGCGTTTCGCCTGGATCCTCGGCACGCTGGCGGCGGTGCTCACCGCCTTTTACATGTTCCGTCTCTTCTTTCTGGTCTTCGCAGGCGACGCGCGGGGGGAAGGGGCGAAGCACGCCCGCGAATCGAACGGGTGGTTCACCGTCCCCCTCGTGATCCTGGCGGCGGGCGCGGCGCTCGCGGGTTTTCTCGGCGTGCCGGCCGCCCTCGGCGGCGCGAACCGTTTCGAGGCGTTTCTCGCCTCGGGCGGCGGTTCCGCCGCGCACGGCCACGGGCATTTCCCGGCCCATCCCGCCTCCCACGGCGCGGAGCTGGGGCTGATGGGGCTCGCGGCGATCATCGCCCTCGCCGGCACCCTCCTCGCCTGGTGGCTTTACAGGCGGGATCCGGAGCGGCCGGCGCGGATCGCGGCGCGCTTTCCCGCGGCGTACCGGACGATTCGGGACAAATTCTACGTGGACGAGGTCTACTACCTGCTCGTCGTGCTGCCGCTGACGGGGATCTCCCGGCGGCTCCTCTGGCGGGTGGTGGACGTGCGGTTCGTGGACGGTCTGGTGAACCTGACCGGACACCTGACCCGGGGCGCGAGCTTTCTGGTCCGCTTCGCCCAGACCGGACACGCGCAGACTTACGGCTTCGTGATCCTGGCGGCGGTGGCGGCGCTGCTCTGGAAGGTGTTTTCGGGGTAAAGAATGAACGGCGTGCTTTCCATCCTGGTGTTCCTCCCGCTCGCCGGCGCGGCGGCGGTCGCCCTCGTGCCCGGCCGGCGCCAAGGGACGATCCGCGCCGTCGCCTTCGCCGTCACCCTTCTCCTCTTTCTCTCCTCGCTCCCCCTCGCCTTCCGCTTCCAGGGGACCGGCGGGTTCGAGTTCGAGGAGTGCGTCCCCTGGATCCCGGGGATCGGGGTCGACTATCACGTCGGCGTGGACGGGATCAGCGTCTTTTTGGTTCTCCTCACCACCTTCCTGGCGCCTCTCGTCTATCTCTCCACCTGGAGCGGCATCCGGGAGAAGGTGAAGGAGTTCTCCATCCTTTACCTGTTGCTTCACACCGGCATGATCGGCGCCTTCGTCGCGGTGGATCTCTTCCTCTTTTACGTTTTCTGGGAGCTGATGCTGATCCCCATGGTCTTCCTGATCGGCGTGTGGGGGGGCGAGCGCCGGATCTACGCGGCGGTCAAGTTTCTCCTCTACACGGTGGTCGGTTCGCTTTTGATGCTCGTGGCGATTCTGGTGCTCGCGCGGGAGGCGCACAGCTTTGATTATCTGCGCATCCTGAACACGCCCGTCCCACACGGCATGCAGGCGTTCCTATTCGCCGCATTCGCCCTCGCCTTCGCGATCAAGGTCCCGATCTTCCCGCTTCACACCTGGCTGCCGGACGCGCACGTGGAGGCGCCCGCCGCGGGGAGCGCCCTCCTCGCCGGCGTCCTCCTGAAGATGGGGACCTACGGTTTTCTCCGCTTCGCGATCCCCCTCTTCCCGGAGACGGCGCGCGCCGCCGCGCCCCTCTTCACCGTGCTCGCGCTCGTGGGGATCGTCTACGGCGCGCTGGTCGCGATGGTGCAGGAGGACATCAAGAAGCTGGTCGCCTACTCGTCGGTGAGCCATCTCGGATTCGTCGTTCTCGGCCTCTTCGCGTTCAACGACGCCGGAGTCCGGGGGGCGATCTTCGTGATGCTCGCCCACGGCCTCTCCACGGGCGCCCTCTTCCTCCTGGTGGGACAGGTGTACGAGAGAAGGCACAGCCGGAGGATCGACGACTTCGGCGGGATCGCGAGGTCCATGCCGCTCTTCAGCACCCTCTTCCTGATCGTCACCCTCGCCTCGATCGGGCTTCCGGGGCTTTCCGGGTTCGTCGGCGAGTTCCTGGTCCTCTTGGGGGCCTTCCAAGCCGGGCCCGCCCGCGCGGCGGTGGGCGCCCTCGGCGTGGTGCTCGGCGCGGTCTACATGCTCTGGATGGTTCGCCGCGTCTTCTTCGGCCCCCTCGATCGGGAGGAGAACCGGGCGCTCCCCGATCTTTCCCTGCGCGATTTTCTGGTGATCCTTCCGTTGATCGCCGGGATGGTATTTCTCGGCGTGCGTCCCGCGCCCCTCCTCGACCGTATGGAGACCTCGGTTCGGCGGCATTTGGAGATCATCGGCGTGGAGGAACGGGTCGAGACGACGGACAGACACGCCGCGGGCGAGAGGACCGTTTTCCGTTTCCTCGCTCCCCCCGACGGGGAGGAGCCGGAGCGGGAAGGGGAGGGTGAGGAGGTGTCGCCGTGCCGTTGACGATTCCCGATATCCCGCGTGAGGCGCTCCTCGCGTCGCTCCCCTTCGCGCTCCTCGCCCTGGGAGGGACCGTCGTCGCGCTCCTCGGGGCGTGGCGGAGCCGGTGGGGCGTGTGGGCGGCGTTTATCGCGCTTCTCGCCGCTGGCGCGTCGCTCTCGCCTCATCTCGGCGCGCCCTCTTCTCTCCATTTCTGGGACGGGGCGCTTCTGGCGGACCGTTTCGGGGCGTTCCTCACGCTGCTCCTCCTCGCCGCGGGGATCCACACCCTCTTCCTCTCCGAAACGGTGCTCCGGAGGGAGGGGAAGGTGCGCGCGGAGTATTACGCGCTTCTCCTCTACGCACTCTCGGGGATGGTGCTTCTGGTATCGACCACCAACCTGCTCCTCCTCTTCTTGGCCTTGGAGCTGACGTCGATTCCGCTTTACGTGCTCTGCGGCTTCCACCGGGGGGACTCCAAAGGGGGGGAGGCGGCGCTCAAGTACTTCCTCCTCGGTTCCTTCTCCTCGGCGATTCTTCTCTTCGGCGCCGCGCTCCTCTACGGGGCGACGGGCGAACTGGACCTCGCGGCGATGCGCGGTGGGGGGGCGCTCGGCGCGGCGGGTCTCCTCCTCGTCCTCACCGGTCTTTTCTTCAAGGCGGCGGTCGTCCCCTTCCACATGTGGGCGCCGGACGCCTATGACGGCGCGCCGACGCCGATCACCAGCTTCATGGCCACGGCGGTGAAGGTCGCCTCCTTCGGCGTGCTGATCCGTGTTTTCTCTTCCGCGGGGGGCGTCGGTCCGGCGGCGGGGCTGATGGGGCGCCCCGCGTCGGAGGGGATGCTCTTCTGGCTCGCCGTCCTCACGATGACCGTGGGAAACCTGTGCGCGCTCACCCAGAACAACATCAAGAGGATGCTCGCCTACTCCTCCATCGCCCACGCCGGTTACGCGCTGATCGGGCTCGTCCCCGGCTCGGGAGGGCCGGACGCCGCCGGTGTTCTCTATTATCTGACCGCCTACCTGCTCATGACCGGGGGCGCCTTCGCCGTCGTGACCGTCCTCTCCCGGCGGGACCGCTGGGGGGAGACCGTCCAGATCGACCGCTTCGCCGGTGTCGGATACCGCGCCCCCTTCCTCGGCGCGGCGATGACCGTCTTCCTCGTATCCCTCGGCGGCATACCGCCCACGGCCGGTTTCTTCGGGAAGTACCTGATCTTCCGAGGCGCCCTCGACCGGGGGCTCACGGCTCTTGTGGTGATCGCCGTCCTGAACAGCGCCGCCTCGCTCTACTATTACCTGCGGGTGGTCGTCTTCTTCTATATGCGGAGCACCGACAGGCCCGCGGAGATCGACCCGAGCCGCGCGCTCCGGTTCATCGCGGTTGTGGGGCTTGTCCTGGTGCTTTGGTTCGGGTTCGGGCCGGATCTGGGAGGGGTTCCCGGCGTCCCCTCTCTCCTGGGATGGATCGAGTCGGCCGCCGCCTCTCTCCCCTGAGTTTCGGCATTCTTCGATTGACCGCCTCCGAAACCCGTGCTACTGTAGTCAAAGAGAAGACGCCTTCGGCGGCTTGTGACTCGGAATCCTCCCTGGGCGGGACCACCTCTTTGCATACGTGGAGAGGGCTTCGGGGCGGATTCGGGGGCCACTATCATGATTCGCGGCGGCTTTCGTGGCTAACCTCCTCCTTCGCCGGGATCGCTCAGGGTGGTCAGCCGTCCGAAGGTATGGATTTCGACCGGCCCAAATTCGACCATCTCCTCTTGACCCGCGTCAACTTTAGGTTTCTCTTGCGTTTGTGCTTTTTATCTGATAGAATCAGCACGATTATTTTTAGTCGGACCCGTATATCCTCGGCTCCCCCAACTTGTTTGAAAACAAACGGGTTCCAGTGGTAGGAAAGTAAGCGGCATTCGCCTCACCGCCGGGTGCGGGAGGCGAGAGGAGGAAAGTGATGCGGAAATTGTTCCTGTGCTTCCTGGCGTTGTCGGTGGCGGGATTCGCCTTCGCGAGCGACCTGGAGAAGAAGGATCTGGATATCTCGGCGGGGAGCCCTCTCTCCCGCGGGCTGCTGGATTGCGCGAACGCGATCGGCATCTGCTGCGGCCAGACGCTGCAGGGGGACAACACCGGGATGCCGAACAATGTGATCAATTACGGCACCAGCACGCTGAGCGAGAACGGCGGCGAAGTGGTCTACTGCTTCGGCCTTCCGACCGTGAGCCAGCAGGTGACCATCACTCTCGTGCCGAGCGGCTGCGACCTGGACCTCTGGGTCCTCGGCTCCTGCGATGAGGCGGACGAGCTCGCCCATTCCGCCGGAACGGGCACGGAAGTGGTCACATTCAGCTGCCTCGATCCCGGCTTCTACTACATCGTGGTGGACGGCTATGGCTCCACCTATCCGGGCGCGGAGTGCCCCTTCGAGATCTCCATCGACTGTGAGGACTGCCCGGTGGTTCCGGAGAACGACACGTGCGAAGGCGCCTTCGACCTCTGCGCCCTCGCCGACGGCGGCGTGTTCAACGAGAGCTACAACACCATCCTGGCGAACAACGACTACACCCTCGCCTACGGCGGTTGCACCGGCTATGCCACCGACGGTCCGGACGTGGTGTATGAGATCTGCCTCGAGCCGGGCGGTTCCATCGACGTGACCCAGACGGGCACCAACGACATGGCGCTCTACCTGATCACAGACTGCGCCGACCCGCTCGGCAGCTGCGTGATCGGCTCGGACAACTGCTGCACCGGCGTGGACGAGTACTTCGTCTACACCAGCGTCGCGGGCGGCACCTACTACCTGATCGTGGACGCCTACAGCTCGACCGGCGGCACGGGGACCATCTACGGCACCCTGACCGGCTGCTGCACCAGCGCCACCGAATCGGGGAGCTGGGGCAGCGTGAAGCAACTCTTCCGTTAGTTTCCCTTCCGACCCCCCCCTGCGGGGCGCCTTTCGGGGCGCCCCGCTTTTTTTATTTCCTCGCGCGCCCCCGTCTCATTATTCCCTTTCCGCGCCTTCGTCCTTCCCGTTCTTTCTCCAGCCACGGTTCCTTCCGGCCGATTCTCGGAAAGAAGGATCCCCCACCCCGGGCGGGCTTGCCGCCGCCCATCCGGGACGCGCCGCCCCAACGCATCGCGGGACCGCTCGGCAAGGGCGGGAAAGGAATGGATTCATGCGACCGTGCCGGAAAAACATCGTTCTCCTCCCGGTTCTCCTCAGTCTCATTCTGGGCGCCGCCTCGGCGGGAGAGATGGAAAAGAAGGTGGAGGGGATGGGATTCGCCTTCCTGACGAGGGAGCGTCTCGACTGCTCGTCGGCGATCCCCATCGCGACGGACACGGTGCTCATGCAGGAGAACCGGACCGCGCCGAACAACGTGACCAATTACTCCTGTTCGCCCGGCCTCGACCAATCAGGCGGAGAGAGAGTGTACCGTGTCGATCTCGTCGCGGAGACCCGCGTGACGGTGACGCTCGACCCGGCGGATTGCGATCTCGATCTCTGGCTCGTTCGTTACTGCGATGAAGCGTACTGCTCGGAGTATTCCGCCGGCGTGGATCAGGAGAGGCTCGATCTCTGCCTCGACGATGGGGAGTGGTATTTCGTGGTGGACGGGTACGGGGGCGCTTCGGGCGATTACACCGTTTCCTTCACCTTCGGCGACTGCGGCGCGCCGCAGGAGGGGGAAACCTGCGCGTTCCCCCTGGATCTCTGCGCCTACGCGGGGGGGGACTTCGAGATCCCCTACTCGACCCTTCTCGCCGAAGACGACTACTCCACCGACTTCGGCGGCTGCACCGGCTACACCGCCCACGGCGGAGACATCGTGTACTCCGTCACCCTCGATCCGGGCGGCCTCATCGACGTCACCCAGACCGGCGACTACGACATGGTGCTCTACCTGGTCACCGACTGCGAGGACGTGGTCGGGAGCTGTGTCGCCGGATCGGACAATTGCTGCTCCGGCATCATCGAGACGGTGACCTACACGAGCGAATTCGGTGGGACCTACTACCTGATCGTGGACGGCTACACCGGCGAGGGGAGCGGATCCTTGGTCGGCACCGTCACCGGTTGCGCCGGCGTCGCCTCGGAGAACGAGAGCTGGGGCGGTGTGAAGAACCGTTTCCGGTAGCGAGCGATGAAAAAAGATTGATCCTATAGAGCGCGGTGGTCTCTCCGGTGATTGCCCCCTCTATCGACGGGCAATCCACTCCGCGAAGGCTTCCACTCCCAGCGTGTTGGGGACCTCCTCCGGGCGGAGCCCTCCCTTGCGGGCGATACGGATGGCGATCTCCGGTACGGCGAGTCCTTCCGGGTCGTGGGCGTCCACGGCGATCGGCACCGGAACGCCGAGGGCGCGCAATCCGGGGATCACCCGCCAGTCCACGTCGAGCCGGGAGGGGTGGCCGTTCAATTCCACACCTTTCCGCGCCTCCCCCGCCGCCCGCCACACCCGTTCCGCGTCGAAGTCGTACGCCTCCCTTTCCAGGAGGAGTCTTCCCGAGGAGTGGCCGAGCCAGGTCGTTTGTGGGTGAAGGATCGCACGGAGGATCCTCTCGGTTTGTTCCTCCCGGTCCAGGCCGAAACGGGAGTGCACCGAGGCGACGACGAAGTCGAGACGCGCCAGGGCGCCGTCGTCGTAATCGAGTCGACCGTCGGCGAGGATGTCCGACTCGATGCCGCGGAAGACGCGGAAGGGGGCGAGCAGCGTGTTGACGCGGTCCACCTCCTCCGCCTGTTCCAGGAGACGTTCCGCCGAGAGTCCTCCCGCGTAGCCGGCGCTCCGGCTGTGGTCGGAGAGGGCGAGATAGGCGTAGCCCATCTCCGCCGCTCTTTCCGCCATGGCGCGGATCGACGCGGTCCCGTCGCTCCAATCGGAATGCACGTGGAGCGCCCCCTTCAAGTCCTCCCGCACGACAAGCCGTGGGAATCGCCCGGCGGCGGCGTCTTCCACGACATCCGCCCTCTCGCGGATCTCGGGCGGGAGAAAGGGGAGACCGAGGAGCGAGAAGAATGTCTCCTCGTCCGGCGTTTCCACCGGCGTTCCATTTCGGGACAGCCCTTTCGGGTCGAAGAGGAAGCCCCTCTCCCGCGCCGCGGCGACGAGGGCCGTCCGGTGCGCGTCGGCGCCCGTCTCCCAGACGAGAACGGCGCCGAACCGTTCCGGCGCGACCGCCCGCGCCTCGCCCGGCAGGCCGGCGGCGCTCCGGAAGAGAACGCGGTCTCCCTCCAAGGCCGTGTCCGCCTCGATCGCGAGGGCGTGGAGCGCGGCCTCCGGCGACATGGCCGCGACGACTCGGATCACGCCGGCGATCTCCCGGTAGAGGCCGACCTCGCCCGCCGGCGCCGTGCGGGACGCGCCGCGCCCCCTGAGGATCTCGCCGATCCGCGCCGCCTCCTTCGCCGCGTCGTGATAAAGACGGAAGTCGCGGAAGCGCCTCCAGTCCGCCAGCGCGCGCGTGAGATCCTCGATTCTCTTCGGACCAAAACCTTTCACCTGCGCGATGCGCCCGTCGGCGACCGCCTTCTCCAACTCTTCCGGAGAGGAGACGCCGATTTCCTCGCGAAGCGCGCGCGCCCTCCCCGCGCCGAGGCCGGGGATGCCGGTCAGTTCCACCATTCCGGGGGGCACTTCGCGGCGCAGATCCGCGAGCATCGGGATCGATCCGGTGGCGAAAAAATAGGCGATCTTGTCGGCCAAGCCCTTTCCCACGCCGGGAAGATCCGTGAGCCGCCCTTCCCGCGCCAGATCGGCCAGATCCTCCGCGCGGTCGATCCCGTCCGCCGCGCGGCGATAGGCCCGCGCTTGGAACGAGGATTCCCCCTTCAGTTCCAGGAGGAGGGCGATTTCACGAAAAGCGGCTGAGACGCTCTCGTTCCGCATCGATTCCTCCGAAAAGCGGTGTAAGATACGGTCCGTCTCTCGGTAAGGGTACGGGCCCAGTATACACGCCCCCCGCGGAGGGGGGAACCACGGGGAGATCGCGATGGGGGAGAGGCAGGAGAGGATCCGAGTCGAGATCCACGTGCACACCGCCTTCTCTTTCGATTCGAAAGCCGCGCCGGAAGAGGTGGAGGAGGCGGCGCTCCGCGCGGGCGTCGATCGGATCGCCGTGACCGATCACGACACGATCGAGGGCGCCCTCCGTCTCCGCGGCCGCGGCCGGATCGAAACCATCATCGGCGAAGAGGTCACCACCTCGCTCGGCGACGTGATCGGCCTGTTCCTGGAGAGCCCCCTTCCGCCCGGCGTCGAACCGGAGAGAACGATGGACGCGATCCACGAACAGGGGGGTCTGGTCGTCATCCCCCACCCCTTCGACGCGCGGCGAGGGACCACCCTTTTCCCCGAAGCGTTGGAGCGATGCGTCGACCGGATCGACGCGATCGAGGGGTGGAACGGACGGATCCGGCGTCCCGCCGACAACGAGCGCGCCCTCCTCTTCGCCCGGGATCACGGCCTTCCCGTCCTGGTCGGCTCCGACGCCCATCGGACGGACGAGATCGGCCGCTGGATGATGCGCATCGAGTCCTTCGACTCACCGGGCCGATTCCTCGCCGCCCTTCCGAGGGCGGAGCCGCTCTTCCCGGAGTCCTCACGCAAGCCGGAGCGCCGGCGCTGGTTGGACCGCGTTCTCCGTAATGGCGCGCCCACCGCGCGTCCCGAACCGGATCGAGGCTAACGCCTTTATTCTTGACGCCTTCCGTGGCATCTGCTACATTCCGCCGTTGGTCCGGGGCCGCCCGTTGCCCCCCGGTCCCTGTTTCCGGTTACCGCCCCTACGAACTGGAGGACGTTCCGGTGAAGCGTGTGTCTCGTCTTACGGCGATTCCGCTCCTTCTCATTCTCGCCGCCCCGGCCCTCCTCTCCGCGCAGGAGGAGGATCCCGTCGATCTGATCCGTATCCCCACCGCCGGGATGCTCCCCCGCGCCGCCTACGACACGGGGCTCCGCATGTACGCCGACGGCGGCGTCCTCGGTCGGATACGGGTGGGGCTCCGCGAGTCGGTCCTCTTCGGGTTCACCTTCGGCGGGTCCCAGGTCCTCGGCGCCGGCGAACCGGACTGGAATCCCCGGGTGGAGTTCCTGATCCGAGGGCGCCTCTTCGGCGAATCCTACCTGGGACCGGCCCTGGCGATCGGCTACGATTCCCAGGGCTACGGGCCCTACGACGACGAGTTGGATCGCTATCAGAACAAATCGCGCGGTTTCTACGCGGTGGCGAGCAAACACTTCCTCTTCCTCGGCGAGCTGGGGTTGCACGGCGGCGTGAACTACAGCCTGGAGAGGGACGACGACGACGACGAGCTGAACCCCTTCTTCGGCGTGGAGAAATCGATCCACCGCGCGTTGGATCTGTTGGTCGAATACGATCTGGCGACCAACGACAACGAGGAGAACGAGGGCTTCGGCGAGGGGAAGGGATTTCTGAGCGCCGCCCTTCTCTGGCGGATGACCGAGACGCTCCACTTCCAGGTGGATTTTCACAACCTCCTCGAGAACGGGGAACGGGGAGGATTGGAGCGGGACCCGGGCGAGTGGAGCCGGGAGATACAGATCGTGTATCGGGACTATTTCTAGCCCGGTCGCCCCATCCCGCGAAGGAGTCGCATCGACATGGCCGAGGCCTTTCTCGAATTCGAAAAACCGATCGCCGAGCTGGAGGCGAGGATCGAGGACCTGCGCCGCCTCGCCGACCAGGAGGGGCTCGAGGTCGCCGACGAGCTGCACAAGCTCGAAAAGAAGGCGGACAAACTCCGCCGGGACGTGTTCAGCAAACTCACCCGGTGGCAGAGGGTGCAGCTCGCCCGCCATCCCCTGCGCCCCTACAGCCTGGATTACGTCTCCCGCATGATGGACGACTTCATCGAGCTGCACGGCGATCGGCTCTTCGCGGACGACGGCGCGATCGTCGCCGGCCTCGCCACGTTCGAGGGACGGCGGATCGTTTTGATCGGCCAGCAGAAGGGGCGGGACACCAAGGAGAAGCTGAAGAGAAACTTCGGCTCCGCCCACCCGGAGGGGTATCGGAAGGCGCTCCGCATGATGCACATGGGCGCCAAGTTTCGTCTTCCCGTCGTCTGTTTCGTCGACACGCAGGGGGCTTTCCCCGGAATAGGCGCCGAGGAGAGGGGACAGGCGCGGGCGATCGCCGAGAACATCCTGGTGATGACCCGTCTCCCCACGCCGATCGTGATCGTCATCATCGGCGAAGGGGGGAGCGGGGGCGCGCTCGCCGTCGCCGTCGGAGACCGGGTCCTGATGCAGGAGAACGCGGTCTACTCCGTGATCTCGCCGGAGGGATGCGCCGCCATTCTTTGGAAAGACCGCGCCATGGCGGAGCGCGCGGCGGATGCGCTCCGAATCTCCGCGCCGGACATGATCGAGCAAGGCGTGGTCGATGTGTTGGTGGAGGAGCCGCTCGGCGGGGCGCACAGGGACGTGGAGGCGGCCACCGGTTTTCTCCGCGCGGCGCTCCGCGATGTCCTCGCCGACCTGGACGGCATCCCCATCGACCGGCTCCTCGAGGAGCGGGCCCAGAAGTATCTGCGGATCGGACCCTTTCACGAGGAGGGGGGCGGCGTCTCCAAGGGATGACAGGGTGTTCCCGCCAGGAGACATTCCCCCGGAGGGGGACGGGGACGGGGATCTTGAAATCCATTGATTTATCGTTAGTTCCCGTTTTCCAAACCGGAGCGTCCGGGGTACGTTTCTTGCGTTTCTTCTACCGGAATGTCCCCCCCCGCGTGGGGGGCGGTCGGGGGCGCGGCGCCGAGCGGTCGGCCCGGAGCTTCCGGCGATGACCGCGGTGACGCACGCGGCGGTCGGAGGGGCGATCGGGGCCCTCGGCATCGGAGGATCCCCCGGATCGTTTCTCCTCGGATTCGCCGCCCACGCGCCGCTCGATCTGGTTCCCCATTGGGACATACGGAATCGATGGATCGACACGGCGCTTACTGTCGGTGGGCTCGGCGCGCTGCTCCTCTGGACCGGACCCTCGCCGGTATTCTGGGGAGCGTGTGGAGGCGCGCTTCCGGACCTGGAGCATCTTCTCCCGCTCCGCCGCAAGTTGCTCCCGTTCCACGGCGAACGGCACGGTCGGGCCTTGGGGCGACTTCATGCGGCGACGCAGGGGTTCTTGCTGATCGCCTGCGTATTGTGTATCGCTTGGGTATCGGGGAAAGGATGATGTCGATGCGAGCGGAAAGGCTGCGCGAGGGGATCCGAGCGGTGGCGGCCGCGGCCGTCCTTCTCGGCGCGACCCTCCCGGCGGCGGCCGGCGACGCGGTCCGGATCGTCGAACAGAACGAGAGCGGGCTGATTCTCCATTTCGTTCTGCCCGAGCTGCGTGAAACCGCCCGGGGCGAGGAGACGATCGCTCTGGACGCGGAGGGATTCTCCCGAGTCGCCCTTCCGGGAATGCCCTCCGTGCCGATCCGGGACTTCGTGATCGCCCTTCCGCCCGGCGCCTCCGCCGTTTTGGAGGTGACGGCGGAGCGCGTGGAGAGAACGGATCGTTATCGAATCGCCCCGGTGCCCCTTCTCACCCGGGACGAAGAGCCGATCGTTCCCGACGATCCCGATTTTCTGCGGCCGCTCGGTGCGAGCGGCTGGGCGCGCCTCTCGGAGCCGACCCGTCTACGGGATCAGCGGGTGGCGACCCTCTCCCTCTTGCCGGTCCTGCACGACTGGGAGAGCGGGGAGACGGCGATTTTGCGCGAGGGGACGATCCGAGTCCGTTTCCGTGGAGGGGAACGCTCCGGTTCGCCGCGCGTCTCCGGCCGGGAGGACCGCTTCGAGCCGGTCTACCGGGGCGTTCTCTTGAACTATGAAAGTTCCCGGGAATGGCGGTCCGCACCCGAGGCGCCGGCGGGGAAGCGTCTCGAGGAGACGGACAGCTTCTCCTCCGCCGCCGAGTGGATCCGGATCGAGGTGGATTCTCTCGGGCTCTACCGCGTCACCTACGAAGATCTCGTCGCGGCCGGGTTGACGGACCCGCGGGGCTCCATCGGCAACGCCCGCAAAATCCGGATGTACACCGGGACGGGCCTCCCTCTTCCGGAGATGGAGACGCTCCCCCGGCCCGCCTGGATGGAACAGGCGGCGATCCGCGTGGTCGGCGAGGAGGACGGCTCCTTCGACCCGGGGGACCGGATCGAGTTCTACGGCGTTCCCTTGAGCGCCTGGCTCGGCGAGCTGGTGCCGGACACCACGCTCTTCTGGGAGCACGTGGAGCATCCCTGGGCGAATCGGAACGTCTATTGGCTCGCCTGGGGGGAGGGCTTCTCCGAGCCGGTGAAGGCGCGTATCTCCGAGGCGGCCGCCGGCTCCGGCGTCGCCGGCGCGGCGACGGCGCTTCCCAAGAGCACCTTCATGGATCGGATCCATCTGGAGGAGAACAAGGTCCAAGACCTCACCCGTTACGGCGACGACGGTTGGTTTTTCGAGGAGTACACGCCGACGCAGAGCAGTCGATTCCACGATCCTTATCTCACGGACGCCGATATCACCCGGGAGGCGAACCTGCGGATCCAGTTCTACCACCGTTCTCTGGAGACTCAGCAGCAGTACTGCGGCAACGAGGTCGCTTGGATCAAACTGAACGCGGACCCCGACTCCGCCCGCTTCCCCTGGGACAGCTGCCGGAAGCAGGTGGACACCACCGTCGTATTCCACGGCGGCGTCGGCGAGCCGGACACCATCGTGACGAGCCACATCATGCCCGCCCGCTTCGACAGCACGGGCTACACCATTCGGAACGGCTACAACCGGGTCGTCATCACCGCCCGGGGACGGCAGCAATTCTATCTCTCCTGGATCGAAGTGGGATACGAGCGTTTCCTTCGCGCGAGGAACGAGAAGCTGCACTTCCGTTTCGAGGACGAAGGGATGCTTCGCGTCCCGATCCAGGGGATGAACGCCGCCGACGCGCGGGTTTTCGACGTCAGCGATCCCGGGAACATCGTGGAGATGACCGGGTTCGCCTCCTCCGGAGACAGCATCGTTCTCTGGCTTTCGCCGAACGGCGGGGCGAGCTATCACGCCGCGAACGACGCGGCCTGGAGGACGCCGCCGCTGGTGGAGAGGATCGTTCCGGCGGGTCTCCGCAACACCTCTTCCGGCGCCGAATACCTGGTGATCTGCTATGACGATTTTCTTGCGCCGATACGGGATCTGATCAACCATCGCTCCGCCGAGTACTCCACCCGTCTGGTGAAGCTCTCGGACGTGTACAACGAGTTCTCCTGGGGAGTGCCCGATCCGGCGGCGGTGAGGGACTTCGTCTCCTTCGCCTACCACAACTGGCCGGAAGGAGAGCGTCCTCTTTTCCTCCTCCTCGTCGGGGATGCCACCTCCGAGTTCAAGGACTACACCCTTTCCACATTCGAGACATTGCTCCCCACGCGCTTCCGGATCGATCCGGCCGGCAGCTCGGTGATGACCTACGCCGCCGACGACTACTTCACCTACGTGGATCCGATCGAGGGGGGAAGGGACTGGGCGCCGGACCTGGCGATCGGCCGATTCCCGGTGAATTCCGCGGGGGAGGCGGAGATTCTCGTTCAAAAGGTGATCGAGTACGAGACCGATCCCGACCTGGGATCCTGGAAGAACCGGTTCCTCTTCCTCGCCGACGACGAGATCAAAGCGGGGACGACGAGCGGGTACGATTGCGGGTTCCTTCTCACGCACACGGAGGATTGCGACGCCGCGGCGAAGGCGATCCCCTCCTCCTACGACCGGGACAAGTTATACATGGTCGAGTACCCGCTCAGCTCGGCCGGCCTCAAGCCGCTCGCCAAGGAGGACTACATCGGCTGGATCCGGGACGGCTTCCTCCTCTCCAACTACCTGGGGCACGGCGGCACGGACAAGATGGCCGACGAGGACCTCTTCTCCACGCCGGACGTGGCGCCGGAAATTCTCATCAACGGCGGGCGGCTCCATATCTTCTGCGCCTATTCCTGCTCCATCGGGAGCTTCGACCTGCTCGACAAGAACTCGATCGCCGAAATCCTTCTGAAGATGCGGGGGGCGGGCGCGATCGGCTCCTTCTCCTCCAACGCGCCCGCGTTCGGCAACGCCAGTAACCAGCTGAATGTCCGCTTCATCCGGAGCCTTCTGCCCGAGCAGAACCGGACCGTGCCGATCGGTTTCGCCGCCCAAACGGCGAAGGCGCTCAGCGGAGATTTCTTCTACGCGCAGAAACAGAACGACGAGAAATACACCCTTCTGGCGGATCCCGCCCTCCGGATCGCGGTCCCGCGTTACGACGTGCGTCTCCAGGGGGGCGGCGGGATCGAGTTCCAGAAAGGGACCGTCGACACCCTATTCGGCGAGGTGGTCGATTCCCTCGGCGCCCGGATCGCCGGTTTCAACGGGCTGGCGGACATCGAGATCAAGGGAATGGCGGACACGTCCGGGTACTCCTTCCTCGATATGTGGTGCACCGGCACCTCATCGAACCCGCGGGAGCTTTCGGTCGATTACAGCCTCTACGGCCCCACCTTCTTCCGCGGCACCGTGGAGGTGGCGGGCGGGGTCTTCGCCGCCCCCTACTTCGTCCCCCTGGACACCCGGACCGGCGACCTCGGCAGGGCGCGGGCCTATGTGTACGACGCCTCCGGCGGTCGGGACGGCGCGGGCGGCACGGATTCCGTAAGCATCATCCCGGAGCCGCCGGGCGCGGTTTTCGAGGACCAGGAGGGACCGTCGGTGGAGATCACCGTCGACGGCGCCCCCTTCCGGGACGGCATCAGCTTCACCCGGAACGCGCTCTTCCGGCTTCGCCTCGAGGACCAAAGCGGCATCAACCTGCAGGAGATCGACAATTACTTCACGGTTCACATGGTGATCGATCGCGGCCAGCCGGTGGTGCTCTCTTCCTATTTCGCCTATGATACAGGCAGTTACCGGAAGGGAGATCTGTCGGTCCGCTTCTCCGAAATCGCCGGCACCTTCCTCTCGGAGGGGGTGCATGAGCTGTCGATCCGGGCGGCCGACAACCTGAACAACCGGACCGAACTGGACTATCAGATCTTTCTCGTCGGCGAGGACGAACAACTCGCGTTCCGCTCTCCCGTGCTCAATTATCCGAATCCCTTCGATCCGGAGCGGCACGGGAAAACGGATATCGTCGTGGACCTCTCCCGGAGCGCGGGCGTGACGGTGCAGGTCTTGACGACCACGGGAAAAAGAATAAAGGAATTAAGAGGAAACACGGCTTCCGGCGGGCTGCGTCTGCAGATCGGCTGGGACGGAACGGACCAGGACGGGGACAGGGTCGCGAACGGCGTGTACCTGGTTCGCGTGGTGGCCGTGACGGATGACGGCTCCCAAAAGGCCGAAGAGATCGGCAAGGCCGTCGTGCTCCGCGGGGCGCGCTAGGCGGGCCCCCGCTTCCAAAGAACGGGAAACGTGTCCCCCGGGGGCACGAGAGTAAATCGGAGAGGAGAGAACAAGATGAACCGAGCGTACCGTACCGGAACCCTGTTGGCGGCGGCGGCCCTGGCCGTTTCGCTCGCGGCGCCGGCCTTCGCCGTCTCCGACGGGGCTCCTCAGTCGATCGCCCCGCTCATGACGCCCAACGCGCGCGCCGCGGGGATGGGACAGTGTTTCGTGTCCATCGCCGACGACGCCACCGCCGGATTCTGGAACCCCGCCGGTCTCGCCTGGCAGACCGGGCCGGACGTGGTGCTGATGTACTCCAAACTCGCCGAGGGCTTGGCGGACGACATCTCCTACAACTACCTGGCCTACTCGCGGCCGATGTGGGGGGGCGGACTCGGCGTCTCCATGATCTTCCTGAACCTGGGGATGTCGGACATCATCTCCGAAGACGGCGCCCTGCTCGGGGACTTCAACTCCTTCGACTTCATCCCCATGGTTTCCTACGGCGCCACGCTGACGCCGGACCTCGCCTACGGCGCGACCTTCAAGTTCATCTATTCGCGTCTCTCGCCGGACATCAAGGAACTGGGGATCGACGACGGCACGGGGGTCTCCATCGCCGGCGACCTCGCCATGCTCTACCGGATCCCGGGGCTCGGCGTTCAGGCCGGCGTGCTCGTCCAGAACATGGGGCTGGACATCACCTACAACGACCAGAACCAGCCGGAGGACCTGCCGCGGAACGTGAAGGCGGGAGTCACCTGGTACGTGCTGGACAATCAGCTCAACAAGCTCCTCCTGACCGCCGAGGTGACCAAGAACCTCGTCTATTGGGAAGGGGAAGCGATCGACAAGTTCGGCGCCGAGTACGTGTATTACGACATGGCCGCCGGCCGGATCGGCTATATCTACGATTGGGAAGGGAAGATCACCGACATCACCTTCGGCCTCGGTTTCAAGATCAAGTCGATCGGTCTTCGTTTCGATTGGGCCAGCGTCCCCCAGGCGGAGGATCTTCCGAGGGTGAACCGTTTCGCGCTCGGTTTCAATTACTAGAGCATCAGGAGCAGCGGCCCCCCGAGAAGGTCTACGGATGAAACGAAACATCGTCGCGGGATTGGCGCTCTTTCTCTCCGCGCTCCCGTTCTGCGTGAATCCCGCGTCGGGTGGGGAAAGGGAGGTCCGCCTGCGCGGGCTCTCCGCCGTCTCGTCGGCCGGCGCGCGCGCCGAGTCGCCCCGCCTCCGCCGATTTCCGGACGTGATCGGATCGGGTCCTCTCCGCCCGATCCTTCCCGGTTCGGGGCGGACCTACGAAGACATTCTCGCCGGCAAGGCGCTCGCCCCGGAGGCCACGCTCCGGATCGCCCTCTTCCGGATCGAGTTCGAGAACGACTCGGCGGGGGACCTCACCACCGGCGACGGCCGTTTCGATCTCTCCGACGGCCGGGACACGTGGCTCATCGACGCGCCCCCGCACGATTCGACCTACATGGACACGCACATGCAGGTCCTCGGTCGCTTTCTGTACGCTCAGTCCTACGGCAGGGTGAACCTGGAGTGGCGCATTTTCCCGGACGATCCGCGCGCCGCCTACCGCCTGGACGACACGGCGGACTATCTCCCCGCCGGGAGCCCGGGCTCGTGGACGATGCAGGATCAGACCGACCACTTGATCCAGTTCTGCGTCGACGCGATCCGCCTCGTGGACGACACGGACTCGAACGTGGTCTTCGCCGACTACGACGGCTTCATGCTGGTTCACGCCGGTCCGGATCTGCAGACCGACGTGAACGGCGACTCGCCCGGCGACATCCCCAGCTTTTTCCTCTCCTTCGGCGACGAGGACGAGATCTTCGTGGACAAGAGGTCGGAGGGGGACAGCCTGCGGGTGAACGGCGTGACGGTGGTTCCCGAGTACGCGAGCCAGGACGGTTTCTGGTTCGGTCTGAACGGCGTGATCGCCCACGAGATGGGGCACCAGCTCGGCCTGCCGGACCTGTACAACACCGCCTACAGCTGGCCCGCCATCGGTTATTGGGGGCTGATGGACAGCGGCGGCCTTCTCTCCATCGACGCGGGGGACGTGTATCTCGGCAGCGTGATCCCCGCGTCCTTCTGCGCCTGGTCGAAGGCCTATCTCGGATGGGTGCGACCGGAGGTGATCACCTCCTCCCGGGCGCTCCGCCTCGCCTGCGCCACCGATCTCGAGCCGGTAGAGGATCTCCCCCGCTACGCCGTCGTGCCGGTGAACGACAAGGAATACTACCTTCTCGAGAACCGGTGCGGTCTCGCCGAGGGCGCATTCGCCGCCAAGCTGGACACGGTGAACAACGTGATCCTCGGACCGGTCAGCGACGACGAGGAGGAACGCTTCACCTACGATTACGACTACGCCCTCCCCGGGTGGGGGCTGCTCGTTTGGCACATCAACGAAAGAAAGCTCGATCCGGAAAGCCTCTTCTGGACGAACGACGTGAACGTGGACTACTTCGACCGCGGCGTGGAGCTGGAAGAAGCGGACGGCATCAAGGATCTGGGGAATCCCTACTCCGCCTACTGGGAGGGGAGCGCCTACGATCCCTACTACGAGGGAAACGCGGTCCGCTTCGGGCCGGACACGGCCCCCAACTCGAACCTGACCGACGGCGCCCCTTCGCTGGTGACCATCGACGGCGTCGGCCCGCCGGGACGGATCATCGACCTCACCCTGGAGCTGGGCCGCGCCGTGCCCGGTTGGCCGGTTCCTCTTCATGAGGACACCCTCGCCGTGATCCCCTCGGGGCTCGTCGCCGCCGCGACCGGAGCGGGGAACGCGATCGCCGCCTTCTGGTCGGTCGTCGACACGGCCGGCGTCGAGCACCCATGGCTCACCGTCGCCTCTCCGGGGGACACGAGCGGGCCGACGCTCCAGCGAGTCGCCGCGCCCGGGCCGCTCCGGGGACGCCCCGTCGCCGGCGATGCCGTGCCGGCGCTCCCCGGCGAGGAGATCCTCGCGATCCTCGGCGGCCGCGCCTATCGGATCGATCCCTCCGCGGAGGAGGTCCTGATCGACCTCGGTTCCTGCGGCGCCGCGGGCGTTCTCGCCGGACCGATTCTGCTGAACGTGACCGAGGACGAAGGGTTGGAGATGGTCCTCGCCGAGGGGGAGAGCCTGTCGGTATACGGCGTGGACGAGAACGCCGTCCGGGTCGTCCTTCGCGAGCACCTCCCTTACGGGATTCTCTCCAACCTGACCGCCCCGCGTATGGAGGACGGCACGCCGGTGGTGGTGTACGTGGCGGGCGATGGTGTGATCGATGTCGATACCTTGAATGGGGCGCCCGCCGCGAAACGTGGTCCCGCCGCCGTCGCGAAGAGGGAGGGGGGCGCGCCGCCGGTGACGGTGTTCGCCGCCGATCTGGACGGCGAGCCGGGGCAGGAGATCGTTTTCGTAACGGACTATGGGACCGTCGGCGCCCTCACCGGCGACGGGAGCGCCTATCTTCCCGGATGGCCCGATTCGGTGGAGGGAGGAACGACCGGGGAGCCCTTCCTCTGCGACCGGAACGGCGACGGGGAACCGGAGATCGCGATTCCCGCCGGGCCGCGGCTGGTCCTTCTCGAGAAGAACGGCGTCCTCGCCGAGGACACCCCCTACGGGATCCCCCCCTACCTCGACTTCGGCTACGATCTCGGCGGGAACGGAATCGCGGGCGCGATCGCCGGCGAGAACATCGTGGCCCCTCTCGTCGGGGACGGCGGCGGCCGGATCTGGCTCTGGGAGAAGAAGGAGAAGGCTTTCGAGGGATGGCCGGTTTCGACGGGGAGCGGCGCGTCGGCGGTGGTCGCGGCGGCGATCCCCGGCGCCGCGGAGACGGCTCTCTTCTCCCTGCCGGACGACGGCTTCCTCTACGCCTTCCCGGCGGCCGAGATCGATCTCGCCCGTCTCCTCTGGGCGGGTCCCGGCGGCGGGGGGGAGGGCCGCTTCTCCGCCCGCGACGAGGCGCTCGCCGAGCCGCATTCCCCGGGCGGCGGCGCGGCGATCGCCCGCGCTTACGTCTATCCCAATCCGGCGCGCGGCGAGGAGGCGACCGTTCGCTATCGCCTCACCGCCCCGGCCGACGTGACGGTACGGCTGCACGACCTGACCGGGGAAAGAGTTTCGGTTGTCCTTTCCGAACCGACCGGGTATTTTGGGGAGAACGAAGTCGTGATTCGCACCGGCGATCTCGCGAGCGGGCTCTACTTCGTCCGCGTCGAGGCCGGCTCGGAGGTGGAACTGGTGAAACTGGCGGTGCTCCGATGACGGGCCGTTTCAATCGTCCGGCGGCAATCGCATGGGCGCTTCTCCCTCTTCTTCTCGCCGCGGTTCCCGCGGCGGCGGCCCTCTCCGTACCGGGTCCCGTGGAGATCGCACTCCGCGCCGAGATCGACCGTCTTCCCGCGCCCGAGGATTGGGACGGCGCGGCGGAGCCGGGCCGGGCGGCCCCCGACCCGCGGCGCGCCTTCCTCTTCTCTCTGGTCGTGCCCGGCTCGGGGCAGCTCTACGCCTCCGGTTGGGACCTCACCTCCTGGTCCGCCGCCCGCGCGGCGGTTTACGTCTCCTTCGAGACGGTCGCCTGGGTGCAGCAGCAGAAATACAGAAACAGGGGGTGGGACAAGCAGGCGGAGTACCGCGCCTACGCGGACAAGAACTGGCACTGGCGCGCCGACTGCGCCGACTGGAACGGCGGCGACGGCGCGATCGACAACGATCCCTTCGTGTATGAACCGAACATTACGGGCGATTGGTACATCGATACCGACCCGGAGTATCTCGAGTTCTACGAGGATATCCACAAGCTGCAGAAGTGGATCTGCGGCTGGGACGACTACGGTCATGTGGGGCAGGACGACGGGGAGAAGTTCGAGATCGTGGAAGGAAGCGGGATCTACCGGACCCCCCTCTCCGTGGAATACACCGAAATGCGCCGCGAGCAGAACGAACTGATGACCAACGCCGATCATTGGCAGAGGGGGATCGTGGCGAACCACATCCTCTCCGCTTTCGACGCCTTTTTCACCGCCCGGCGAATCGCCCGCGGCGAGGGTGAGGGGAACGGCCCCCTCCTCCGCTTCGGCGCGCCGGCGGGCGGCCCCGGCGCCTCGCTGGGACTGGCCTGGAGGTTTTAATTGCGAAGCGTCCGCGTCCTTCTCGTTCTTTTCCTCGCCCTCGCCGTCGCGTCCCCGCCGGCGCTCGGCTCCGGCCTGGATCGGGCGCTGCGGGCGGCCATCGACGAGGAAACGGCCCATCGGGACCCCGCCGCCGGCGGCGACGACGGCGGCGCGCCGGGTCGGGAGGACCACTCCAAGCGAAAGGCGTTTCTCCTCTCCCTGCTTCTCCCCGGACTCGGGCAGCGCTACAACGAGGACACCCTCCGGAGCAGGGCCTTCTTCGCAGCCGAGGCGGCGGTCTGGACCGCCTTCATCGTCTACAAGCTGCAGGAGAATTGGCGGACCGACGATTTCGAGGAATACGCCCGGGCCTACGCGGGCGTGCCGGCGGGGGAGAAAGACACCGAGTACTATCGCATTCTGACGATTTACGACAACAGCGATGACTACAACATGGCGGTGCGTATCGAGGCGCGGCAGATCTATCCGACGGATCCGGCGGCGCAGGATGCGTACTACGCCGCCAATGCCTACGGTGACGACCGGGAGTTCCGGTGGCGCACCAACAGCAACCGCCTCGACTACCGGGTGATCCGCAACGACGCGATCGACTCGGGGAAGAGGGCGGATTACGCACTCACGGCCGCGCTGATCAACCGGGCGATCAGCGCCGTCGAAGCCTCCCGAGGCGCGGGGCGCTGGAGCCCGGTGCGCCGGGCCGCGTCCCACATCCGCCTCGACACGACCCCCGAGGGGGATCCGACGGGGCTTCGCGTGGGGTGGACCACCCGCTTCTGACGTCCCGGAGGGAGGTCCGCCCGTGACTCCTCGCCTCCCCTTGATTCTCGGCGCTCTTCTCCTCTGCTTCGCTCTTCCCGCGAGGTCCGATATCGTTTATGTTCGTAGCTTTGGCGGCGGTTCGACCTCGGAGAACCGCCTCTCCGCACCCGCGGGTCTTTCCGTCGGTTTCGAGGGGATGCTTTGGGTCGCCGACGCCGCCGAAAACCGGGTGCTCGCTTTTGATTCCACCGGCGCGGAGAGGATGAGGATCGGTTACGCCGGCTCCGGGGAGGGACGCTTCCTGGAGCCCACCGACGTGGCCGCCGGAGAGGGACTCCACCTCTACGTGTTGGACGCGGGAAACGAACGGGTTCAGGTTTTCGACCGTTACGGCCAGTTCAACGAGGTGATCCTCTCCCGGGAGGCGGGGACGATCGGCGTTCCCGTCGGGATCGAGGCGGATCCTTTCGGCCGCCTCTACGTGACCGACGCCGAGGAGGATCTCGTCAGGGTCTTCCGTTCCTACACCGGCGAGGAGGAGTTCACCCTCGGCGGATTCGGCGCCGAGGAGGGGCGGTTCCGCCTCCCCGCCGACGTGGCGGCGGACCGGGCGCGGCGGATCTACGTAGCGGACCGGGAGAACGGGAGGATCCAGGTGTTCGACGCGCTCGGCGCGTTCCTCTACGCCTTCGGCGCCGAGGACGGGCCCGGGCGGCTTGTCGAACCGGCGGCGGTGGCGGTGGACCGTTTCGGGTTCATCTTCGTCGCCGACGCCGGGGAGGGCCGCCTGGCGGTTTACCGGCAGGGGGGCGTCTTCGCGGCGGAGGTTCGGAACCTGCCGGACGGCGCCGCTCTCGGCTCGCCGCGGGGGGTCGCCGTCGGCGAAGGCGGAATCCTTTATGTGTCGGACACGGAGAACGGCCGGATCCATCAGTTCCGCTACGCGTTCCCGGCCCGTGCGCGCTAGCCTGGCGCTGGCGGCGCTCCTCTTGGCGGCGCCGCCCCTCTTCGCCCAAGGCCGGGCGATGCTCGGCGAACGGACCTACCGGATCGGCGCGGTGGAGGAACCCATCACCGGCGCCGACCACACCGGCCCTTATGCCCTTTCCCGAACCCATCTCTACGAAGGGAGCGAAGCCGTTCACTTGCACGGCGCCGACCTCGTCCGGGAGAGGGATTATTGGATCCGCTACGATCGGGGGGAACTGACCTTCGCCGAGCCGCTCTCCCCGGAGGACACGGTCCTCGTCTCCTACCGCTGCCTTCCCATCTCGATCCCGTCGGAACGAGTGCTGCACAAGTTTCGTCTCGCCGAAGGAGGGGAGGAGGCCGTGATGGTCGACGAACGGGAGCCGTCGCCCATGGCGGGCCCCCTCGACACCGGCGCCCTCCGCGTCGGAGGCAGCAAGAGCTTCGCCGTCCTGATCGGTTCGGGGAGGGAGTTGACCCTGGAGCAGTCGCTTCGGATGAGCGTCACGGGAAACCTGACGCCGACGGTGCGTGTCACCGCCCGCCTGACCGACCAGAACCTCCCCTTTCAACCCGAAGGCCGCTCGGAGCGGCTGGAGGAGCTGGACGAAGTCCTGGTGCGCATCGAATCCCCCCGGGCCGAGGCGACCCTCGGCGATTACGCGGTCCGTTACGACGACACCCGCTTCGGCCGCTACGAGCGGGTGCTGAAGGGGGCCCTCGGCGCGGTGCGCGCCGGACCCGCCGAGGCGGAGATATCCGGCGGCGTCTCGCGAGGCGATTTCCGCTCCGTGGAAATTCGGGGCGTGGAGGGGAAGCAGGGTCCCTACCGGATCCTGGAGATCTCCGCCCTCGGGCCGGTGGTGTCGGCGGGGAGCGAGCGCGTTTTCCTGGACGGTGTGATGATGACCCGGGGGGACGACAACGATTACGTGATCGACTACGCCGAAGGGACGATCTCTTTCAACCCGAGCCGTCCCATCGGTTCGGAGAGCCGGATCGCCGTCGATTTTCAGGCGAGCGGCGACCGGTATCGCCGGGTCTTTCTCACGGGCCGGCTCCGCGCCCACACGGAGGACGACCGTTACGGCTTCGGCCTGACGGTGCTTTCCGAGAGCGACGACGCGGACGAGCCGGAGGCGGTCGTTCTCGGCGAAGCGGAGAAGGACTCGCTCCGCGCGTCCGGGGATAGGCAGCCTCTCGGGACGTCCGCCCGTTATCTCGAGGAGGGCGGGGATTACGACACCACCGGCGGATATTTCGTTTATGCGGGAAGAGATTCGGGCGATTTCGCCGTTTCCTTCCGGCAGGTGGCGTCCGGCGAGGGAGCATACGTCGACTCGATCTCCGAGGAGTGGGGGCGGAGAATCTTCATTCACGTCGGCGAGGGGCGGGGGAACTACACTCCTCTGGTCCCCCTGCCGCTTCCCGAAAGCCACAGCCTGATCGGTTTCTCCGGGAAGGCGCGCCCCTTCCATGCGCTCTCCCTGGAGGCGGAGGCGGCGTGGAGCGACCGGGACCGGAACACCCTCTCTCCTCTGGACGACGGCGACAACACCGGCTCCGGCGCCCGCGTCGAGGCGCGCCTCGATCCCGTTCCCGTCGGCCCCGAGAAGGCCCGTTTGGGCGAGGTCGGCGTGCGCGGGTCCTGGCGGAGCGTGTCGGAGAACTTCGAGCCTCTCGGCCGCTACCGGGGACCGCAATGGGACGAGCGCTGGATGACCGGCGATCTCGCGCGGGCTATCGGTCCCGGCCGGAGAGAGGATGATTTCCTGGGCGCCGGCGACGCTTTCGCCTCCCGGGGGCGCGAGAACGAAGCGGAGGGGGAGGGGACTTTCCGGCGAGCGACGCCGCTGGGGACTTTGCGTTTCTCCGGCGAAGGGGGAAGGCTCGAGCGGGACGAATTCCACGCCCGGCGATGGTCCTGGAAGAGCTCCATCGAGAGAGAGAGGCGTTTCGCCGTCGACTTTACGGGCGAGAGGATCACGAGTGAAGAAGCGGACACTCTGGAGGGGGAAACCTTCCGTCGGGCCGGCGGCGCGTCGGTTCGGATCGGTCCGGTCCGGCCTTTTCTCCGTCTCGGCCGGGAGAGGCGTGAGTTCCTTCACGCGGGAGGGGAGCGAAGGGGGGACAGGGGGATTGAGAAGCGCGCCGGTTTCGCCTGGGGAGATGCCGCCGCTTTCACCGGGGAAACATCCGTGACGTTCGAGACTCGGGACTATCTCGATTCGCTTGTCGGCGATTGGGAAGAGTGGTACGAGGCGCGGACCGACGAGGTGTCCGTGGACTGGCGCGGCCCGGTTTCGCTCCACGCCCTTTACCGGGGAAGGGGATTGGACTACGGCGAGCGGGTGACGGAGGGGAACCGCCGGAGCGATCTGGGGCGGATCGAGCTCAGGCACGGCGGATGGGGCGGCCTGGTTCGCGGAAATTGGACCTATGAAGTAACCACCGAGGAGAGCCGTTCCCGCAGGAAGGTTCTTCTCCGCGCGCCGAAGGGGGAAGAGGCGGATTACGACAGCCTGGGCAACTATTTCCCCGGCGAGGGGACCTTCAACCAGGAGATCGTGGAGGGTGGCGCGGAGCCGCTCATCGATCTGGAGGCGGGGGGGACGATACGGATCGAACCGGGGAGGATCGGCGAACCGGGCCGTTTCCGTAAGGGGCTCCGCTCCGAAACCGTGATCCGGGTGAGCGAGAGGACGACCACCGACGATGCGGCTTCCCTCCTGCTCCTCGATCCTTCGGCGTTTCAGAGAAACGACGCCACTCTTCGCGGGAGCGCGTCGATCCGTCAGGAGTTTCGCTGGACCGATCCGCTCTCCGACGCGGGATTCTACCTGCGTTATTACCGGGAGGAGCGCGAGGAGAACGAGTACGAGACGATCCACCGGGACGACAGCGTGCGGGAGATTCTTGGAAGGGCGAAACTGCCCTTCTCGCCGGCGGTCGCGACGGAGTTGGAGTGGACGAGACGGTCGGAGCGGGAGGATTCCAACGACCGCCGCGCCGTCGATCTGACCAGTGACGACTGGGTCGCGGCGGTTCTGGTGCAGACCGGCCCCCGCTGGAGGCTCCGGCTCCCCGGGGCGGTCCGTTCGGACAGGGAGAAGGTCCGTGAGGAGGAGCTTCTCGAGGTGCGCGTCGAGCCGGAGGGAACGCTCCACTTGGCCGCTCGGGGGAGGCTCGACACCCGTTTCGTCTACAGCCGTTTTCTGCGGGAGAATCTGGAGCGCGCCGGATCCTTCCTCAGGAACCGCAAGGAAGGTCTTCGCTGGAGGGTGCAGTTCGTCTACGAGTGGAACACCGTGCTCTCGTCCACCGTCTCCTACAGCGGCGAAAACCTGAAAGGCGAGGATACCGAGCAGAGGTTTCGGGCGGAGATGCGCGCGTATTTCTAGGGGAATGCCGATCCGACGATCGGAATCACCCCGGGGCGCGGGAAGGGCGATGAGGAGTCCGGTGCGGGGAGTCATGAAGTTTGAGAAGTAAAGGTACAATTCGAATTCTCCGGCCGGCGGTCCTTCTTCTCGCCGCGTTCCTTCTCGCCGCGGGCGACGTGTCCGGAGAAAGGATCGGATCGATCCGGATCGAGGGGAACCAGGCCTTTCCCGGGGACCGCGCGCTGGAGGCGCTCGATCTGGCGCCCGGAGGGGAGTGGAGCGCCCGCGAGGAATCGGTCGCCGTTCTTCGCCTTCTGGACCGCTACGCGCGCGCCGGCTACCTGGAGGCGGAGGCGTCGGTCCGCGTCTTCTCCGCGCCCGGGGGTGCCGTCGATCTGGAACTGACGATCCGGGAGGGACCTTTCCTGCCGTTGGTGCGGGTCGATATCGAAGGGACCCGCGCCCTCCCCGTGGAGGAGATCCGGGGGCGGATCGACACGCGACCGGGACGGGTGCTGAACGCCGCCCGTCTGGAGGAAGACCTGGACAGGACGCTGCGGCGCTACGCGTCGTCCGGCTATCCCTTCGCCCGGATCCTGACCAGCCGGGTGGAACGTTCGGGCGACCCCGAGGGGATCGCCCTCCGTTTGCAGGTGGTGGAAGGTCCCTTCCTCACCCTCGGCGACATCCGCGTGACCGGGAACCGGAGCACGCGCGCCTCGGTGATCCGCCGCCTCTCGGGCCTCCGCTTCGGCGAGCCCTACGATCAGGACGCCGTGGAAGCGGGCCGGGATCGACTCCTCCGCTCCGGCCTCTTCCGCACCGTCTCCGACCCGACGACGCGTGTCGAGTGGAAGGAGAAAGAGGCGGTGGTGGAGTACGCCGTCGAGGAGGGACGGCACAACCGGATCACCGGGGTCGTCGGATACGCCCCCGGCCCGAACGGGGGGGACGCGGTGATCAGCGGTTTCGTCGATCTCTCCTTCCGGAACATACTGGGCACCGCCCGGAGCGCGGAGATCCGCTGGGAGAGGGTGACGCCCGAGACGCGGCACGCCCGGATCGCCTACCGCGAGCCGTGGGTCCTCGGCACCCCCTTCTCCCTCGGAGGAGAGATGGCGCAGGTGCTGCGCGATTCCACCTACTCCCGTTTCACCGGCGACCTCACCTCCGACGTGGAACTCTCCCGAAGAGTGCGCGCCGATTTCCGTTTCGGCGGCGAGACGATGCGTCCGAGGCGGGAGGCGGCGCCGGTGCCGCGGAGCCGCCGTGCGTGGGGGGGGATCGGTTTCTCTTATGAGGGGAGGGACTATCCGGCCAATCCGACCGGTGGTTGGAAGGCGCGCCTCGGCGGGGAGTACGCGGAGCGGCGGATCGACGAGGAGCCGGAGCGCGGGTTCGAGGGGAAGAGGGTGCGGCAGGCGACATTGGATGCGGCGGTCGGCCTCTACCATCGCGTGGGCCGAAGGGGGGTGCTCGCCTGGGAGGGAGAGGGGATCGGCCGCTATACGAACGCGTCCTACGTTCCCGCCTACGACCAGTTCTACCTGGGGGGCGCCACCACGCTTCGGGGATACGACGAGGACCGCTTCCTCGGCGAGAGGATCGCCTGGTCCCGCCTGGAGGCGCGGGTTCTGCTCGGTCCCCTTTCCCGCGCCTTCCTCTTCTTCGACAGCGGTTGGGTCTTCCGGCGCTTCGAGGAAGGGGATAGCATCGCCCATTCCACGATCGTCCGGCACGGCTACGGTTTCGGTATCCGCGTCGACTCGGCGATCGGCCTGCTGGGCGTCGACTTCGGCATCGGCCAGGGGGACGGCTTCTCGGACGCCAAGATCCATGTGAGCGCCGAGGGGACCTTCTGAGGCGCACCGCGCTCCCCGCCGCTCGCGTTTTATCCTTGTTCTGATTTCTTTTTCCCTATAGTATGCGGCCATGATGAGTCGAAGCCGGCGCCTAAAAAAGGAGCCGCGTTTTTCCCGCCTGCCGCGGCGGGGGCGGGAGGCGCTCTGCCTTCTCTCGGCACTCCTCATCGCCGTTCCGGGGTGCGGCGTCCGGAACCTGAAGAGGATCCAAGCCGCGCCGGATCAGCACGGGATCCTGGACGCCCGATCTCCCTATCTAAAGGTTTATCTGAAAAACGGCGAACTCTGTCTTCTCCGCGACTGGAGCGTGAACGAAGAGGCGGGCGTGGTGGCCGGAACCGGGGAGCGCCTCGGCCCCGACCGGGAACTGATCGACTCCGGGGAGTACGCGGTTCCCGCCGATTCGGTGGTTCTCCTCGAGACCAACCGCGCTCCGGTCTCGGGGAATCTGATCCCTCTCGTTCTCGTCACTATCGTCTCCCTCGTCACCACGGTGGTCGTCATCCACGATCCTCCGTCCTTTGAGATCGGGGATTGATGAAGAGGAGAGAGCCGGTGTCGAGCCGCGGGAAGGGGAGAGAGGGGGGCGCGGGACGATCTTCTCGCCCCGGAGTGCGCCGAATGAAGAACGGGGAGCATCGATGAGACGCCTGAACCGAGGGATCGTTCCGCCGCTCATCGGCATCCTTCTCGCCGGCTGCGGCGGGCCGCCGTCGAAACCGCCGCGGGGATGGCTCCCCTCCGCCAAGGAGGGGGAGCGTTCCGTCTGCGGCGGCTGGGTCGACATCCGTCTCCGCGAGCCTCTTCCCCGCGAATCCTGGCCGGAGCCTTGGGACGGCGAGGTGACCGTTTCCTTTGCGAACCTACACGACGGGCCTCGCGCCGGTTTCGGGAGCGATGTAGTCGGCGCGGTGAAACGGGGGGATTGTTATCGCCTCATCGAGGAGAAGGAGTTTTGGCTCCGGATCCGTCTGGACGACGGGGCGGAGGGATGGGTCTCCCGCCAGTATGTGAGCCGCAAACCGCTCAGTCCCCGGTCTCTCCGGGGGGAGCTGATCGCCGTGGAGGAGGACTCCCTCTTCCTCCTGCAGAGAGGCCGTCTGATCGGCGTTCCTCTGGAGAACGTGCGGGACGGTGTTCTCCGGCGCTTCGACAGCTCCGTGGATCATATTAAAATGTGGACCGCGCTCGGCGCGGTCAGCACCGTCACGCACAGCTTCCTATTGATCTTCTCGCTCCCGCTCTGGCTTGTGGTGGGATTGCCGACGAGCCACGGAATCGGGAGGCTGGGCCGTGTCCGCTTCGACCGGGAAAAGACCGACCGCATCGCCCCCGGCGCGCGTTTCCCCGGCGGTTTCCCGGAGGGGATCGATCGGGACGCCATCCTCCCCGGCGAGGGGCGCGGCCCCTGTTCGGAGGATCGCGGCCGCGGGTCTCTCCCGATGAGGAAGGAGAGGGGGGGAGAATCGGCCGAAGACGCGGACCCGCTCGGCGCGGCAGGAGGTGCTCATTGAAATCGTTCACGATTCGCCCGATCGCTGAGGGGGACCGGGACTGGGTCCGCGATCTCTTCGCCGAGCACTGGGGATCCTCCCTGGTGATCACCAGGGGGACGGCGCACCAAGCGGACGCGCTCCCCGGATTCATCGCCGCCGAGAAAGGAGGGGGCGTGCGCATCGGTCTTCTCACCTACCGGATCGACGGGGACGAGTGCGAGATCGTCTCCCTGAACAGTCTGCGCGAAGGGATCGGCGTGGGCGGGGCGCTCCTCGGCGCGGCGACGGAGGAGGCGAGGCGCGCCGGATGCCTCCGGGCCCTGCTGATCACCACCAACGACAACCTCCCCGCCGTCCGTTTCTATCAAAAGCGCGGATGGCGTCTCCGCGCGGTCTACCCCGGCGCGATCCGCGAATCCCGCCGGCGGAAGCCGGCGATCCCGGAGACCGGCGTGGACGGGATCCCGATCCGGGACGAGATCGAGCTGGAACTCCCCCTCGACGGGCGCTGACCCGCGCCTCGCGAAGCCCTTCCCCGCTGCGCCTCTCTTCGTTACACTCGATCCGTCGCGGGGCGGCGGCACGCCGATCCGCCCCGGAACCGCGGCGAGAGGAATCGCAAGATGGCCGAAAAGGCGCCCCAAAAGATCCGCCGGGAGGCGGAGAAGCTCCGGCGGGAGATCGTCCGCCACGACCGTCTCTATTATGAAGAGGCGGCGCCGGTCCTCTCCGACCACGACTACGACCTCCTCCTCGCCCGTCTCGTTGAAATCGAAGAGCGCTACCCCTGTCTCCGCGTCCCCGATTCACCCACGCGGAGGGTGGGGGGCGCGCCTTCGGACCGCTTCGAGACGGTGGAGCACGCCGTCCCCATGCTCTCCCTGGACAACACCTACTCGGCGGAGGAGCTGGGAGAGTTCGACCGGCGGATTCGCAAGCTCCTCGGCCGGGAGAGCCTCGACTACGCGGTGGAGTACAAGCTGGACGGCGTGGCGGTCACTCTTCTCTATCGCGACGGCGCGTTCGTCCGCGGCGCCACGCGAGGCGACGGCCGCCGCGGCGACGACATCACCGAAAACCTGAAAACCATACGCTCCATCCCGCTCAAACTGGAGGGGGGCGCGTCCTCGGGGGAGGTGGAGGTCCGCGGGGAGGCGTACATCGCTTTCCAAGATCTGGAGAAGATCAACCGCCGCCGGGAGGAGGCGGGGGAGGCGCTCTTCGCCAACCCGCGCAACCTGGCCGCCGGCACGCTCAAGCTGCTCGACCCGCGCCAGGTGGCGAAGCGTCCTCTTCGTTTCCGCGCCTACCGGATCGTGGACCCCGAAGGGATCGGCATCGGTACGCAGATGGAGACCCTGGAGCGTCTCGGCGCCTTCGGTTTCTCCGTCGACGGCGAGGCGCGCCTGTGCGAAGGGATCGACGGGGCGACGGCCCGTTGCCTGGAGATGCAGGAAGCCCGCTACCGGCTCCCCTTCGGCGTGGACGGCGCGGTTCTCAAGGTGAACGACTTCTCTCTCTACGGACGGCTCGGCGCGACCTCCAAGAGCCCCCGCTGGGGGATCGCCTACAAGTTCCCGGCGGAGAGGAAGACCACCACGGTCCGCGCCATCGACCTGCAAGTGGGGCGAACCGGCGCGGTGACGCCGGTGGCGAACGTCGCCCCCGTTCCTCTCGCGGGGACGATCGTGCGGCGCGCCACTCTCCACAACGAGGAAGAGATCCGCCGTCTCGACGTGCGCGTCGGAGACACGGTATGGATCGAGAAGAGCGGCGACATCATCCCCCGGATCCTCGGCGTGGAGGCGTCCGCCCGCCCGCCCGGCGCCGCGCCCTTCCGTTTCCCGGAGGAATGTCCCGTTTGCGGCGAGCCGCTGATCCGGACCGAGGGGGAGGTAGTGGTCCGCTGCGAGAACCCGGCGTGCCCGGCGCTGGCGCGCGCCCGGATCGTTCACTACGCCTCGCGAAACGCCATGGACATCGAAGGATTGGGTGTGAAGGTCGTGGACCAGCTCGTCGGCGCGGCACTGGTTGCCGAGATCCCGGACCTCTATCGCCTCGAAAAAGAGAGGCTCGCCGCGCTGGAGCGTTTCGGCGAGAAGTCGGCGGAGAACCTGATCGCCGCCCTGGAGGAGAGCAGGACGAGGTCCCTGGATCGCTTCCTCTTCGCCCTCGGCGTTCGCCACGTGGGACGGACCACCGCGCGCGCCTTGGCGGAACATTTCGGCGAACTGGACCGCGTGCTCGCCGCCTCGGAGGAGGAACTCGCCTCGGTGGACGCCGTCGGCCCCGTCATCGCCTCGTCGGCGGCGCAGTTCTTCCGGAGCGCCGCCGGCGCGCGTCTGATCCGCCGCCTTCACGAAGAGGGGGTCCGACCGCCTCCGATGGAGATGGGCGACGCCGGAGAGGCGCCCCTCCGCGGGAAGAGGGTGGTCCTCACCGGAACGCTGGAGTCCCTCACCCGGGAGGAGGCGCGCCGAAGAATCGAAGAGGCGGGGGGTCGTGTCGTCTCCTCGGTGAGCGCCAAGACCGATCTGGTCGTCGCCGGCGCGTCCCCGGGATCGAAGCTGCGGAAGGCGGAGGAACTGGGCGTCGCCGTGGTCGACGAGGCGGGATTTCTCGCGATGTGGGGAGGAAGGGAATGAAACCGATCGTGATCGACGGCGCGTCCCTCAGCGTACGGGAAGTGGGAGAGGCGGCGCGGCGCGGGCGCTCGGTTCGGATCGATCCCGGCGCGAGGAGGGCGGTGGAGGCGGGCCGGCGGCTCGTGGACCGCGCCATCGCGGAACAGAGGATCGTGTACGGCGTGGACACCGGCTTCGGCGACCTGGCGCAGGTTTCCATCCCGCGGGAGGATCTGGCGGCGCTGCAGCTCAACCTTATCCGGAGCCACGCCACCGGGACCGGCGATCCGCTTGACCTCCCCGCGGTGCGCGCGATCCTTCTCGTTAAGGCGAACGCGCTCCTCAAGGGGCACGGCGGTGTCCGCTGGGAGGTGCCGGAGCGCCTGATCGATCTGTTGGAGAGGGAGATCCTGCCGGTGGTCCCCTCCATCGGTTCGGTCGGGGCGAGCGGCGATCTCGCCCCCCTCGCCCATCTCTCCCTGCCGCTGGTCGGCGAGGGAGAAGTGTGGTGGAAGGGGGAGAGGCGCGCGGCCGGCGAGGCGCTCCGCGAGGCGGGACTCGATCCGCTCTGTTTGGAGCCGAAGGAGGGGCTCGGGCTCATCAACGGCACGCAGGGGATCACGGCGCTTCTCACCCTCGCGTTGGATGGGATGGACCGAACGGCGGCGCACGCCGAGATCGCCGCCGCCCTTTCGGTGGACGCGTTGCGGGGAACCGACGCCGCCTACCACCCCGCCCTCTACCGCGCCCGGCCCCACCCCGGGGGGGTCGCCGCGGCGGAGCGTCTCCGTGGGCTTCTCGCCGGGAGCGGGATCCGCGGCTCCCATCGTTTCATTCGTAAAACGCAGGACGCCTACTCGATCCGCTGCGCCCCCACGGTGATCGGCGCCGCGCGGGACGTGATGGAGCGCGTGCGGGAGACGACGGAGATCGAGCTGAATAGCGCCACGGGAAACCCGCTCTGCTTCCCCGAGGAAGATCGAATCCTTTCAGGTGGAAACTTTCACGGCGAGCCGGTCGCGCTGGCCGCCGACTTCCTCGCCATCGCCGCCGCCGAGGTGGGGAGCATCGCCGAGAGGCGAGTCGCCCGTATGGTGGATCCCAGACTCTCCGGTCTCCCTCCTTATTTGGCGGAGGAACCGGGGCTCCACTCCGGCTACATGGTCGCGCAGTACACCGCCGCCGCCCTCGTGTCGGAGAACAAGGTCTGGTGCCATCCCGCGTCGGTCGATTCGATCCCCACCTCCGGCAATCAGGAGGATCACGTCAGCATGGGGTTCCACGGGGCGCGCAAGGCGCGGACGGTCGCGGAGAACGTGAAACGCGTCGTCGCCATCGAGCTGATTCTCGCCGCCCAGGGGGTGGAGTTTCTGAGGCCTCTCCGGACGAGTCCGCGGCTCGAAGCGGCGATCGAGGCGATCCGCGCCGAGGTGCCCCGCCTCATGAAAGACCGCCCCTTCACACCGGACCTGGAGAGAGTGTTGGAGATGATGAACCGCGGGACGATTCTGGAGGCGGCGGGCGTCTCGATCGGAACCGCGGAAAATGATCGGGTTTGAAAGGAAAGGAACGACTCCCATGGAACGGTGCGACCTGCTGATCCGGAACGTGAGCTGCCTCGCCACCCTGGCGGGCGGGGAGCCGGGGCCGGTCTCCGCGCCGGGTTGGGAGCACCTGGGCCTCATCGAGGGGGGCGCCCTGGCGGCGCGAGACGGTTGGATCGTCGCCGTGGGCTCCGACGCGGACGTGGCGGCCCGCGTGTCGCCGTCGCCGGACGCGATCGTGCTCGACGGCGCGGACCGTCTCCTCATGCCCGGTTTCATCGATCCCCACACCCACTTTCTCTTCGCCGGGACCCGCGAGGACGAGTACGCCCTCCGCGTGGAGGGAGTGGACTATTTGGAGATTCGGCGGCGCGGCGGCGGCATACGCCGGACGGTGCGGCGCTTCCGGGATTCGTCGGACGAGGAACTGCTCCGGTGGGGCCGGGAGCGTTTGAACGCCCTCTTCTCCTTCGGGACCACCACGGTGGAGGGGAAGAGCGGTTACGGTCTGAACACGGAACAGGAGCTTCGCGCGCTTCGCTTGATGGGTGAATTGGACCGAACCCATCCGATCGGCGTGGAGCGAACCTTCCTCGGCGCCCACGAAATCCCCGAGGAGTACGAGGGGCGGCGGGAAGCCTACGTGGATCTGGTGGCGGAGGAGATGATCCCCTCGGTCGGCGGCGAGGCCCGCTTCTGCGACGTTTTCTGCGAGAAGGGGGTGTTTTCGGTGGAGGACTCGCGGCGCGTTCTGGAGGCGGGGAAGCGCCACGGCCTTCTTCCCAAGCTCCACGCCGAAGAGTTCGCCTCCATCGGCGGGGGCGAACTGGCCGCCGAAGTGGGTGCCGTCTCGGCGGACCATCTGCTGGCGGTGACCGACTCGGGGTGCGCCGCCATGGCCGCCGCGGGCGTCGTGGCGATCATCCTGCCGGGCACCTCGGTCGGTCTGGCGGGGCGCCACTTTATCGACATCGAAAAATTCCGCCGGCACCGCCTTCCCGTCGCCATAGGGACCGACTGCAATCCCGGAAGCAGCTTCACCGAATCGATGCCGGCCGTGATCAGTCTCGCCTGTTCCTTGGAGGGGCTCACCGTTCCCGAGGGGATTCTGGGGGCTACACGGAACGCCGCGGCGGCGCTCCGACGGCTGGATCGGGTCGGTACCCTGGAGGTGGGGAAGGGGGCTGATTTGATTCTTCTGCGCGCAACCCACCCGGCCGCAATACCTTACCGGTTCGGATCCAACCTGGTCGAGATGGTGATTCGGGAGGGAAAGGTCTATCGAACCCCCGGTCAAGGTTTCGTCCCCGTCGGCCGAAACTCCCTGTAGATACACGGAATAGTAGAGAACCCGTGTTCTCGGGCGGGATGGGACCGTCGCGGGGAGCTGAGTGGGGGGAAGCCCTTGTCATCGGTATCGGAAATTCTGAAAAGGGCGAAGGATTGCGAGCGGAAAGGCGACTGGGACGGCGCCATCGCCGAGTTCCGCAAAATGGTGAACGCGGAACCGTGCCCGCCGATCGCCTGCAATCTGATGGGCGATCTGTACCACAAGAAGGGGGACGCCGCGGAAGCCTACGAGTGGTACCGGAAAGCGATCGATAACTACGCTCGGGAGGACCTCTACGCCAACGCCATCGGCATCTGCCGGAAGGTTCTCCGGCAGGAATCCGGGCGTGAGGAGATGCTGGAGCGTCTCGGCGGACTCTTCTTCTCTCAAGGTTTTGTCCGGGAGGCGGTGAAGCACTATCTCGATTACGCCGCGCGTATGGCCGAGCGGGGCGACTCGGAATCGGTAATCGAGACGGCGACGCGCGTGAGGGAGATCCTGGCCGACGATCCGGCGGTTCGGGAGCGTCTCGGCGACGTGCTCGCCATGGTTTCCCGCCCCGCGGAAGCGGCGGGAGAGTACAGGGCCGCGCTGGACGGGTTCCGCCGCTGCGAAAAAGAGCCCGAGTCGAGTCGCGTCGCCGAGAAGCTGGAGAAGGCGAAAGGGGAGTCGGGGCCGGCCGCGCCGGAGCCGGAGGGGATCGCCGAGGACGCCGGCGCCGAAGCGCCCGCCTGGGATTGCGGGTCCGTCGGTGAAATCGACTCGGTGGACGGGATCCCGCCGGAGGGCTTGATCGATCCCGCCGGAGAAGAGCCGGAGGGGGAGAGCCCGGCCGCCGAGCCGGTGGAGCCGCACGAATTCGAGATCCCCGGCGCTACCTTCGAAAACGACTCCCGCCTGGTCTCCTTCCATCCTCCGGAAGAGCCGGGGGGGGACGAGCCCGAGAAGCCCGGCTCCGAGGCGCGGGACGCCTTGGACGGGCTGATAGGCGCGTTTCCGGAGGAACCGTCCTCCGCGGAGGAGATCGAGATTCTCTCGTCCGAGTCGGAATCGTTTCAAGAAGGGGAGATCGAGACGGAAGAAACGACCGCCGACCCGGTACTCGATCAATCTCCGAAGCCTCAGGAGGACTTCGTTCCCGTCGAGGAGATCCTAAGGGAGTTTCAGAACGGTGTCGGGAAAATACTCGACGAAGAAGACTACCAGTCTCACTATGACATGGGAATGTCCTACAAGGAGATGGGTCTGTTCGAGGAGGCGCTCGCCGAATTCGAGCAGGCCGCCGTTTCTCCCGAATTCAGCCCCTCCTGCGGCGAGATGATGGGTGCGGTGCTCTTGGAAATCCACCGGTCCGAGGACGCGATCCAAATCCTCCGGCCACTGGTCGACGGCGGCGAGAACGATTCCCTAGGCGTCCACTACCTTCTCGGTAAGGCTTACGAGCGGTTGGGACAGAGAGATCGGGCGCTCCTGGAGTATCGTTTCGTGGAGGAACACGATCCGAATTTCCGCGACGTGCGGGATCGGATCGAGCGCGTTCATCGCTGAAGACCGGGGGATCCGTTGCCGCAGATCTACGCCGACATGCACGTCCACTCTCTCTACTCCGACGGACGGGTCTCGCCGGAGGATCTCCTCCTGAGCGCCGCCTATGCGGGGCTCTCCGTGCTGGCGCTCACCGATCACGACACGGTGGACGGCATCGAACCGATGCGCGTCGCCTTGTCCGGCGACGCTCCTCGGATCGTCCCCGGGGTGGAACTCTCCTGCACGGAGGGCGACCGGGAAATCCATCTCCTCGGTTACTGGATCGATCCGGAACACCGACCCCTCCGGCGCGAGTTACGAAGAATCCGCGACGCCAGGATCGACCGCGCCCAGAACATAGTTGACCGCTTGCGAGAGCATCAGATAGCGTTGGAGTTCGACGATGTGATGGCGCTCACCCGGAACGGTCTGGTCGGGCGCCTCCACATCGCCGAGGTGATGCGCCGGTCCGGCCATGTCCCGGACCTGCAGGCCGCGTTCCGTGACTATCTCGGCGACGGACGGCCCGCCGTGGTGCCCAAACGGTTCCTGACTCCCGAGGAGGGGATCCGGATCATTCGGGACGCCGGGGGCGTCGCCGTGCTGGCCCACCCCGGGATCGGTGGGGTGGCCGGAATGGCGGGGCGGCTGAAGGAACAGGGGCTTCACGGCCTGGAGGTTTGGCACCCCAAGCACACGCACCGGGAGAACGAACGGTTTGCCGAGCTTTGTACCACTCTCGGCCTCGTCCCGACCGGAGGATCCGATTACCACGGTAGCCACACCGGCACCGGCACCCTCGGTTACTTCGGGCTCACCCTGGAGGGATACGAGCGTCTCGCCGGTTCGGCGTCCATCTCCTAGCGCGCTCTTTCCTCTTCTCCTCATACTCGGTGTTTCGTTTGTTCTCGCGGCCCGTCCCTCTCATGCAGGGACCGGCCAATCCGACGACGGCGCGCCCGTCCCCCGGGACACATCCGCCGCGCCCTCCCCGGTGGTCGCCGACTCCGCCGCGCCCATCGACACCGCCGACTCCGCCCTTTTTCCCGCCGTGGAGGAAGAACCCGGCCCGCCGGAAGCCGCCCCACCGGGCGACTCCTCCTTTGCGGGAGGCCCGGGATCTCCCGACGCGATCGTCGGGGGAGAGGAACGGGGAGGGGGGGAAGAAGAGGGAGCGCGCGCGCTTCCCCAGCCGGTGTCGATCCCCCTCGTGCGCGTTGCCACGCCGCCGGACCCTGCCGGGACGTGGCGTCGCACCGCCGTGGAGACCCGCGCCTACGCGCCGCGCACCTGGGCGGACGTGGCCGCCGCGCTTCCTCTCACCGTCGCGGACCGCTTCGGCCCTCCCGGCTATTTCGAGACGATCCGACTCGGCGGTTCCGGTTCCCCTCTCGTGCTGATCGACGGAATCCCCTGGCCGCGCGAAGCGGGTGGGCTGGTAAACGGCAACGCTCTACCGAGGGCGGGGGTCGCCTCCCTTTCGGTCGTCACCCCGCGCCTTCTCCCCGAAGCGGCGGCGGTGGCGCCCGACGGCGCGATTCTCCTGGAGACCGAGCCGTGGCGGGGCGGTGACCCCGTCAGCTACGTCGACGCCGAACAGGGATCGGGGGGCTATCGGGATTACCGGTTCGGGATCTCCCGCGACGTGACCGCCCGACTCTCCGTCCAACTGAACGGGAGTTTCCGGAAGGCGGACCAATACGTCATCGACAGCTACCGTTCCTCGTCGAGCGACATCCGGGTCGGTTTTCCCCTGCGGGAGGACATCCTCCTCCGGGCGGGACTTCGCACCTATAAAGATGAACAGATCCTGATCAACCCGACGCTGCAGGAGGCGATCTTCTCCCACGACGGCAGGGACGAGAGACGCCTCCTCTTCCTGGAGGCTTCCTTTCGAGGAATGGTTGGACAAGCGTATCGGTCAAAGATACACTCCGTCCTGGAGCCTCGGAGCGCCGCCTTCGACCGCGTCCGGGTCGTGGAGGAGCGTGACGGGCTGCTCCTGTCGCACAGGCGGTTCGTTTCCGGAACGGACCTCTCTTTCGGTCTGCGTGTGGAACGAAAAAAGGCCGAAACGGAGGATCTCTCCCGCGAAGAGTGGGGGGCCGTCGCGGCCGCCGGCGCCGAAGCGCCTCTCTCCGGCGGGTTCCGTCTCCGGATCGCCGCCGCGGAGGAGTTCGCCGACGGCGCGTCTTACACGGACGCCGAAGGGGCGATCCTTCGCGAGGGGCGCGTTCCGATCCTCCTCCGCCTCGCCCGATTGTGGGAGCGCCCCACCGCGCGGGACTGGGTCCCGGCGGTGAAAGAGAGGGACGTGCTCCGCTCCGGTGAGATCGGGTGCTCGTTCCCCTTCCTCCCCGCCCGTCCCGGAATCCGTTTCTTCCGGCGCGAAGGGGACGCCGTGCGGCGCCTTCTCTCGGTGGACGCCTTCCGGCAGGAGGGGGAGAGGATCGACGAGCGGACCCTCGGTTGGGAGATTCACTCCACCATCGAAAGGGGCCGCCTGAGCGTCGAGGCCGCCTACGCCCGTTTCCGCGCGCGCGAAGACGGCTCGGACGAACGTCCCGCCTATCACGGCGATCACCTGGTGCGCGGCCGGGTCTCCTTCACCCACCCGATCCCTTGGTTCGAGTGGGAGCCGCGCTGGGACGTGCTCGGCGAATGGCGCTCGGACCGGAACGCCCCGGATCGGGAGACGCCGATGAGCGGCTACGCCTACTTGCGCGGAAGAGTCACGATCAGCCCCCGCGGCGGCGTGCTCCTCTTCGGCCAGATGGAACAGGCGACGGGGCACGCGCTCGAGTATTTCGACGGCGCCGGCGGCGAGGACGGTGTCCTCTCCGGGACGCAGCAGATCGTTTTAGGCGTGATCTGGCCTTTTCGGGATTGAAGGGGAATCGGATGGACGCGCATTGGGCGGACTTGGTGATCGGGGCGGTGCTTCTCGTCCTCTTTTTGCGGGGGCTTTTCCGCGGTCTGGTGAAGGAGCTGTTCGCGCTGGCTGCGATTCTCGCCGGCTGGCTGGTCGCGACGCGATACCACCTCGCCGTCGGTTCGCTCGTCGGCGTTCGCTCAGACGGCGAAGCGCTCTTGGCGCGGGCGATCCTCTTCGCTCTCGTCTTTCTCGTGACGGCGGTTCTGGTCCGGCTGATCGGCCACGCGGTGCACAAGGTGCTGAGCGATTCCCCGCTCGGCTGGTTGAATCGGCTCCTCGGCGGGGCGGTGGGGGTCGCCTTCGGCGTGATCCTGATCGGCGTGATCCTCTTGGTGATCGTCACCTATCTTCCCGCCGGGGGACGGGTTCTGGAGGGCTCCTCCTTGGTCGGCCCGATCACCCGTGTGACCCGGGTGCTCGCCAAGACGCTCCCCGACGAGGCGAGCGAACTTTTCGATCGAAACTTCCGGGGGAAACACCCGTCGATCCCGGAGGATGTAGAAGGTTTCGTGTAATGATCCGGAGGCGAATGACGAGATGAATCCTTTGATCTTTCGTGAGTACGACATCCGCGGCGTGGTGGAGAATGAACTCACGCCGGAAGTGGTGGAACGGATCGCCAAGGCGATCGGCACGTATGTCCGCAGGCGCTACACCGGCGAGGTGGTGGTGGGACGGGACGTGCGGCTCAGCTCTCCCCGCCTCGCCTCGGAGATCCTCGCGGGGCTGCGCGCGGTGGGCCTCGACTGCGTGGACATCGGAACGGTCCCCACGCCTCTCCTTTATTACGCCGTGACGCGCGGCGGCGAGGATTCCTACGCCGCGGGCGTGATGATCACCGGCAGCCACAACCCGCCCGAATTCAACGGAATCAAGATCTGCCACGGCACGACGCCCATCTTCGGCCCCGCGATCCAGGAGATCCGGAAGCTGGCGGAGGCGGAGGATTTCGAGAGCGGTGAAGGCGCCCTACGCACCGACGACGTGGTTCCCGACTACATCGACGAGGTGGCGGCGGGCCTCCGCCTCGCGCGTCCGGTGCGTGTCGCCGTGGACTGCGGCAACGGGACGGCGGGGCCGGTGGCGATCCCCCTCCTCCGCAAGATCGGCTGCGACGTGATCCCTCTCTTCGAGGAGCCGGACGGCCGTTTCCCCAACCATCACCCGGACCCCACGGTGCCCAAGTACATCCGGGCGCTGATCGAGGAAGTCAAGAAAAGCGGTTGCGAGCTGGGCGTCGGTTACGACGGCGACTCGGACCGGATCGGCGCGGTGGACGAGAAGGGGGACATCCTCTTCGGCGACACGCTGGCGGGCGTCTTCGCCCGTTCCGTGCTGGCGAAGAAACCGGGGACGATCGTTTTTGACGTAAAATGCAGCGTCGGGCTCGTCGAGGCGATCCGTGACGCGGGGGGCACTCCTCTGATGTGGAAGACGGGCCACAGCCATCTGAAGCAGAAGATGAAGGACGAGCGGGCTCCCTTCGCCGGAGAGATGAGCGGTCATGTGTTTTTCGCCGACCGTTACTACGGCTACGACGACGCCATCTACGCCTCCGCCCGGCTGATCGAGATCGTGGCCGCGGGTGGGAGGCCCCTCTCGGCGATCGCCGCCGAGATTCCCCGCTACCACTCCACGCCGGAGATCCGGATCGACTGTCCCGACAGCCGGAAGTTCACCGTGGTGGAGGCGATTCAGAAGAAGTTCCGCGCCACCCATGACGTCGTCGACATCGACGGCGCCCGGGTGAATTTCGACGAAGGATGGGGGCTCGTGCGCGCCTCCAACACACAGCCCGTCTTGGTTCTTCGCTTCGAGGCGAAGACGACGGATGCCCTCGCCGAGATCCGGGATACTCTGGTCGGCGCGATCCGCGAACAAGGGGTGGAGGTTCCGGAGGAGGCGCTCGAATAGATGATCGTCGTCGTGATGGCCGGAGGGAGCGGGACCCGTTTCTGGCCCCGTAGCCGTGAATCGGAGCCGAAGCAGTTTCTCCCGCTCCTCGGCCCGGAGTCGATGCTCGCGCGGACCGTGGCGCGCGTCGCGCCTCTCGCGTCGCCGGAGAGGGTGCTTGTGGTTACCGGCGCCCCCTTCGTCGACCGGACGCGGCGGGAGCTGCCGGATCTCCCGCCGGAAAACGTCATCGGCGAGCCGGTGGGACGGAACACCGCGCCCTGCGTCGCCCTCGCCGCGGCGCGCGCCGCCGCGCGCTATGGGAACGAAGAGGTGATGGCGATGCTCCCGGCGGATCACCACATCGAGGGGGAAGAGCGCTTTCGCGAACTGCTCTCGGCCGGAGCCGATTTCTGCCGCGGCGAGGGGGAGACGTTACTCACGCTCGGCGTCCGCCCGGACCGCCCCGAAACCGGCTACGGATATCTCGAAATGGGGGAGGAGATCCGCGGCGGCGGCGTCCCGGTCCGCCGGGTGAACCGCTTCATCGAGAAGCCCGATCGGAAGAGGGCGGAGGAATACGTGCGCTCCGGCCGCCATCTCTGGAACAGCGGCATGTTCCTTTGGCGGGTGGACGCGATCACGAACGCGATCCTCCGCCACATGCCGGAGCTCGAGGAGCCGATGCGGCTTTTCCGAGGCGCCGCGGAGAAAGATCTCTCCTCGGTTCTCGAATCCGTGTACGAAGATCTCCCCGACCTCTCGATCGATTACGGCGTCATGGAGAAGGCGGAGCGCGTCGCCGCCATCGCCGCCGATTTCAGGTGGAACGACGTGGGGAGCTGGAGCGCCCTCGGCGATTTGATCGATGCGGACGCCGAGGGGAACGCGGCGGTGGGCGGGCACCTGGGAATCGACTCGCGCCGCTGCGTCGTCTACTCCTCCGGCCGGTTGATCGCCACCGTCGGCGTCGACGACCTGATCGTCGTGGAGACGGACGGCGCGGTCCTCGTCTGTCCCCGCGACCGTGCGCAGGACGTGCGCCTCGTCGTGGAGCGCCTCCGTCGCGAAGGACGCCGGGATCTCCTCTAAACCGGCCGCTCCGCCTCCTTCGCCCCCATCCCGCTCCACCCGAGCGAACATTCGCCCGAATCGACCCGATTCGGGCGGAGTTGGTCCGATTCGCACCGGGCCGAGCGGATCCAGGTTACTCCCCTTTTCCCCGCCACGGATTTTACTTCCCCGAGGAAAGTTTTTCCCTTTTCCATCAATTTGAATCATCTGGGTCGAATCGTCCTAACAGATTGTAATTATTTCAGATCCGCCTTCCGGACTCCCTTAAGAAAACGGCCGGGGTGCCGATTCGTAAGGAAACGATTGCACCCATTCGACTCCGGTCCGGATCGCGGCTCCAGGGAGGTGCGCGATGACGCGTGAGGAGCGTTGGGTGATCGTGGGTCTGGCGTGGTTGATCCTCTTCGGTTGTGTCGCGGAGAGGTGGCGTCGCGGGGCGGGAGCGGCGGGTCCGCCGGTGGATCTCCCCACGACGCAAGCGGAGCCGGTCGGACTCGGAGAGGAAGAGAGAGCGCCGGGCCCCCCACCGCCGATTGAACTGAATCGTTGCGACGCCGCGGAGCTGGAGAGACTCCCCGGCATCGGTCCGGTCCGGGCGAACCGGATCGTGGAGTGGCGGGAACGGCACGGCCCCTTTCGAAGTGTTCGGGATCTTCTCCGGGTGCCCGGACTGGGACCGAAGACCTTGGCGCGGATCGATTCCCTTCTCGTCGTCGTCGGTGGGGAGGGAGGAGCCGGAGCGGAAGAAGGATCGAAGGGGGCCGCTCCTGAAGAAGCGGATGGATCGCAATCCCCGCGTTGATCCGAATCGTCCCTCGGGGGGGGCGGCGACGGGAGGCGCATGAGCTACGATCTGACGGACATGCTGGTTCAGGCGGAAGTGATCTCGCCCGAACAACAGCAGCGCGTTCTCAAACAGATGGAGTCGACCCACCAGCCGAGCGATCGCTGCCTGGTCGAACTCGGCTACGTCGAGGAGACGGAACTCGTCCAGTTCCTCAGCCGGGTGTTCAAGGTGCCGGGCGCGGAACTGGACGAGAGCCGGATCGATCGGACCGTGCTCGATCTCGTTTCGAGCGACATCTGCTCCAAGTTCAGCGTTCTTCCGCTCCGCCGCGAGGGACGTATTCTTCATCTCGCCATGGCCGATCCGAGCAACATCTACGCGGTGGAGGACATCAAGTTCCTGACCGGTCTCGAGGTGCGCCCCCTGGTCGCCACCGAGTCCCGCCTCCGCGCGGCGATCGGCAACGCCTACGACAACTCCTCCGAAGCGCTCGAGAACCTGATGAAGGATTTCGAGGAGGACGAGGTGGAGGTGGTGGATACCGACGAGGAGTCGGAGGGCGCCTCCGAGTACGCCTCCGACGCGCCGGTGGTCAAGCTGGTCAATTCGATCATCGCCGAGGCGGTGCAGCGAAAGGCGAGCGACATCCATATCGAGCCCTTCGAAAAGCTCCTTCGGGTCCGTTTCCGCATCGACGGCACGCTGTACACGGTGATGACCCCGCCGATCCGCATGAAAAACTCGATCACCTCCCGCATGAAGATCATGGCCAGCCTGGACATCGCCGAGAAGCGGGTCCCCCAGGACGGCAACATCAAGATCCGGATCCAGAACCGCACCATCGACCTCCGCGTCTCCTCGCTCCCCACTCTCTTCGGGGAAAAGATCGTTCTCCGGGTGCTGGACCAGTCGAACCTGAACATCGATCTCACCAAGCTCGGGTTCGATCCTTTGGCTCTGAATAACTTCGAAAGGGCGATTCGCTCTCCGTGGGGCATGGTGCTTGTGACCGGACCGACGGGAAGCGGAAAGACGACCACCCTTTATTCGGCTCTCTCCACCATCAACGACCCGACCACCAACATCATGACCGCCGAGGATCCGGTGGAGTACAACCTGGAGGGAATCAACCAGGTCGCGATCCGCGAGCAGGCGGGGCTCACCTTCGATTCGGCGCTCCGGGCGTTTTTGCGGCAGGACCCGAACATCATCATGGTCGGCGAGATCCGCGACTACAAGACCGCCGAGATCGCCGTCAAGGCGGCGCTGACCGGCCACCTGGTGCTCTCCACCCTTCACACCAACGACGCGCCGAGCACCATCAACCGTTTGGTCGACATGGGGGTGGAGCCTTTCCTGGTTTCCTCCTCGGTGCGTCTGATCCTCGCCCAGAGGCTCGTGCGGAAGGTGTGTTCGAAGTGCGCCGCCGAGGTCACCCCACACCCGGAAGCGTTGGCCGAGCTGGGCGTCACACCGGAATGGGCGAAGGACATCGTTTTCCGGCAGGGAGCGGGCTGCGAGGTGTGCAATCAATCCGGTTACTCCGGCCGGCTCGGCCTCTACGAGGTGATGCCGATCTCGCCGGCCATCTCGCAGCTCATCCTGGACCGGAAATCGGCGGAAGAGATCCGAAAGAAGGCGCAAGAGGAGGGGATGCTCACGCTGCGCCAAGACGGCATTACCAAGATCGAAAAGGGAATCACCACGATCGAGGAGATCATTCGGGAAACGGCGGCAGTCTGACGATCCGCCGCGCGAATCGGGGTAAGGAATGGCATCGCTACGCACGTTGTTGGAAGAGATGATGGAGCGGGGGGCGTCGGATCTCCACCTTTCGGCGGGCCACCCGGCCCAACTCCGGGTCGACGGGAATCTGACCTCCAGCCGGACCGGCGAGTCGCTCACGCCGGAGACGACCCTGCAGCTTGCCTATTCGATCCTCACCGAGGATCAGAGGAAGCGCTTCGAGAACGAGAAGGAACTGGATCTTTCTTTCGGGATCAAGGGGCTTTCCCGCTATCGGGCGAACGTGTTCCTTCAACGGGGCGTCGTTTCGGTGGCGATCCGGTCGATCCCCTTCGAGATCCTCAGCTTCGAGGAACTCGGCCTGCCGCCGGTGGTGCAGGAACTCGCGGAGAAGCAGAAGGGCTTGATTCTGGTGACCGGGCCGACCGGAAGCGGCAAGTCGACCACGCTCGCGTCGATCATCGACAAGATCAACGAGGAGCAAAAATCCCACATCATCACGATCGAGGATCCGATCGAATACGTCTACAAGCATAAAAACTCCACCGTGGACCAGCGGGAGGTGGGGACCGACACGAATTCCTTCCCCAGCGCGCTCAAATACGTGCTGCGGCAGGACCCGGACGTGATTCTGATCGGCGAGATGCGCGACTTGGAAACGATCGCGGCCGCCCTGACCATCGCCGAGACGGGGCATCTGGCGCTCGCCACGCTCCACACCAACTCCGCTTCCGAGTCGATCACGCGCATCGTGGACGTTTTCCCTTCGTCCCAGAAGAACCAGGTGCAGGCGCAGCTCGCCTTCGTGCTTCAGGGGGTGGTGTGTCAGCAGCTTGTTCCCAAGAGCTACGGGCCCGGGCGGGTGATGGTCGCGGAGGTGCTCGTCTGCACCCCGGCGATCCGCGCCGTGATCCGAGAAGGGAAGATTCATCAGATTTACGGCCTCATGCAGGCCGGAACGAAATACGGCATGCAGACCATGAACCAATCGCTCTTTCACGCCGTCCGCCGGAAACATCTTTCCCGGGAGGCGGCTATGGAGCGGAGTCCGGACACGAACGAGTTGGAGCAGATGTTCGGACGGACCATGGCGCCCGCCGGACGCCGCTAGAAGGGAGGGTGACCGGTGCCGGTTACCTATGAATGGAAAGGGAAGACCGCGGCGGGGGAGAGGCTTTCGGGCGAACTCACCGTCGACAACCGGAGGGAGCTGAATAACGTCCTCCGGAAACGCCACGTGATCCCCACGCAGGTGAAGGAGAAGCGGACCAAGCAGGATGGAGGAAGGCGTGGGAGGGTGAACACGGGAGACCTGTCGGTCTTCACCCGGCAGTTCGCCACCATGATCAACGCCGGCCTGCCCATCGTGCAGTGTCTGGAGACCCTCTCCCGGCAGGTGACCAAGGATCGTCTGCGCGGCGTGGTCGGCGCGGTGATGCACGACGTCGAGTCCGGCTCCACCCTCGCCGAGTCGATGGGGAAACACCGAGACGTCTTCACGGAACTGTACATTTCCATGGTCGAGGCGGGCGAGGCGGGCGGTATCCTGGACGTGATCCTGCAGCGTCTCTCCACCTTCCTGGAGAAATTGGACGCCCTGAAGCGGAAGGTGAAGACCGCCATGGTCTATCCGGCGGTCGTGCTCAGCGTGGCGGTGCTCGCCACCGTGTTCCTTCTCATCTTCGTCATTCCGACCTTCGCGAAGATGTTCTCCGACTTCGGCGGAACCCTCCCCCTTCCCACGCGGATCGTGATGGGGCTCTCCGGATTTCTGCGAACGAAATGGTATCTGCTCCTCGGGGTCACCGCGGGGTCTTTTTATATGTTCAAGCGCTACAACGCCACCGAGAAGGGGAAACGGAAGGTCGACGCGGGCCTCCTCAAGATTCCGGTGATCGGCGACATTCTCCGCAAGAGCGCGGTGGCGCGCTTCACCCGCACGCTGGGAACGCTCATCTCCAGCGGTGTTCCGATTCTGGACGGCCTCCATATCACCGCCCGCACCTCCGGGAACATGATCGTGCATGACGCGATCATGGACACCCGCGCGAGCATCCGGGAGGGGCAGACCATCGCGGAGCCGCTCCGGGCGAGCGAGGTTTTCCCGCCCATGGTGGTGCAGATGATCTCCATCGGAGAGGACACGGGCGCCCTGGACGAGATGCTCGGGAAGATCGCCGATTTCTACGAAGAAGAGGTGGATACCGCCGTGGACGGCCTGACCTCCATCATCGAGCCGCTCATGATCGTGATGATGGGCGGAGTGGTCGGCGGCATGGTGGTCGCCATGTATCTGCCCATCTTCAAGATGGTGAACGTGATTATGGCCCAGTAGGGCGGAAGAGGAGCGAATCGAAAGGATGCGGGGAAACGAGGCGACGACGCGCAAGGGGTTTCTGACCCTGATCTATCTCCGGCTCCTGGTGGTGCTGGCGATCTCCGGCACGGGCGTGCTGATCCTGCACGGTCACACGGATCAGCCGCTCCGGCCCTTCTACGCCCTTATGGGGATCACCACCATTCTCTCCGCCGTCTACTGGCTCGCGGCGCGGAAGGGGAAGAGCCTGGTTTTCCAGGCCTGGGTGCAGCTCCTGGCGGACGTGGGTCTCGCGACGGGGATCATCCACTACACCGGAGGCGCCGCGTCTCCCTTCGCTCTCCTTTATATCCTGATCATTACTTCCGGCTCCGCCTTCCTCCTCCTTCGCGGAACCGCCTTTCTGGCGTCGCTCTCCGCCGCCGCCTACGGAATGCTCCTCGCCTGGGAGAAGGGGGCGCTTTTCGCGACGTCCGGCTCCTCCTTCGCCTTCGATAGCGAGGCGGGACGTTACCTCACCCTGCAGGTCGGCCTTTACGCGATCACCTTCCTTCTGGTGGCGCTTCTCTCCGGCTACCTCTCCTTTCGGGTGCGCCGGGGAGGCGAGGCGCTGGCCGCGGTTCGTTCCCGGCTCCGCCAAGTCCATCTGGACACGGACCAGATCCTGCGCTCCCTCTCGAGCGGTCTTCTCACGGTGGACCGGGAGGGTCGCGTGGTTCACTTCAACCGCGCGGCGGAACAGATCGCGGGGCTCTCCGCCTGCGCCGTTTCCGCCCGTCCCTGCCGCGCGGTTTTCGAGAATCTGTCGCCCGCCCTGGCGGAGATGGTGGAGGGAATCCGGGATGGAGGCGCCGCGGTGGCCCGGCGGGAGACGGACCTGATCACTCCTTTCGGGGATGTGGTCCCCATCGGGGTGAGCGCCTCGGCGCTGCACGATGAAAAAGGAGGGACCGCCGGGGTGGTCGCCATCTTCCAGGATCTGACGGATGTGCGGAAGATGGAGGAGCAGATCCGACACGCCGACCGGCTCGCCGCGGTGGGCGAACTCTCCGCCGGGATCGCCCACGAGATCCGCAACCCCCTCGCTACGATCAGCGGATCGATTCAGGTGCTCCAGGGGGAACTGGACGTGACCGGAGAGAACCGCAGACTCCTCGAACTGATCGTGCGGGAGTCGGACCGCCTGCACCGCATCGTCGAGGAGTTTCTCGACTTCGCCCGCAATCGCCCCCTGGGACGGGCGCGCATCGATCTGACGGCGTTTCTCGAGGACCTGGTGGAGAACCTCCGCGCCCATCCGAAAGTGGGTCCGGGTGTGCGGGTTCTTCTCCGTTCGGAAAGGCCGGGCGCGGAGCTGGCAGCCGACGAGGAACTGCTCCGCTCCATTTTCTTGAACCTGACGGTGAACGGCGCGGAGGCGATGGGTGGAAAAGGCGAACTCGTCGTCGAAGTCGGCGAGGTCGAGGACTTCCGGAGCGCGCCGGACAGCGGGCCCGACCGGGCGATCGCCGTCCGCGTCACGGACAAGGGACCCGGCGTTTCCGAGGAGGTTCGGCGGAACCTGTTCCGCCCCTTCTTCACGACCAAGAAAGGCGGCGTCGGTCTCGGCCTGGCGATGGCCCAAAAAGCGGCGCTCAGTCACAACGGGAAGATCGAATGCACGAGCGGTCCGGAGGGAACGACCTTCACGGTCTATCTCCCCTGGGACGGCGCGCGGGTCCGCGAAAGCTGCGCCGCCGGCGCCTAGAGGCGATCCGGACGTTTAAAGAGTTCGAAGGCGGGAAGTGTAGGCGAAAAAGAACAGAGGGTTGCGGGATGGCTCAGGTAAAAATTTTGATCGTGGACGACGAGGAGAGCATGTGCCAGTTCCTTTCGATCATGTTGCGAAAGGAGGGGTACGACGTTCGGTCGACGGAGAGCGGAAAGGAGGCGATTCGTCTCGCGTCGGAGGAAGAGTACGGCGCGGTGATCACCGATATCCGCATGGCCGGCATGGACGGACTGGACGTCCTCGCCGGCGTCCACAACGTGGACCCCACCCTCCCCGTCATCATCCTCACCGCCTACGCTTCCCAGGAAACCGCCATCGAGGCCGTGAACCGCGGCGCTTTTTATTACCTGACCAAGCAGGCCAAGAACGAAGAGATCAAGCTGGTGATCCGCAAGGCGCTGGAGCACCGCAAGCTCCGCCGCGAGAACTGTATGCTGAAGAGGGAACTCCGCATGCGGCACGACAGCCGCAAGATGATCGGCAGCAGCGAGAAGATGGAGGAGGTCTTCCGTCTCGTCTGCCGCGTCGCCGTCTCGGACTCGACCATCCTGGTTCAGGGGGAGAGCGGCACGGGCAAGGAACTGATCGCCCGGGAAATTCATTACGCCTCCCCCCGCGCCGAGGAATCCTTCGTCTCCATCAATTGCGGCGCTCTTCCGGAGAACCTTCTCGAGAGCGAACTCTTCGGACACGTGAAGGGATCCTTCACCGGCGCCGTCCGCGACAAGGAGGGGCTCTTCGCCGTCGCCGAGGGGGGGACCTTCCTTCTCGACGAAGTGGGGGAGACGAGCCCGGCGATCCAGGTGAAACTGCTCCGGGTCCTGCAGGAGAGGGAGATCATCCCCGTCGGCGGCACCCGCCCCCTCAGCGTGAACGTCCGGCTCGTGGCGGCCACCAACGCCGACCTGGAGCAGAGGGTGAAGGAGGGGACTTTCCGGGCGGACCTTTATTACCGGCTGAACGTGATCCCCATTCATATTCCGCCGCTCCGCGAGCGGATGGAGGACATCCCCCTTCTGGTGGACCACTTCCTCAAGCGCTGCGACCCGACCGGCGCCAAGCGAATCGACAAGGAGGCGATGGATCTCCTGATGCGTTACGAATGGCCGGGGAACGTGCGGGAGCTGGAGAACATCGTGGAGAGGATGGTCATTCTCCAGGAGGAGGACCGGATCACGCCCGAGGACGTGCCGCCCCGGATCCGCAACCACTACGAGGGATCGCACCTGGACGAGAACGTGGACGTGATCAACATGACCCTGCACGATCTGGAGAAGAGGCATCTCCTCCGGGTCCTGGACGAGACGAACTGGCAGAAACGAAAGGCTTCATCCATTCTGGGTATAAATACTTCTACTCTATACCGGAAGTTGCAGCGATACGGGATCGAACGGTAGGAGGCCCGTTGCACACTTCTCCCCGTTTCTCGCATTCTGCGACGACCGGTAGATCTTCCCGAGAGAGGGGCCGAAAGGCCCCTCTCTAACGTAAGCCCCCGTCGGCGGTTCCAAGACCGTTTTCCCAAGACCTCCTTGGCACACCCCTTGCTCATTACTTCGATTGGATGAGAAAAGAAAACGGGGTTGGATCCCGGGCTTCCAGAGGAAAAATTCACCTTGGGAAGAGCAGCCGAGGGGTCCGGGATTCACCCTACTGTTCGGGTAAGTTCAGATGGGAGGAACATCATGAGAGGACAACGAGGATTCACCCTGATCGAGCTCATGATCGTGGTCGTCATCATCGGTATCCTGGCCGCGATCGCCATTCCGAACTTCGTTTCCATGCAGAGCCGTGCCAAGGAAGCGGGCGTCAAGGGGAACATGCACATGATTCAGCTCGGGTTCGAGGACTACAGCGTCCTGACCGACGGCGTGTACCCGACCGCGGCCGCCGACGCGACCCCGGGCGGCGACACCCTGGTCGACCTGCTTCCGGGCGGCGCGTACCCGAGCAACCCCTTCTCGGGCGTCGCGACGGTCTTCAACTGGAACGCGGCCCCCGCCGGCAACGCGGGCGCCATCGCCGCGACCACCGCGGGCGTGACCGGCTATGTGATCGAAGGCCGGGGCGAGGATCCGGCCGGATTCCTCAGCCTCCAGCTGACCAACGGCTAGTAGCCGACGGCGGAGGGGCCCCGCGGCCCCTCCGCCGGTTTTTCGACCCCGACGGACCGCCGATCCCGCAACCGAGACTCCGCATCAGGCCCGTTCGGGGTCTTTTTCTTTTCTCCGGAAATGCCGATGGTGAGGAAGAGGAGAGCGTTCGGCGGCGGTGCGCCCCGGACGCCCGTGTCAGGGGGGAGAACGTGATCCGACTGGACCGAATCGAGAAGACCTTCCGAACCGATTTTCTCCGGAGGCGCCGGCCCGCGCTCCGGGGCCTTTCGTTGCATGTCCGCCGCGGGGAGACCTACGCGCTTCTGGGGGCGAACGGGGCCGGCAAAACGACCACCATGAAGATCCTCCTGGATCTCATACGGCCGGACCGGGGGACGGCGGAGGTGAACGGCGTCTCCACCCGCGACCCGCGCTCCCGGGCGCGCCTCGGCTATCTTCCCGAGCACCCTTACTTCTTCCCCCATCTGACCGGCGGCGAGCTGGTGCGTTACTACGGCCGCCTCTCCGGCCTGGACCGGGGGGAGGCGGAGAGGAGCGCGCGCCGGTGGATCGAACGGATGGGCCTGTCGAAGGCGGAGCACCGGCGGGTCCTTACCTATTCGAAGGGGATGCTGCAGAGGATCGGCTTCGCCCAGGCGCTGGTCGCCGGCCCGGAGATCCTCGTGTTGGACGAGCCCCTCTCCGGCCTCGACCCGATCGGGCGGAAGGAACTCCGGGAGCTGATGCAGGAGCTGAAAGGGGAGGGGGTCACGATGCTCCTCTCCTCGCACATCCTCGAAGACGTGGAGCGGATCTGCGACCGCGCCGGTTTTCTCGTGGACGGGCGGATCGTGCGTGAGGTGGAGGGGAGCGAGGCGCGCTGGATCGAGGTGAGCGCCGAGGGGTTCGATCCGGAGGCGCTTCGGGCGGGGGACACGGCGGCGGAGAGGATCGTGCGGGTCGGCGAGGCGGTCCGGATCGCCCTCCGGCGGGAGGAAGATCTGCCGCGGCTCCGGGAGCGCGTCGCCGTCGCCGGCGGCCGGATCACGGCCGTGGAGACCCGGCGCGAGTCCTTGGAGCAACTTTATGTGGAAAACGTTCAGGCGCGCGTCACCGCGGTGGACCGGGCTTAGGGGGGGAAGAAGAGATGCGAATCGCCGAGGTCGCGCTGCACACGCTCCGGGAAACGGTTCGGGACCGGGTCTTTCTGGTTTCTCTCTTTTTCGCCGCCGCCCTGATCGGAAGTTCTCTCGTGGTGAGCGCCCTCGCGGCGGGCCAGCAGGACAAGGTGATCAAGGACGTGGGGCTCGCGGCGATCTCCGCCATCGGCATCCTGCTTTCGGCTTTCGTCGGCGCCAGCCTGGTCCATCGGGAGGTCCAACGCCGCACCATCTATACCCTGCTCGCCCGCCCGGTCGGACGGACCGAGTACGTGGTGGGGAAGTACCTCGGCATGGTGCTCACGCTGGCGCTGAACGTGGCGATCATGGCGGTCTTCTTCGGGCTGCTGGTCCATTTCCACCTCCACTCGCTCCGGTGGGCTCATCTCGCCGCGATCTACATGATCGGGCTGGAGCTGTTTCTGGTGGCCGCCTTCTCGATTCTCTTCTCCACCATCGCGTCGCCCGTGGTCAGCGCCTGCTTCACTCTTTCCGTGTACTTCGTCGGACATCTGGTTTCGGACATCCGCGGTTTCGCGGAGATGCTCCCCTCCGACGCCGCGGCGTGGCTCACCCGGGCTGTCTGCCTGCTTCTACCCAATCTGGAGTATTTTGACGTAAAAGGAATGGCGGTGTACGGGAAGACGATCGAACCGGCGCTCGTGGGGAACGCCACTCTCTACGGCCTCGTGTACACCGCCGGCGTGGTGCTGGTCGCCGCCGTGCTCTTCCGGAGGAAGGACCTGCAGTGATGGGCGTGCGTTTTCCGAAGACCGTCGAGCTGCCGGCGGCGCTGCTTACGCTCGCCTGTCTCTCTCTCCTGGTGAACGCGACGCTCGGGCAGCGGATCGAGGCGGCCCGGATCGGGACGGACATCGAGGAGGAACTGGCGCTCTACCCCTCCGGGCGCTTTCTGCGGCAGGCCGTCGCCGGCTTTCGCCACGTCACCGCCGATCTGCTCTGGCTGAAAGCGATCCAGTACTACGGCAAGCACAAGCAGACGGATATGGTCTTCGACAAGGCGGCGCATGTGTTCGATGTACTCACCGATCTGGATCCGCAATTCCTCGAGGCGTACCGCTTCGGCGCCCTGGTGGTGGTGGAGGACGCCAAGGAACCGGGCCGCGGATATGATCTTCTCCGCAAGGGGATCCGGGAGAATCCGGAGAACTGGGAGCTGCACTTCGATCTCGGTTTCCACTACTACCTGAACGAAGACTACGACCTCGCCGCCGCCGCTTTCCGTCAGGCGGCGCGCCTTCCCGGGGACCGGAAGAGGGCCGCGCGCTTCGCCGCCATGGCGGAGAAAAAGACCGGAAGGCTGGACGCGGCGCGGGCGCTCTGGGAAGAGATGCTCGCCACCACCGAAAACGACCGTTACCGGGAAGCGGCGCGGTTCGCCCTCTCCGCCATCACCGTCGCGGAGGACACCACCCGGATCGCGAAGTTCGCCCGCGTTTTCCGCGATCGCCGGGGCCGATTTCCGCGGAGCATGGAGGAACTGGCGGCGGAGGGATTCGTCACCGAGGCGCCCGTCGACCCCTTCGGCGTTCCCTATCTGATCCGCCCCGCCACGGGCGAGGTGCGGTCGGCCCATCTGCTCGCCATGCGGGTTCGTCACGACAAACAGATCCTCCAGGGGGCGGCGGACCGTTTCCGCTCCCTCCACGGCCGGTCGCCTCGGGACCTGGAGGAGGTCGTGGCCGCGGGTCTGCTCGACCGCGTCCCGGACGATTTCGGCGCCCGCTATTCCATCGATCCGCGGGACGGCGCGGTGCGGGTCCGTTTCGATTTTCTCCGCATGTCCGATCCGTCGGACGATCGGACCGGATAGGGGGGCGGACGGTGGAAGCGTTGGTTCGGATCCTGCCGCTGCTTCTCTTCATCGGGGCTTTTCTGCTTTTCTTCTTCCCCTGGGCGATCGGTCGGATCGCCCGGGCGCTTCACGGGCGCGAGCCGCGGCCGGACCCGTCCACGTTCCTGCTCGGCACGGTGAACGACGTGGTCCGGGGGATCCGGGAGAGCGAGAGCGATCTTCGGGATCTCTACTCCCGCGCGGAGCGCCGCGCGTCGTTCCTCGACCGCTATCACCAGAGCATTCTGGAGTCGATGAGCACAGGCGTGATGGCGTGCAACCGCCGCGGCGAGATCACGGCGCTGAACGGCGCGGCGGCGGCGATTCTGGGGCTTCCGGCCGAGGCGGGCCGCGGAAAGCGGCTCGGCGAGCTGCTCGGCCCCAAGCACCCCCTTCACCGGATCCACTTCGCCGTGGCGGCGGGCGAGCCCGCGAGCGGAAGGAGGGAGTTGAAGATCCGGCGCGCCGGCGAGGAGGCGCGCTGGGTGGAACTCCGCGTCTCCGCCCTGCCCGGGAGAAGCGGGCAGGCGGTGGGCGTCATCTTCGTCGTCGACGATGTTACGGAGACGAAGCGGCTCCACGCCCAGGTGGAGATGAAGGAGCGCCTCGCGGCGATGGGGGAGATCTCCGCCGGGATCACCCACGAGTTCCGCAACGCCCTCCAGGCCCTCTCGGGTCTCGCCAAACTGATCGCCCGTCGCGCCGCGGGGAACGAGCGCATCGAGCCGTTGGCGCTGGAGATCCGCGGCGAAACGGATCGGATGGCGCGGATCCTGAACGAGATGAGAACATACTTAAAACCACAAGAAATCCGGATGGAACCGATCCGGGCCGACGAACTGGTCCGCACGGTACTCATTCCTTTCCTCGAACAGCGCGGGGAGCGTCCGATCCGGATTCGCCTCGACGTCCCCTCCGATCTGCTGCCGATTCGCGGCGACCGGGCGCTCCTGGCCCAGGCGCTCCGGAACATCGCCCGGAACGCCTGGGAGGCGATGTCCGGTGGAGGCGAGCTGGTCGTGCGCGGCCGCGCCCTTGCGCCGGACCTCGGCCCCGAGGCGGCCCGCGGCGCCCGGGTCCTTTTGGAGGTGGCCGATACCGGCCCCGGCATCCCGGAGGAAATTCGGGACAAAATCTTTCATCCCTTCTTCACGACCCGGACCGAAGGGACCGGCCTCGGTCTCCCCTTCGTGCAGAAGGTGATCGCCGCCCACGGGGGAACGGTGGACGTGGATTCCCGTCTCGGCGAGGGGACCTGTTTCGCCCTCTGTCTCCCCGCGGTCGCGCCGGAGAGGGAGGAGGCGGTCACGCCCGTCCCGGACGGATCCTTCTGAGTCTCCGCCCTCTCCCGATAGTCGCTCATCCCCCGCTCCCCTCGGGCCGATCCTCGGAAGAGGAGAGGAGGACCGCCCTATGGCGGACCGAAAGCTATTGGTCGTCGAAGACCGGCCGGGGACGCTCCATATGTTGGAGGAGACCCTCGCCGACGAAGGGTACCGCGCCGTCGGCGTCCCCACGGCCGAGCTGGCGATGGAACGCCTCCGTGATGAGAGCTTCGAGCTGGTCCTGACGGACCTGAACCTTCCCGGCAAGGACGGCCTGCAGGTGCTCGCCGCGGCGCGCGAGAACGATCCTCTGGCGCCGGTGATCGTCATGACCGCCTACGGCACGGTGGAAAACGCCGTACGGGCGATGAAGGACGGCGCCTACGATTTCGTCACCAAACCGGTCGACACCGACCGCCTGCTTCTTCTCGTGAAGCGCGCCCTGGAGAAGAGAACTCTCGAGGTGCGAAACCGGGGCCTTCGGGCCGGCGTCGAGGCGCCGGTGATCGTCGGCGCCGGACCGGCGATCCGGGACACGCTTCGCCTCGCCGAGAAGGTCGCCCGCAGCGACGCGGCGGTCCTTCTCCTCGGCGAGAGCGGCACCGGCAAGGAACTCTTCGCCCGCGCGATCCACGGATGGAGCGCACGGGCGGCCCATCCGATGGTGGCGGTCAACTGCGCCGCCATGCCCCGGGATCTGATCGAGGCGGAGCTGTTCGGCGCGGAAAAGGGCGCCTACACCGGCGCCGATCGCCTGCGGGTGGGAAAATTCGAACTCGCCGACGGCGGCACTCTCTTTTTCGACGAGATCGGGGAGCTGCGAACGGACCTGCAGTCCAAGCTCCTCCGCGTGCTGGAGGAACATTCGGTGGAGCGGCTCGGCGGTTCCCGGAGCATCCCCGTGGACGTTCGCCTGATCACCGCCACCAACAGGAATCTGGAAGAGGACGTGGCGGAGGGCCGTTTTCGCGAGGACCTCTACTATCGTCTCAACGTGTTTCCCATCCGTCTTCCCTCGCTCCGGGAGCGCCGCGAGGACATTCCCGTCCTGGCGGAGCATTTCCTCGCCGCCTACTCCCGCGAGCTGCGGCGCGATCCGGTCCGCCTCTCGCCGGAGGCGACCGAGGCGATCCTCGCCTATGACTGGCCGGGAAATATCCGGGAGCTGCGCAACGTTCTCGAGAGGGCGGTGATCCTCGCCGAGGGGGAGACGATCACGGGGGCGCTGGTCCGCCCGGCGGCGGCGGGCGCCGCCACGACCGCGGGCGTGGTTCCCCTCCCGCGGGAGCGTTTCGATTTCGGACCGGGCGCCGCCGACCTGCACGCGGCGGTCCGTAATGTCACTCGGCGGGTGGAGGCGGACATCATCGGCCGCGTGCTTCGCGAGTGCGGCGGCAACAAGAGCGAGGCGGCGCGGCGGATGAAGATCAGCTATCGCTCCCTCTGGACCAAGGTGAAGGAGTACGGGTTGGAATGAAGGGGAATGGACACCTGCCGGTCCTGCTGATGCTGCTCGTCGCGGTGGTGGGGGGCGCGCCGGCCGAGGAGCGCCTTCTTCACGCCCCGCGGGTTCCCGCCGGCGCCTGGCGCGTCCCCTTCTTCCTGCACACCGGCCGCCCCCCCGCCGAGGCGCCCGTCCTCACCGCCCGCGCGGGTGGGGAGAGCCTCGCCGTCTCCTTCCGTCCGCTCGGCGAAGGGGCCTGGTCGCTCTTCTTGGAGCACCCCCTTTTCTTTCTCGTCCCGGAGGAGACCCTTCTGGTGCGGGTCCTCATCGACGGGGAGGATCCTTTCGGACTGCGCTCGATTCCCATCGTGGTTCGGGATGACCGTTGGAACGTCCTGAGCGCCGACGAGGAGGGCTATCTCGTTCTCTGGGAGCCCGACGGCGGAGGCGGGATGACCGCCATCGATTCCATCGACATCGGGGACCGGGCGGACGCGATCGCTCTCCTGCGCGGAGGGCCGGGCGAAGGAGCGCGCGCGGTCGTCTTCAACGAGAACGGGGATCTCGTTCTCCGTGGCGGCGCCACAGGATTCCGGGAGCTGCAACGCGTTCCTTTCGGCGGCCGCGCCTCCTGCGTTGGATCCGGGGGCGATCCCGGATCCTGCTTGATCGGGTTGCTGGACGGACGGATCGTCCGGGTCGGCGGGCGCGGGAGGGGAGAGGTCGAGGTGATCGCCTCGGTCCGCGGCATACCGGTGTCGGTGGCGGTCGGTTTCGTCGATGGGGACGACGTGCCGGACTTGATGGCGACGGTTTTGGAGATGGAACGCTCCACGCTGGTTTGGTGGCCCGGCCGCCGAGGAGCGGGCTTCGACCGTGACCGGGAGAGAACGATCCCCCTTCCCGGGTCCGGCAGGATGGTCCTCTTCGTTCCTCTCCCGGGAGAGGAACGCCCCGTCCCCTTGATCCTTCTCCACGGAGGAGCGGCGGCGATCAGCGGCGTCTTCCGGATCGAAGTGCCGCAGGAGGAACCCCTCGGCGAGCGTCTCGAGCCGATCGATCTCCCCGGTCTGCCGGAGAGGAACGTCCACCGTCTTCTCGCCGGCGACTGGAATGGGGACGGGCTCACCGACCTGGCGGTCCTCGCCGGCGGGGGACAATCCTCTTTGGAGGTTTTCCTTCTCGATCCGGGAGGGGAGAAGGGGCGGCTGGTCGAACGGCTCCCCGTCGACGGGCCGGAGGTGGATCTTCTGGTGGGAGACTGGGACGGCAACGGAGTGGATGATCTCATGGCCGTGGAGGGACGGTTCCGGATCTGGCTCGCAGACGGATCGGGGAAGATGTACGAACTCCCCCATCCGCCGTCGGGCCGGCCCGCCCGCGCCGATCTCCTCTCCGGCCCCTAAACCGGAAAGGGGTTGCCGCGAAGGTCGGCAAATCGTTGCCGGAAAGAGGTGTTCCGCCCCAAGAATATGGTCGAGGATAATATCGCAACAAACCAGGATATATGCGGTTAGGTCCGACATGACGATTGGGAGCGTAATGGGAATGAACCTTGCGACTCCTCATGGCGGGAGGAAAAGATGGACGCGCGACAGAACAAGGAAAAGGGCTTTTCCCTGGTGGAGTTGGTATTCGCCGTCGGGATTCTCGCTCTCGCGTTTCTGGCCATGGGGAGGCTGTTCGTGACCAGCATCGAGCACTCCCGCCAGGGGCGGCACGACATGATCGCCCTGAACAGCGCCAACGAGATTCTCGAGCGGATGCGCTCCATCGATTTCGACGATGTGCCCGACAAGTTCGACGGCCTCGACACGGCGGACAGCGCCAGCGTGCCGAATGAGGTGCGCGTCTGGTTCCGTCATATGCGTGAGAATCTTGGGCCGACCGCCCGCTGCGAAATCAACGTATTCGACGAAAACGAGAAGGCGCAGCTGACCAACGGGCTGATCGAGGTGGAGATCCTCACAAGCTGGACCGAAAGGGGCCGGGAAAGAACGATGCGGACCGGCACCTATCTGGTCCGCATGGGGAGCTGACGGCGATGTGGACTAAGCGATCCATTCTCGGAAATGAGAGGGGCTCCGGCCTTTTTCTCTCTTTGCTTTTGCTTACCGCTCTTTCTCTCTTCGGGATTTCCCTGGCGCTTCTCTCGGCGACGGACAGACGGGTCGCCGCATACGAGAGGGAAGGGTCCCGGGCGCTGAACGCCGCCGAGGCGGGACTGGCGATGGCGAAGCGGGGAATCCAAGATCGAATCCTCGAGTTCGACGACGAGAACGGGAACGGCTATCCCGATTTCCGGATCGCGGACACCCTCGATTGGGGGGGGAGCTATGACGTCTTCGGTGAATCGGACGTTCCTCTCGCCGGGTCCGCCTCCCCTTACGCGGGAGACGTGTTCAACCTGACCGCCGTCGGACGGGTGGGGGACGCCCTCCGTCAGGTCCGCGCGGAGATCCAGCACGACAGCTTCCTGAAATACGCCCGCTTCGTCGAGGACGCGGGCACCTCCTATGGCTGCGGCGCCGTGCTGACCGGCGAGGTCTACGTGGGGGGCACGCTCGGCCTTCCCTCCGGCTGCGCGGACGGAACGGACGTGGAGTTCCTGGAGATGGTCGCCGCCACGCGCGGCATCACCAACAAGGACGAGGCGATCTTCCACAAGGGGTACACCGATTCGGCGACGACCATCGACCTGCAAAGTTCGGTCGACCTGCCGCTCATGCGGAACAAGGCGAAGGGCGCCGGCGGCGAGTGCGACTGCGAGGGGATCGGCCACGTCGGTCTCTACATGGGCTGGAATCCTCTCGGCGTCGGCGTGAACGGAACCATCGACCTCGGCCTCTTCGACTTCGAGGTGATCGATGCCGGCACCGGCGACACGTTGGTCGCCTACAACGGCGCGACTCTGAACGACCCGACCACGGGCGGTTCGCTCCGCTCCGCCGATTTCAACGGCGTGATTTTCTACGAGGGAGACGGATACGTCCGGGGGCGCCTGGACGGAGTGAGCGCGCGCAGTCTGATCATCTTCGCCACCGACGACATCTTCGTGGAGGGGGACATCCTCACCGGACACACCGGATACGACGAGGTCACCCGCCTCCCCAACGGCTCGGGAGAACCGGTCAACATCGGGCTCGTCGCGGCGGACTACATCTACCTCGGCAACGTCAATCGCGTGGTCTTCATCGACGCGGCGCTGATGGCCGTGGGCGCCAACTGGCGGGCCTATAACACCAACACTTCCGCTCATCCCGCCGTCGCGCCGGGCAACTACGACCTGGACCAGGACGGGATCGTGGGAGAGACGCCCTACAACAATGACGGGGGCGCCGGCACCGGCTGGGACGAGGTGATCACCGCCGCGAACCAGGACATCACCTGGGTACTGAACATCAACGGGCCGATCATCACCCACGACGGCGGTTCCGCGGCCCCCTGGAACGCGAGCACCGTGCTCGCGGCCGCCACGGGCCCGACGCGTCGTTATAACTACGACATGGACATCACCGACTTTCCGCCTCCCTGCTTCCCGGTTCCCTTGAATCTGTGGAAGGACAAGGCCTGGGCGGAGATGTACGCGGCGGGGGAGTAGGACCATGAGGGGGAATCGAAAACGAGTGCGCGGATTCACGCTGACCGAGCTGATGGTGGTTCTCTCCGTCATCGGGATCGTCGCCGTGGCGACCGCCCCCACGGTGATCCGTGCGTGGAAGCGGCCCGCTCTGGAGCGGGAGGCGAACGATCTCGCCTCCACCATGCGCCTTTGCCGCCAGAAGGCGGTTTGGCGGCGGATTCCCTACCGCCTCACCATCGATCCCGCGCGGCGCTGTTATTGGACCGAGCGGCAGGATACGACCGGCACCTGGGTGCTCGACCCGGTCGACTCGGTCCGTGTGGACGGAACCGTGCAGTTCTCCGTTCGCGCCGGCGGGAGCGGCTCGAACAACGACATCCTTTTCCTGGGTAGGGGAAGCGTGGACAGGAACGATGCGCCCGCGACCGTGGAATTCTGGGACGCCCGGGAGGAGACCCTCTCGGTGCAGCTGATTCGGACCGGTCGCGTCCGAATGTCGAGAAGGGGCTGACCGATGAAAGGCAAGGCAGGATTCACGCTGGTCGAGGTCACCGTGGCTCTCGTCATTCTCGCGGCGGTCTCGGCGCTCTCTTACCAGATGTTGATCCGCGCGCAGAGCGCCTTCCAGTCTCAACGGGACCTCGTGGAGACGCAGCAGAACGCCCGCATGGCGATGGAGTCGATCACCGGCGATCTCCGGCAGATCAGTTACGGCAAGGATCCGACCCAGCCCTCGGTGGTGTTCGCCAGCCTCGATTCGATCGTGTTCGTCGCCGATCTCTTCGATTCCGTCCCCGGCGCCGAGATGGTGGCGATCTATCTGACGTCCACCCCCGACTCGGGTACGTTGAATCCGTCGGACCGGATCGTCTTTCGCACCGTCTGGGACACCGCCGGCGCGGAGGTGATCACCGGGCCGATCGCCTACGGCGTGGCGGACAGCGGTCTCACCTTCACCTACTTCGATCGGGAGGGAGACCACATGTCCTTCCCCATCGTGCAGCCGGAGCATGTCAGCGAGGTGGAAGTGGCGATCACCGCGCAAACCGCCCACGCCGTCGCCGCCGGGAACTATCTGGACGTGACATCGACGACCACCGTGTTCCCCCGGAACCTCCCCTTCACGCCGCCCATGCCCCGGCCGGAGTCGCCCGGATGCGGGAACTTGTCGAGCCCGAACTGCGAGTCCCTCACGCTCACCTGGACGCGGCCGACGACGAACACCGACGGGAGCGAGCTGTTGTTCAACGACATCTCCCACTACTCGGTCTACTACGGGACGCGGACGGATTCGATGAAGCTGGACACGCGGCTCGCCCGAAATCTGGATACTTGGACGGTGAAGAATCTGACCGGCGGGCTCTCTTACTACGTGGACGTGACCGTCACCAGTCTCGCGGGCGTGGAGAGTTACCCCTGCCGGCGGAACGGTACGGTGGGCTCCTCGGCGCCCCCCAAGTCGCCGGCGAATTTCCAGGTCGGCGGCGGGATCGGCGCCATCTCCCTCAACTGGTCGCCGGTGACGGAGGATACGCTGGACGCCCAGATCACGGCCGAAGTGAGTTACCGGGTCTACCGGGAGGAAACCGCCGGCTTCACCCCATCCATATCGAACCTGGTCGTCGCCGAACTGATCGATACCTCCTACACCGATTTCCTGAGCGATTCCTGCGCGCACTTCTTCTATCTGGTCACCGCCGAGGCGTGCGGCATGGAGGGGGGACGCTCGAGTGAACAGGCGATCAGCCTTCCCGCGGCCGCATCCTGTCCGCCCACCGTACTCGCCTACGAGGGATCGAACCCGGGCGAAGTGGGCGTCATCTGGAGCCCGCCGACCACGCGCACAGACGCCACTTCGCTTTCGTCGGGGGACATCAGCGGCTACCGTCTCTTTTGGGGGCTCGCCACCGGCTACTACACCGATTCCATGGACGTGGGGACTACGCCGCTGGACCAGATCATCTCCGGCCTGCAGGACTGTTCCACCTACTACGTCAATCTGGCCGCCATCGACGCCTGCGGCACCCGGGGTGTCGTCTGTCCCGGACGGGAGAGCGCGGCGCGGACCTCCGCCCCCTGCAACGAATATGTCCCCGAGCCGGTGGCGTCTCTCGCCTTGACCGCGGGGGACCAGAGGATGGATCTGGCCTGGCCCGCGAACCTGACCGACTGCGACCTGGCCGGATACAACGTCTACTACGGGAGCTCTCCCGGTTTGTACGATGGGACCGGGGCGACGCAGGGGCCGTCACCGGTCTTCGTGGACGCCTCGGTGGCCCACCAGGATACGGTGCACGCCGTCTATACGTTGAGCGGTCTGGACGCCTGCACGGAGTACTCGATCATGGTGCAGTGCGTGGACGTCTGCGATCCGCCGCACCTGAGCGAGGGGAACGCGACGGCCACGGACATGACCTACTGCGGCACCTGCGACATCGTCAAGGCCTGCGTCACCGAGATCGCCGAGGGGAGCGGACAACGGCGCATCCGTTATCAGATCGCCAACGACGGCGAAGTGGATCTGGACGTGGATCAAATGGATCTGGTCTGGGGCAGCGCGGCCGGCCTGACGGAAATCCTGGTGGGCGGCTCGTCGGTTTGGAAGGAGGACGGATCCGCAGGCGAGGATCCGACCGGGACGCAAGGATCGCCCGCCGAGATCGACATCGACGATTTCACTCTCGGTGAGGACGAGGATTTCGGGCATCCTCGGGAACTGACCCTCGTTTTTAACGGTTCCATGACCGGTGACGTGGTGGACGTGACCTATCACACCCAGGAGGGGACCTGCACCAACACCCTCTCCCCCTGCGGGATCCTGCTCGATGATGACTTCACGCAGGCCAACGGTTCGCCCATCGGTTGGACCCCCCGGACCGGCACGACCTGGCGCGTGACGAGCAACGTCCTGCAGACGACCAGCAGCAGCCGGATCACGCCCGACGCGATCGGCTTCTCCATGAGCGACTACACCGTCACCGCGCGCATGCGTGTCGAGAGCGGCAGCAGCACCCGCCGGGTCGGCGTCTACGTCCGCTACCGGGATACCGGAACCTATTATCTCCTGAGGTATTACCCGGGTTACGATCTCCTCGAGTTCCGGAAGAAGGTGAACTTCGGCGGGCTCGATCTTCTCGGCTATACCTACGACTTCGACTTGGACAACGGCGTCTGGTACACGCTGACCGTCGCCGCCTACGGGAACTCCTTCCGCTGCTGGGTCGACGGCGTGCCGATCGAGTGGGAGGGGATCGGCCCCACGATCCACGACGGGTCCATCGCGACCGGCAATGTCTGTCTGTACGCCTGGGACATCTATACCGCCTACTTCGACGACGTGGTCGTCGAGCCCACCTGCGGATGCGGGGGCATGGTCCCCTAATCCGCCCTTTGGCGGGGGAATTCGAAGCCGAATTGCCTATTCAGGTTTCGAGTTCCCCTGCCGATCTATAGATAGAACCGGAGGACTCTACCTGATACGGGAGAACGACCATGGGTTTCTTTGACGCCTTTTTACGGGCCGACTCCGGCACGGTGGGGATCGACATCGGCAGCCACACGATCAAAGCGGTCGAAATCTCACGCAAGGGAGGTCGGCTCGGCCTCGTCCACTACGGCTTGGGGCAGCTCCCCCAGGACGCGATCGTCGACGGCGAAGTGATGGACCGCGACGTGGTGGTGGAATGCCTCCAGGAGACTCTCCGGGAGAGCGGCATCACGGTACGGAACGCCGTTTCCGCCATCTCCGGACGCTCGGTGATCGTGAAACGGATCACCATGGATACCATGACCGAGCAGGAGGCGGAAGAGGCGATCTATTGGGAGGCGGAGCAGCACGTCCCCTATGGGATCGACGAGGTCTCCCTCGACTTCCAGGTCCTCGGCGACATCGGCGACGGGAAGATGGACGTCCTTTTGGTGGCCGCCAAGCGGGACACGGTGGAGATGCACACCTCGCTGCTCCGCGACGCCGGGCTCGTCCCCTTCGTGGTGGACGTGGATTCCCTGGCGGTTCAGAACTCTTTCGAGATGAATTATGAGATCGAGCCGGAAGAGAAGATCCTGCTCCTCAACGTGGGCGCGAGCGTGACCAACCTGAGCCTCCTTTCCCGGGGCGCGCCCCTTTTCACGCGGGACCTCTCGGTGGCGGGGAACGCCTTCATCGAGGAGATCCAGCGCGTGATGAACGTGGATCGGAGCGAAGCGGAGCGGATCGCCGCGTCCGTCGACGACGAGGATGCGGGCGCGGTGGGGCCGATCCTGAACACGGTCGGCCAGGATCTGCTTCTCGGCGTAGAGCGCTCTCTCTCGTACCTGAAGGGAAACACCGGGTCCTCCGATGTCTCCCGCGCTTATCTCTCCGGCGGCGGTGCGCTGCTTCCGGGCCTGCATTCGTTCCTCTCGGAGCGGCTCGGCGTGCCCGTGGAGATCGCCAACCCGTTGCGCAACCTGCTGCACGATCCGTCCCTGTTCGGGGACGCCGACCCGGAGCTGACCGGTCCCGCCTTGGCGGTGGCCGTCGGCCTGGCGTTGCGGTGAGGGGAGGGGAACGATGATCCGAATCAACCTGATCCCGCGGGAAGAGCGGATCACCACCAAGTCGGCGGCGCCGAACTGGATGATGATCGCCGCCGCGGTGGCGCCCGTGATCTATCTGCTCGTCCTGCTGAGCGTCGCCATGGTCCAGGAGCACCGGGTCACGGTGCTGGACGTGACGGTCCAGGAAGAGGAATCCACCCTCGCCCACTACGCCCCGGCGCTGGAGAAAATCCAGCGACTCACCAAGGAGAAGGAAGAGGTGCGGGACCGTCTGGACGCGCTCGCCGCCCTCGACCGGGATCGCCGTCTGGCGGTGCGCCTCCTGGAAGCGGTGAACCGGAGCGTGCCCAGCTATCTCTGGATCGAGAAGCTTGAGGAAACCCGCGAGGAAGGCGGAGAGCTGCTGCTCACCGGGAACACCTTCTCGAACCTGACCGTGTCCGACTTCCTCGATCGTCTCGCCGAGAGCGAGTTGTTCGAGGAGGTGGATCTGACCATCACCCAGGAAAAGCGAATCGGCGAGCACAAGGTCGTGGAGTTCTCCGTCACCGGGCGGGGGATCCGGTCCGGTTCCGTCGAGCCGGGAGAGGCGACGCTGGCGTCGCTCTTTCCGCCGGTGGAGGGGGGATAAACGATGCGCGCTCCCGAAATCGATTTTCGGAGCCCGAAAGTACAGAAGATCCTCTTCGCGGTGATGATCTTCGCGGGCGTGAACTACGTATATTTTTTCACCGATTATTTCTCCTTCAACTTTCCGGTGCGCAAGGCGCAGATCGAAGAGCGGCAGGAGAAGGTGAACCGGCTCGCCGCCAAGGTGGAGCAGGCGAAGCGGGCTTCCCAGAACCTCCCCAAGCTGGAGGCGGATCTCGCTACGATGCACGCCGACTGGGAACTCGCCATGAGCCATCTGCCGGAGAAGAAGGAAATCGCTTCGCTGCTCCGGCGGGTCACTCTGGCGGGCGAGAAATCGGGAGTCCGATTCCTGCTTTTCGAGCCGGACGGAGTGGTGCATCAGGGCATCTACGACGAGCATCCCGTGAACGTGAAGATCCAGGGCGCCTATCACGACATCGGCGCTTTTCTGGGCAGGCTCATGAACCTGGACCGGATCGTTCACGTGTCGGAAATGAACTTTCATTCGACCAGGGGCGACGAGGATGAACCGCTGGTGACCGGCGAGATGGTGGTTTCCGCTTATACGGTGCCGCTCGAGCCTTTTGATCCGGTCGCCGAGAACCCGCCAGCCGCCGGCAAAAGGACGAAGAATAATCATGCGCGTTCCCACTCTGCTCCGGAACCTTCGAACGAGTAGGAAGCACGCGGTCGTCGCCGCCGGCGCGACCGCGGCGCTCCTGGTGATGGCGCTCGTCCTGTGGGGCGGCTCGGTGTTCGGCGTCGCCGGGAAAGGCGTCGGTTGGGTCGTGGACCGCACGGTGCGCGTCGTGGCCTACCGGAACACCGCGCCGGAATCGGAAACCACCGAGGCGCGGGCCCGCGTCGCCGTCGCCCGCTCTCCGCTGGAACGGGTGAAGGGGACCGAGGCTCCCGCGGCGCCCGCGGCGGAGGAACCCGGTCCGCCCGCGCTGCAAGGGGGCGAAGCCGAACCGGACGCTTCGGTGGAGGAGGCGACCCTTGTCGCCGTGCCCGCGCCGGACGTGCTCACCGATTCGGGATTGCCTTCCTCGCTGGACGAGGAGCGCTTCGGCGATCGGTCGGGGGAACTTCCCTATCGGAGCTTCGGGATGCGGGACCCGATGACGCCGCTCGTCGTCCCCGGCAAGATGGACGACGCGGGCGGGCGGTTCAGCATCTACGGGCTCGTCCTCGTCGGACTGGCCTGGAAGAACAGCGAAGCGCTGGCGCTCTGCGAAGACAAGTATCACAAGACCTGGCTCTTCCGCGAAGGGGACTGGACCAAGGACGGAGCGCGGGTCGTGGATATCGCCGACAATTCGATCACCTTTGCGCAGCTGAGGTATGGGGAGACGAGCCGCCATACGATCCGCCTCGCCGCGCGGGAAGGGGAAAACTGATGAGCCTGGATGCGGGCATCGCGCGCGGAATCGGCGCGGCGGCCGGGAATGGGAGAGGACGAGCCGGCGCGGGGGCGACGGTGATTCTCCTGCTCCTCCTGTCGGTCCTCGCCGCGACACCCACCCTCGCCGGGGGAGACCGAATCTCCCTGGACGTGCAGAAGGCGGACATGGAAACCGTCCTTCGCATGCTCTCCGACTTCAGCGGGCGGAACATCGTCGCCGGCCCGGAAGTAAAGGGAGAGGTCAGCGTCCGCCTCGAGGAAGTTCCCTGGCAGAGCGCCCTGGACGTCGTGCTTCGGGCGAACGGCTACTCCTGGAAGGAAGACGCCTCCGGCATCATCCGGGTCGCCACGATCAAGGACATGCAGAACGAGGACGTGGAGCGCGAGGCGGCGGCCCGGAAGCGGGAGGATCTGCTCCCTCTGGAAACCCGGATCTTCCCGGTCAACTTCTCCAAGGCGGAGGAACTTCTTGGGGCGATCGAGACGACGGTCTCCAAGCGCGGCCTGGCCCACGTGGACACGCGCACCAACACGATCCTGGTGAAGGACATCGGAAGCAATCTGGATCGGGTGGGCGATCTGATCGCCGAATTGGACAAGGAGACCATGCAGGTCGAGATCGTGGCGAAGCTGATCGACATCGACGCCAAGATCTCCCGCGAGCTGGGCATCCAGTGGAACGCGAAGAACCTGAACAATCCGAATATCGACGCGACGGGCAACGCCTCGGTGAGCGCCGAGATCGCGCAGCCTTCGGGTGAGTTCTCCGTCGGTACCGTCGGGCCGGGCGGGTCGCTGGACGCGACGCTGCAGGCCCTCGCCGCGGAGAACAAGGCGCGGATCATCTCCAACCCGAGGATCACCACGCTGGACAATCAGCGCGCCTGGATCCTGGTGGGGAAGAAGATCCCCCTCATCGTTTCCGATCCCTCGGGGAACCCGATCACCGAGCTGACCACCATCGGGATCCAGCTCACCGTGACTCCCCACATCCACGCGAACGGGAACGTCACTCTCGATCTGCATCCCGAGGTGAGCGACCTCTCCTCCCAGGCCACGGTGCAGGGCGGGATCATCATCGTAACCAGCGAAGCCTCCACACGGGTGATGGTGGAGAGCGGCCAGACCGCGGTGATCGGCGGCCTGATCCGGAGCAACACGTCCAACACGGATTCGGGCGTTCCCTTCCTCCGCTCCGTGCCGCTTCTCGGCCATTTCTTCAGCGCCAGCACCCATGTTAAGGAGGACCGGGAGCTGCTGATCTTCGTGACCCCGACCGTCCTCGAAGCCGCCGACCTGGCCCAAAAGGCCGTAGACGCGGAGGCGATGGAACGATGAAGACGATAACGACGAAACGACGCAACCTTTTCGAAGCGCTCCTTCTCTCGACGCTGATTCTTCTCTGGATCGGATGCCGGGACGAGGGGTCGATCCAACCCTTCGAACCCACGGCGCTTCCGACCGCCTTTCTCCACAGCCTCTTCTCCGACCCCGGACTGCTTCCCATGGGCGGGCGGGAGTCGCAGCTCACCGCCTACGTGGTCGATACCGACGGCGTCCCGGTGGAGGGGGTGGAGGTCTCCTTCAGCTCCGACCTGGGATCGGTGGTCGAATCGGCGGTGACCGACGAAAACGGCGTGGCCCGGGCGGTCTACACCAGCGGTTCCGAGAAGGGGACCGCCACGGTGATCGCCTCCATCGGATCCTTCCAGCTGAGCACCACCATTCTGGTCGGCGCCAACGAGCTGATCGTCGGCTCCACGTCGGTGGTGGCGGACGGCCGGAGTAAAACCACCGTCTCGGCGCGTGTCTTCCGCAAGGACGGTGAGCCGGCGAAGACCATCAACGTGACCTTCACCTCCACCGCGGGGTCCATCCCCTCGGTCGCGGTCACCGACTCCTCCGGCTACGTGGCGGTTCAGCTGACCGCCCCGGCGAGCCGAACCGATCTGCAGGGGGAGATCACCGCCATGGTGGACGCCGCCGACCTGGGCATCGTCGACGAGGGGGGTCTGGGAGAGTCCGAGGTGATCGGCGTGGCGTCGATCATGTTCCGGGGAATCACCCTCTCGTTGGAGACGGCGGAGACCGAGCTGGAGGCGTCCGGACGAGACACCACCGTGGTGCGTTGCCTCGTGGCGGAGACGGTCCGGCGGGTACCGGTGAAGGAGCTGGAGGTGAGCTTCGGCTCCAGCCTCGGGTCCATCACCTCCTCGGTGCTCACCGACGAGAGCGGCATCGCCGTCGCCACGCTCCGGAGCGGGGTCGTCGCCGGGATCTGCGCGGTGAGCGCCCTGGTGGACACGATCCAAGCGGAAGCGGACGTGGAGTTCACGCCGCTCCAGATGCTCCCCCTTACGGCGACGCCGCGGAACATCCTGACCGGGGGCAAGAAGTCGGAGATCTCGACGTCGCTCCTGAACCAGAGCAACAACCCGGTGCCGGGGATGGAGGTTCGTTTCCGCACCGACCTGGGAGTCATCCTCGCCAGCGCCTACACCGACAGCATGGGCCGCGTGGCGGTGAACTTGGTGAGCGGCGACTCGACGGGCGTCGCCACCGTGAGCGCCCGCTTCGGATCGCTCAGCGTGTCCACCGAGGTCACCATCGGCGAGGTCGTCTCCGAGCCCCTCAAGCTGACGCCCCTCGATTTCAATCCGGAGGAGCTGACCGCCGACGGCGTGAGCAAGAGCCGGGTGATCACGAAACTCTTGAACGGATCCAACAACCCGGTGGTGGCCGAGCCCGTGGAGTTCGCCACCACACTGGGCGTGATCAACGCGTCGGTGCTCACCGATTCCCAGGGGGTGGCCGAGGCGTGGCTGACCAGCGAGGAGTCTCTCGATACGGCCGTGGCCTATGTCTCCGCTTCCTATGGGAGCGTTTCCGTGCACAGCGAGATCCTCTTCCTCCCGACGGTGAACAAGGTACCCGTGTCGATGACCGTCACGCCGTCGAGGCCGACCATTCAGGTGGCCGGTCTGGACGACCTGGAGAGCGCCGTGCTCACGGCGGTCGCCTATGACGAGCGGGGCGATCCGATCGAACAGGGTTGGGACATCACCTTCCGGATCGATTCCGGGCCGGGGATGGGGGAGTACATCACCTATCCGGACTCCGGATCGGGCACGCAGGTGACCGTGCCGATCATCGGCGGCGAGGCGCGGACCACGCTGGTGGCGGGAACGCGGACCGGCATCATCAGCGTCACCGCCCGAACGGCGGGGGACGTGGACGCCAGCGCCTCCGTGGGGGTCAGCGCGGGCGATCCCGCTCACGCGGTGATCGGCATCGACTCTCTCGCGGGCATCAACATGGAGGGCGGTCTCTGGAACTGGAAGGTGACGATGGCGATCACCGACGCCCACGGCAACCCGGTGTCGGCCTTCACGCCGGTCTACGTCACTTTGCATGACGGGTACTGCGGGTCCGGCGTTCTCCCGGCGGGGATGCAGATCACCGGCAACGTGACGACGGAGAACGTGCCGGACTGCAACACCGGCACGCCGCTCCCGGGCGTCGCGCGGGCGTGCCTCCACTCCCCGTACCGGTGGTTCGAGGACATGCCCAGCTTCGCCATCGAGGTGCGGGCGTCGGCGGACACCACCCTGGACTGCCTCTTCATCGACCACAGCTCCGCCAACGCCGACCCGGCGAGCATCGTCCTCTACTCGGTGGAGGACAGCTCCCTGGCGGTCTCGGGCGTGGGCGCCGACGAGACCTCGCGGATCATCTTCGAGGTACGGGACGACATGGGCCAGCCCATGCGCGCGGGGAACAGGGTGCCGGTGGACTTCACCATCCAAAGCGCGCCCGCCGGCGTGACCCTGTCGCGCTACACGGACACCACCAACGCGGAAGGCCAGGTTTCCACCACCGTCCGGAGCGGCACCGCCGCCGGCGTGGTGAAGCTGAAAGCGGTCAGCGGCGGGGTGCAGTCCAACGTGGTCAATCTCGCGGTCCACGGCGGACCGCCCGATCCGGAACACTTCAGCATCGCCGCTTCGAGGGTCAACATCGAGGGGCTGCTCCGGTACGGACTGTCGGACACGATCACCGCCTATGTATTCGACCGGTATTCCAATCCGGTTCCGGCGGGGATGGCGGTCTACTTCACCACCGATTTCGGCGGCATCATCGGATCGGGCGTGACCAACTCGATCGGCCAGGCGACGGCGATCCTCTACTCGGCGGCGCCGGTCCCCACCTGCGAGGACGACGGGCTGGTGCACGTCACCGCCACCACCGTGGACGAGTTGGACGAGGAGATCACCGCCGAGATCGACGTGCTCTTCACCGGAACCACCACAATCTCCGTCGAGCCGGTGAGCTTCGCCGTCGAAAACGGCGGCTATACGGACCTGCTCTTCACGGTGGACGATCCCTGCGGGAATCCGCTCGTGATGGGAACCAACATCATGATCAGCTCCAGCGCGGGCAGCCTGGTGGGGAACATCAACGTGGATCTGCCGGACACGAAGTCCCAGGGGTACACCACGTTCTGGGTGCGACTCTCCGACGACGACGCGGAGGACACCGATCCGCCCGAGGGTTGCTCGATCAATGTCGAGGTCACCAGCCGGAACGGAAACGCCGCCCTGGTGGTCTTCGGGACCATCGACTAGATGAGGAAGGTTGACGAATGAAAAGCCGGTTGCTCGCGACATTCGTAACGGTTATCCTCCTCGGGGCGGCGGGCGCCGCCGCCGGGTCGGTCGGGGTTCCGGTCCCGCCGGACGGCGGCACGCTGCTGGTCGGTTTCGAGGAGGAAGGAACGCGACAGGAGGTGGACGGGGAGATCCTCGGGTCCACCGCCTATCTGGGGCGGGTCGCCTGGAGAGTACGGGCGCCCCTTACGTTCGCCCTCCTGGTCGGCGGGTCGGAGGTGGACGTGGAGTCCGCCGTACACGGCAAAACGACCGATTTCGAGGGACGGGCCAAACTCGCCGTCGGGGCGGGCGCTTCCTGGATCGGGCCGGCCCTGGGGAAGGGGCTTCACCTCTTCGCCGACATGAGCGCGCTCCATGTTCTTTCCGAGGGAGAAACGAATTTCCAGACCACCATCCAATCGAGCGTCTTCCGGGAGGAGTACTACAACCGGTACTCCTGGACCGATTTCCGGATCGGCGGGGGCGTTCGATGGGAGGCGGGCCCCCTGATTCCCTACGCGGGATTCCTCGGGCGCGCCCTCGATGGAAACGTGAGCCGTGAAACGTATCAGACCGGACAACTCGTGGTGGACGAAACGGAGGACTTCTCGCGGGGCTTCCTGTTCTACGCCCTCGGCGGCGTCGAATACTGGCTCTCCGAAAGCTTCCTGGTGCGCGTCACCGCGAGCGCGCGCGGTTCCGACGACTATGCTTGGACGGTGGGAATCGCCGAATTGGGATTTTGATCCGGCCGGGTTCGTGAACGAAAGAAAACGAAGAGTCCCCTCTTCCGGCACGGGAAGGGGGGACTTTTCATGAGCCGACGCGTCGCGCTCGTCGGGATGATGGGCGCGGGGAAGAGCACGGCCGGTCCCCTCCTCGCCGTGCGGCTCGGCGTCCCCTTCTTCGATCTGGACCGGAGGATCGCCGAAGAGTGCGGGCGGAGCGTGACCGCGATCATCCGCGACGACGGCGAGGAGCGGTTTCGGGAGAGGGAAGCCTCCCTCCTCGCGGAACTCCTGCGCCGGCCCGCCGGGGTGATCGCCGCGGGCGGAGGCGCGGTTCTGGGAGAGGAGAACCGGCGCGCGCTCCGCGACTGGGGGCGCGTGGTTTATTTACGAGCCGCGCCGGAGACGCTCGCGGCGCGGCTCACGCTCGCGGGGATCACCGAGAGACCCCTCCTCGACGGGGGCGCTCCTCTGGAGGCACTCCGGAAAATTCTGGAAACGCGAGCCCCTCTCTATGAAGAGGCGGATCGGATCATCGATACGGATCGCCTCACGCCGGAGGAAACCGCCGCGGCGGTTCTTCGGGAGTTAAACGGGGACGGCCACCTATTACCGGATAATGGGTGACTGTCCCTAATGAACTCCCCGCCGGGAACCTCTTGACCCTGAATCGCAATCCTCTTAATATCAATCGGTTGAGGTGAGCCCATGCGTATCGTCGCCGGATCGAAACGGGGCGCGCGGCTCTACACGGGCCGTGCCGAGCGTTTCCGCCCCACCTCGGATCGGGTGCGGGAGGCGATTTTCGCGATCCTGGGCGGCCGCGTGGAGGAGAGGCGCGTGCTCGACCTGTGCGCCGGATCGGGGGCGCTCGGTTTCGAAGCGCTCTCGCGAGGCGCCCGGGAGGCGCTCTTCGTCGAGAAGAACCGGCGGGTCGCCGCGTGGATCGAGAGGAACGCCCGGGATCTCCGCCTGGAGGACCGGACGGAGACGGTGGTCGCCGACGCGCTCCGTTTCCTGGAGAGGGACGGGCGCGCATCCCGTTTCGATCTGGTCTTCGCCGACCCGCCCTACGGCGCGGGCCTCGTCGACCCGATCCTGGAGAGGCTCGCGAATCTGCCGGGGGAGAGAATCGCGGTGATCGAGCGGGAGAAGCGGGAGGTTCCGGCGGATCCGCCGGAGCGCCTGCGGGAGCCGGCGGTCTACGGCGACACGGTTGTGGAGTTCTTCCAATTCGGCCCGGCCGGTCCGGACCCGTCGGAAGGGGGAGAGGATTGAACAAAGTCCTTTATCCGGGAACGTTCGACCCGGTTACGAACGGGCACATGGATCTGATCGAACGGGGGCGGCGCCTCTTCGACGGCGTGATCGTCGGCGTGGCGGCGGCCCACCACAAGGACGGCCCGCTCTTCTCCCTGGAGGAGAGAACCGAGATGGTCCGTATCGCCGTGCGGGGGATGGAGGGGGTGGAGGTTCTCCCCTTCGAGGGGCTCCTCGTCGACTTCGCCCGCGCCCTCGGCGTTCACGCCGTGCTGCGCGGCCTGCGCGCGATCAGCGATTTCGAATTCGAGACGCAGATGGCCTTCATGAATCGCCGCCTCGCCCCGGACGTGGAGTTCCTCTTCCTGCCGGCGGACGAGAAGGTCACTTACCTCAACTCGTCGGTGGTGAAGGAGATCGCCCGGCTCGGCGGGGACGTCTCCTCCTTCGTGCCGCCGCCGGTGCGGGAACGCCTCGCCGCGCGGTTCGGCGGAGGGGCCGGATGAGGCGTTGGACCCGTCTCTCCCGGGAGACGCTCTTCACAACCCCCTGGTGCCGATTCGAGCACGACCGTTTCCGGCTCCCCGACGGCGCCGAGGGCGATTATTATTATGTGAACAGCCCGGGCGCGGTCATGGTGGTCGCCCTGGATGACCGGGACCAAGCGGTACTGGTGCGGCAATACCGGTACCTCTTGGATCGGGACTCCGTCGAGTTCCCCGCGGGGGGACTCCGGGAGGGAGTGGAACCTCTGGAGCAGGCGCGCAGGGAGTTGGAGGAAGAGGCGGGCTACCGGGCGGGCCGCTGGGAGGAGTTGGGGAGTTTCGCCTCCTGGAACGGCGTGACCAATGAGGTTTGCCGCGTCTTTCTCGCCCGGGATCTCTCCCCTTCGGAGGGGACGCCGGACCCGACCGAGGAGTTCGAGGTGTTCCACCTCGCCTGGAGGGAGGTGCTCGCTCGGGCGGCGCGGGGGGAGATCGACGACGGGATGACCCTGGCCTCCATCGCCCTGGCACGTGACAGGATCGAGGGGGCGGGCGGGGCGCGGAAGGCGGAGGAGTGATCGGGCGATGCCGACCTATGAATATGAATGCACCAAGTGTGGACACCGCTTCGAGCGGTTTCAATCGATGAACGACGAGCCGGTCAAGCGTTGCCCCAAGTGTCGCTGCAAGGTGCGGCGGATCCTTTCGGGCGGCGCCGGCATCCTCTTCAAGGGGAGCGGCTTTTACCAGACCGACTACCGGAGCGCCGAGTACAAGAAGAGGGAGCGCGAGGAGAAGAAGACGCCTGTGAAGCCGGCGGAGAAGAAAGAGGGATCCGGCTCCGCGTCCGAGCCGAAGCCGAAGAAAACGGGGGGCGGGGCGTAGAGGGTTCCGGCTCCTGTCCCCCCGACTCCGCCGTGTCCCGACCCCGTTGACAGCGAAGGGGCGCGGCGATACCATCCGGTCTCCCGGGGGGACGCCCCGCCCCCGCGACGGGATTCCCACTCGCGGAGGAAAAATAACGATGACGGATTTCCGCCTGCTCGCGGTTCCCCGGGATGGGGAGCCGATCACCCTCGCAGAGGACGGCTCCCGGATCGTTCCGGACCGCCCCATCCTTCCACTGATTCCCGGAGACGGAGTGGGTCCCGAGGTGACCGCCGCGGTCGTCCCGGTGTTGGACGCCGCGGTGGAGCGGGCCTACGGGGGCGCGCGCCGCCTCGTTTGGATGGAGGTCCCCTGCGGCGAGGCGGCGATCCGCCTCTGGAAGGAGCCTCTTCCCGAGGAGGCGGTGCGGGCGATACGGACCTTCCGGGTCGCGCTCAAGGGCCCGCTCACCACGCCGGTCGGCGGCGGGTACCGCTCGCTGAACGTCACTCTCCGCCAGGTGCTCGACCTCTACGCCTGCGTCCGTCCGGTTCGCTGGTTTCCCGGCGTCCCCTCGCCGGTGCGTGATCCCGGCGCGATGGACGTGGTGATCTTTCGCGAGAACACCGAGGACGTCTACGCCGGCATCGAGTGGCCCTCCGGAAGCGAGGAGGCGGCGCGCCTGATCCGTTTTCTCGCCGAGGAGATGGGGAAGAGGATTCCGCCGGACGCGGGGGTGGGGGTGAAGCCGATCAGCCCCGCCGCCACGCGGCGGCTGGTGCGCGCCGCGATCCGCTACGCCCTCGAGAACGGCCGCCGGAGCGTCACATTGGTTCACAAGGGAAACATCATGAAGTACACCGAGGGGGCGTTCCGTAACTGGGGGTACCAGACGGCGCGGGAGGAGTTCGGAGACCGGACCGTCACCGAGGAAGAGGCCGCGGCGCTCCCCGGCGGCGCGCCGCCGGAGGGGAAGATCGTCATCAAGGACCGGATCGCGGACAGCATGTTCCAGCAGATCCTGACCCGGACCGCCGAGTACGACGTGATCGCCGCGCCGAACCTGAACGGCGACTACCTCTCCGACGCCTGCGCCGCCCAGGTGGGAGGGCTGGGCCTCGCACCCGGCGCCAACATCGGCGACGAGGCGGCGGTCTTCGAGGCGACCCACGGCTCGGCGCCGCGCCACGCCGGGCTGGACCGGGTGAATCCCGGTTCGCTCCTCCTCTCCGGCGCGATGCTCCTCCGTCATATCGGCTGGACGGAGGCGGCGGACCGGATCGAGGCGGCGCTCGGCGCGACCATCGCCGCCGGGACGGTCACCTACGACCTGGCGCGGCAGATGGAGGGGGCCCGCGCGGTCTCCACCTCCGCCTTCGGCCGGGCCGTGGCGGAACGTCTCTAAACGAGCCTTCGGGAGGTGGGTCATCCGTTTCGTCGATCGGGCCGTCATCACCGTCGAATCGGGCGCCGGCGGCGACGGCTGCATCGCCTTCCGGCGGGAAAAGTTCATTCCGCGAGGCGGGCCGAGCGGCGGCGACGGCGGCCGGGGGGGCGACGTGATCCTCGAGGCGGATCCGGGGAAGAGGACCCTTCTCGATTTCCACTACAAAAGCCGGTTCCGCGCCGGGCGGGGGGTTCACGGAAGCGGCCGGGACAGGCACGGCCGGGACGGCGGCGACGTGGTGATCCGCGTTCCCCAGGGAACGCTCATCGTCGACGCCGAGACGAACGAGACTCTCGCCGACCTGGTCGAGCCGGGCGAGAAAGTCGTCGTCGCGCGCGGCGGGCGCGGCGGCCGCGGGAACGCCCGCTTCGCCACCCCCACCGACCGGGCGCCGCGGCGCGCCGAACCGGGAGGCCGGGGGTCGGCCCGCACGATCGCTTTGGAGCTGAAACTCCTCGCCGACGCCGGGCTCGTCGGCCTGCCGAACGCGGGCAAGTCGACTCTCCTGGCGCGTGTCTCCGCGGCCCGTCCCAAGATCGCCGACTACCCCTTCACCACGCTGGCGCCCAACCTGGGGCTCGTGCGCGTCGGCGCCTCCGATTCGTTCCTCCTCGCCGATATCCCCGGCCTGATCGAGGGGGCGAGCGAGGGGAAGGGGCTGGGTCTTGATTTCCTGCGCCACGTGGAACGCTGCCGCGTTCTCCTCGTTCTGATCGACGCCACCTCCGAGACGCCGGAAAACGATTATCGGGTGCTGCTCGGCGAGCTGGGGCGTTACCGCTCCGACCTGCTCGCGAGGCCCCGCCTGCTGGTTTGGAACAAAATGGACGCGGCCGCCGGCCCCGAAGGGCTCCCGCGTCTCGCGCCGGAGGAGTGGCGGATCTCCGCCGCCACCGGCGAGGGGATCGAGGAGCTTCTCTGGGCGGTGGTCGAAAAGATCCGGGAGGAGAGGGATGGGGACGAAGACGAGGGATTGGGTGATCCTCCACGGGGCGAAGGGGATCGGGGAGAGGAAGAAACGGATTCTGGTGGAGAGGTGCGGCGGCGCGGCGGAGGCGCTCCGCCTCTCGGCGAGGGAGGTGGAGGCTGAGACCCGCTGCGCGACTGACGCGGCGGAGTGTTTCGTCGCCGAGAGGGAGGACCCGGACCGGATCCTCCGCGCGCTGGAGCGGTGCGGCGCCGGGGCGATCCCTTGGGACGACCCCCGCTATCCGCCCCTTCTGAAGGAGATCTACGACCCGCCGATCCTCCTTTTCTACAAGGGAGAGAGGGGGCTTCTCGATCGCCCGGCGGTGGCGATGGTCGGGGCGCGGCGGGCGCTTCGCGAAGCCGAAGCGTGGACGGAGTCGATGGCGGCGGTGATCGCCCGTTCCGGCTTTCTCGTGGCGAGCGGCTTCGCCCGGGGCGTGGACGGCGCCGCGCACCGGGGCGCGTTGGACGCGGGGGGCGGAACGGCGGCGGTGTTCGGCACCGGGCCGGACGTGGTTTATCCGCGGGAGCACCGGCGTCTCGCCGAGAGGATCGCCGCGGGCGGAGTGATCCTCACGGAACGCCCCCCTGGTTCGGGTCCGAGCCGTTCGGTCTTTCCCAGGAGGAACCGGATCCTTGCCGGAATCTCCGTCGCGACGGTGGTGATTCAGGCTTCGGAGAGGAGCGGCGCGCGGATCACGGCGCGCCTCGCCCTGGAGGCCGGGAGGGAGGTCTTCTCACTCGCCGCTCCTCCCTGGGACGGGCGCTTCGCCGGGAACCGGATCCTCGCCCGGGACGGCGCGCCGGTGGTGCAGGACGGCGAGGAGGTGGTGCTGCGCCTCGGCGGGACGCCGCCGTCGCCGGAACCGGAGGAGAGGGCGCGGCGGCTGGAGGGCGCCCGGTTTCTCGTGGCGCGCGCCCTTCTCGACGGGCCGCGGGACGTCGACGCGATCGCCCGCGCCTCCGGTCTTCCGAGCGGCGAGGCGCTCGGGGTCCTTCTGACGCTCGAGCTCGAGGGGATCGTGGAGGAACGGCCCGGGAAGGTGTACGCCGTGAAGGTACGGACATGAAAGATGCGGAGGGGCCCATTCCGATTCGCCATCGGATCGAGGAGACCGCTCTCCGGCTGATCGTCCTCCCCCTCGGACCGCTCGGTTGGCGCGGCGCGGGGGCGATCGGCGCTGCGCTCGGCGCCTTCGCCTGGCGCTTCGTCCGGATCCGGCGGCGCGTCGCCCGGGAGAACCTCGCCCGCGCCTTCCCGGATCTGCCGGCGCGGGAGATCGAACGAATCGGTCTCGCCGCTTACCGAAACCTGGGGAGAACCTTCTTCGAGTTCGCCCGCTTCGGGTCGGCGACGCAGGAGGAGGTGCGGCGCATCGTCCGTTTCGAGAGGACCGATCTTTTGGACGACGCGCTTGCGGAGGGAAGGGGGGCGATCCTCTCCACGGGGCACTTCGGCAATTTCGACCTTTTCGGCGCGGCGGTCGCGGCGGCCGGCTATCCCATCGACGTGCTGGTGCAGCGCCAGAGCAATCGGGCCGTGGACGAACGGGTGAGCCGCTGGCGCGCGAGGATGGGCGCCCGCGTGATCGTGCGGGGCCCGGGATCGCGAGCCCTTCTGCGCTCTTTACGTCAAAACCGATTCGTGGCGATCGTGGCGGATCAGGACGCCCGGGAGTCGGGGGTCTTCGTCGACTTTCTGGGAACGCCCGCCTCGACGCCGAGGGGACCGGCGGTTCTCGCGCACAGGACCGGCGCGCCGATCCTTTTCGGCACGCTGAAACGGCTCCCCGGCGGGACGCACCTCGCGCGCTTCGAGGGCCCGATCCGCGCCGACCGGGAGCGCGGGGAGGAGGAGGAGGTCCGGCGGATCACCGCGCTCCTGGCGGAGAAGCTGGGGGACGCGATCCGGGATGCTCCGGAACAGTACTTCTGGCCGCACCGCCGCTGGAAGACGCCTCCGCCGCAGGAGGAAGAGGACGGGGGGGAGGGAAATTGAGCGCGTGCGTGGCGATGATCGGCACCGTGAACCGGGACAGGATCATCACCCACGGCGGCGCGGTCCGTGAGGGACTCGGCGGCATCCTCTACAATGTCCTCTCCCTCGCCCCCTACCTCTCGGCGAAGGACCTCGTCCTTCCCATCGCCCGCCTCGGCGCGGAAGACCGGGAACGAGCGGTGCAGCTTTTCCGCCCCTACCCCTGGATCGATCCGTCGGGGCTTCTCGCCGATCCCGCCGGCACCAACGAGACGGTTCTCCGATACAGGACGCCGGACGAGAGGGAAGAGACGCTCGTCGAGAAGATCGCGCCCCTCGGTTGGGAGGAGATCCGCCCCGCCGCGGCGTGCGACCTCGTTTTGGTGAATTTGATCTGGGGGAAGGAGATCACGCCGGCGCTTCTCCGGCGCCTCGCCGGGGCGGGACGCGCGCGGATCGTTTTAGATGTGCAGAGTTTGACGCTCACCTTTCGGGCCGGGCCGGACCGCGGCTACAGGAACATTCCGGAGTGGAAGGAGTGGGCGGCTCCGGCGCACACCGTGAAGGGGAACGAGGAGGAGATCCGCTGGCTGATCGGCGAGGGGGACTCCCCTTTCGGCGGCGACATCGAGGAGGCGCTCCACCGGTTGCTCGACGCGGGGCCGCGGGTGGCGATCGCCACGAGGGGGACGCGCGGATTCACCATCGCTTGGGATGGGGAAGGGGCGCGGCGAACGGCGTCCTTGCCGGCGATTCCCGTGCCGCCCGAGGAGTGCGACGACACCACAGGTTGCGGCGACACATTCTCCTCCGGTTATCTCCTCGGGATGATCCTCGGCGAGAAACCGCTCCGCGCGGCGCTCCTCGGCTCCTCCCTCGCCGCCCTCTCCTGCCGCACCCGTGGTCTCCGCGCCCTCGCCCGCCTCGGCGACCCCGCCGCCCTCCGCGCCGAGGCGTACCGCGACTTCGAGGGATAGGGAACTTCGGTGTCCGGAGGTTTCCCGCGTCGAGGAGGGCCGACAAAGGGGAACGCCCCCCTCATTTTCATTCCATAACGGGATCCTCACGGTAACCAAACGCCGCCATCAGGCCGTATCCGTCTCCCTTCGCTACAGTGCACGGTGGTGGATCGGACGGGATTCCGTCCGGGGGAGGAACCGCGAGCCTGTCGGATCCTCCGATGGAACATCCGGAATGAAGAGAAAGGCCGGGGGGCCTCATCGGGCGCGCTCCCTCGAGAAAGGTGTTCGGCTCATGCGCAATCCATGGTTCTTGATCCCGTGCGGTGTTTTTCTTTCGCTCTCCTGGGAGGGCCTTGCCGGAGCGGATGTTCGGGACTTTGCCGTGGAGGTGAGCGCCGTCGTTCAGGAATCGCCCCCACGGATCGATTTCTCCTGGCGGGCGGACCCCGGCGCCGATTCAATCTACGTTTTCCGTAAAGAGGTGAGCGACACGGCCTGGGGGGATCCGATCGCCGTCCTGGGGGGAGGCGACAGTGCCTTCACCGACACGGAGGTCGCCGTCGGTGAGGCGCGGGAGTACTCCTTCCGAAAGACGCTCGGCTTCTACGCCGACACGGTCGAGGTGGAGGCGGGCCATTCGCTGCTCTTCCGGATCTACGACAGCTGGAGCGACGGGTGTTGCTGCCATCACGGCCTCGGCTCCTATACGGTGAAAGGCTGCGACAGCGTCTACGCGACCGGGGGAAGCTTCGGCGCCTCCACCGGCGCGGCCTTCACGGCCGGGTGCGACACCATCCTCGTCTCCGGGGTGCTCGACGCGTTTCCCGCGGAGACGACCTGGAACCTGACCGATCAGACGACCGGAGACACGCTGGCTCGAGGGGGGCCCTACGAGCCGGCTCGTTTCGGCCACATCTTCGCCGGGATCGGCTGTCCGGCGATCGAGGATCGGGGGTCCTTGCTCCTTCTCGCCGAAGCCGGTGTCGCCGATTCCCTCCCCGCGGAGATCGCCCGGCTCGAAACGGACCTGATCGCCGACGGCTTTCGCGTGCGAAAGCACGTCATCGACGCCTCCTACGACGTGCCGGACGTCAAGGATTTGATCGTCGCCGAGCATGCCCTCGATCCCACCATCGAAACGGTCTTTCTGCTCGGTCATCTCCCGGTCCCCTACTCCGGCAACGAGAAAGGGGTCCACACCGACCATCAAGGCGCCTGGCCGGCGGATCTCTTCTACGGAGAGTTGGACGGAGAATGGACCGACTCCTATGTGTACAACACGAGCGCTTCCCGGGCCGCCAACCACAACATCCCCGGTGACGGCAAGTACGACCAGACCTTTCTCCCCTCCGACGTCGATCTGATGGTGGGGCGCGTGGATCTCAGCGACCTGCCCGCCTTCGCCGAGAATGAATACGCGCTGATGCGGCGTTACCTCGACAAGAACCACGACTACCGGACCGGCGCGTTCGACGTGGAGAGGCGCGGGATCGTGGACGACAATGTGGGCGTATCGGGCGGGCTCGCCTTCGCGGCAATCGGCTGGCGCAACATCGCCGCCCAGGTCGGCACGGAGAGCGTCGTCGCCGCCCCCTATTTCGCGACCCTCGGCGGCGGCAGCTATCAATGGTCCTATGGCTGCGGGGGTTCCCAGTACACGAGCGTCGGCGGAATCGGAACCACCTGGGATTTCGCCGCCAACCCCGTATACAGCGTCTTCACGATGCTTTATGGGAGCTACTTCGGCGATTGGGACAACCGAAACAACGTCCTCCGCGCCCCGTTGGCCTCGGAGGGACACGTGCTGACGAACGGGTACGCCGGACGACCGGGGTGGCACCTGCACCACATGGCGCTCGGATACACCATCGGATACGCCGCACGTCTCAGCCAGAACAACAACGATCTCTACACGGTGAGCGACGGCACGCGACAGATCCACACCGCCCTGATGGGGGATCCCACGCTGAAGGCGCACATCGTGAATCCCCCACGGAATCTGGGCGTCGCCCCGACCGGCGACTGCGGCATGCGGCTCGCCTGGTCCTCCTCCGGAGAAGCCGTGGAGGGCTACCACGTCTACCGCGCCCCGACCCTGCACGGCGCCTTCGAAAGACTCGACGTCTCTCTCGTCACCGATACGGTCTTCGTCGACGACGACCCCTTGGAGGAGAACAACGTCTACATGGTGCGGGCGCTGAAGGAGGAAACCTCCGCCGGCGGAACCTACGACAATCTGAGCGCGGGGATCATCGATTCATCGTCGATGGCGACTTCCATCGACGGGGGGGAGGTTCCCCGGGAGACGCGCCTCGGCGCCAACATTCCCAATCCCTTCAACCCGGTGACGACGATCCCGTTCACCCTCGCCGGGCGATCCCGGGTGCGCCTCGAGGTGTTCGATCCGCGCGGGCGGCGGGTGCGCCTCATCGCCGATGGAGTTTTCCCCCCGGGCGAGCACGGTGTTCTCTGGAATGGAAGGGACGCCGCCGGCAGGGCCGTCCCCTCCGGCGTCTATCTTTACCGCCTCGTATCCGAAGGCCGAATCCAAACGAGGAAGATGACGCTTTTGCGATGATCGAAAACGGCGCGGCGTTCCGTACCGGATTCACTTCCTTGGCTCGTGAAAGGAAAATCCGGTACCTCTAGAATCCCAGCTTGTTCGCGTCGTCTTTCCCCTGGGTCTTGATCTTGCCGTGCTTCTCCTCGTAGGACTTGATGTTCCGTTCGAGGGTTTCGAGGAGCATCTTGGCGTTGGGTGGGGTCATGACGATGCGGGAAAAGACCTTCGCCTTTCGGAGGCCGGGGAGCATGCGGGCGAAGTCGAGGATCACTTCCGACGGCCCGTGGGAGAGGAGGACGAAGTTGGAGTAGATCCCCTCCGCCTCTTTATCGCCCAGCTCGACGTTCAACTGCTGCTTTTGCTGCTGCGGTCCTTGCGATTCCATGGTTCCTCTTTTCTATCGGATGACGGCGATCTTGCCGGTGCGCGTCTCGCCGCCGGCGTGGAGCACGTAAAGATAAAGCCCGGATGCCGCTTCCTCGCCGGAGTCGTTCCTCCCGTCCCATTCTGCGTAAAGCGTGCCGTCCGTCTCGATGACGATCTCCCCCTCGGACGGATCGAGGACGCGGACGCGCGATCCGAGGATGTCGAATATTCTAACCCGGACCGTCGAGGGATCGGGGGAGGAACCGCCGCCGCGGAAGGCGACCGTCACCGTCCCCGTCTCGCCGGGACGGAAGGGGTTGGGATAGACGATCGGCTCGCCGGATTGAATCGTCGGCGGTTCGATATCGAAGGTGACCACCGTGCCGCTCTTCACGATGTCCGTGACCGACACACCGCTGTAGGCGCCGCCGTAGAGCGCCGTGTTCGGGTCCGTCTCCGGCGTCCAATCCCGCCCGCCGCCGACAGGCCAGAAGTCCTCCTCCTCGCCCAGGTTCTCCGTGCCGATCTCGCCGGTGTACCCGCCGTCCGCCTCCACCACGTTCACCAGCCGCTGCCGGTAATCGTCGGGGTCGTTGCCGCTCCGCCTCTCGTCCACGTGCCAGACGAGAAGTCCGCCGCCGGGAAGATTCCTGTCGAAGCCGACGGCGCTTCGGTTCTCGAGGAGGAAGTACTCCCCCTCGGCGCCCGGGATCTTCCACTCCGTCCCGTTCGGGTTGGCGAGAAGGCGGATGAGCGAGCCGCCGCGCGCGATCGCATCCAAGCGGATCGACTCGACCTCCGCCGGCCCGCCCCGGTCGTAACCATCCTCTTCGATCCAGCCGAGCCATACCTTGAAGAAGGGGCAGATGTGGGCGGGCGTGGAGCCGCGCGGCTCGCCGCCGGATGCGTTCGCCGGGAGGAGGGAGCCGGCGTCCATCAGGCAGTAGTAGCCGACGCTCGACTCCTGCACCGTGCCGCTCGATCCCGAATAGGTCCGGTAGAGGTCGGGGAGCCCGAGGATGTGGCCGTACTCGTGGGCGTAGACGCCGATCTGCCCGATCTCCGGATCCAGGTTGTAGGGGCCGATCCAGACTCCGTCCGCCTCGGTGGCGCCGATCCGTGAGAGGAGATAGGGATCGCTCATGTCCGATTTGTGCGACCAGATCGCGTCCGCGCCGAGGAGCGGGTCGAACGATCCCTCTGCGCCCGTGCCGGCGTGGATCACCACGAGGGCGTCCACGATGCCGTCGTCGTCCCCCGAAGAAGGAATCCCGTCCGGGCCGTCGTTGTCGAAGAGGGAGAAGTCCACGCCCGCCGCGTCCGCCAGCTCCACCGCCTCCCGCACGATCCCCCAGACGTTGGTCGGGTAGGGCTCGGCGTCGAAAGCCTCGGCGTTCGTGTCGAAGCCGTGGTCGTCCGCGGTTCCCGGAGTCAAGTCGCCGTTCACGTAGTAATGGTACGAGCGCGAAGAACGGAGCCACACCGTCACGTCGCCGCGCGGCGCGAACCGTCCGCCCGAGACTTCCGCGTAGTAATCGGCCATCGTTTCGTCGCCGTTCGCCGTGGTTTGGAAGAAGGTCTTTCGATAGGAGGCGGGGGTGTGCACGTTCCGGAAAGCCTGCTGGTCCTCCCAGTCCAGGAGAATCACCAGCGTGGCGAGTGAGTCGGGCGCCTCTTCCACCGGCCTCTCGGCGAGGGCGGGTGCGAAACCGGCCGCGCCGACCTCCGCCCGTCCCGCCCGCTTCCCCGCCGAAGGATCCGCCTCCATCACCGCTTCGTGCAGGTAGAGACAGGAGACCGGAATGGGGCGAGGAATTGCCGGATCCCCGGAAGAGCCCGCGGGGGAGGCGGCGAGAAGGATGGGAATGAGCGCGGCGAAGCAGGCCCGCGCGGGGGCGGCGAATGGGGCGCCTCGTCTTTTCCTTGTCGTCATGATCCTCCCAACCTTCCGCGGGGTTCGGCCCAGGATACTCCGGCGGAGCGGCCCGGCGCAAGCCGCCGCCGGCCCGCGCGGCCCGGCCGGGTCACGCCCCCGCCGCTCTCTTCTTACTATATATAACCAAGAAAGGGCGTCCGTCCGCCGTTGACCCCCTTTTCCGGCGCGTGCTAACTTCACGGGGGTTCGATCGACGAAAATGGAGGAACGATGACCGAAGCGATCCGGAACGTGGAGAGGATCCGGGAGAGGATCCGCCGTTTCCAAGGAAAACGCTTTCTGGTGGTCGGCGACGTGATGCTCGACCGCTACGTCTACGGCGACGTCTCCCGCATCTCCCCCGAGGCGCCGGTTCCGGTGGTGCGGGTCCTCCGCCAGGAGGAGCGGCTCGGCGGCGCGGCGAACGTGGCGAACAACCTCCTCGCCCTCGGCGCCGAGGCGACCATCTGCGGCGTCACGGGCGACGACGAGGACGGCGAGGTGCTTCGCTGGGCTTTCAGCGAAAACGGCCTCGACCCGTCGGCGCTCGTCACGGCGGCGGGACGCCCCACCACGCGCAAGACGCGCATCATCGGCAACCACCAGCAGGTGGTCCGGATCGACACCGAGACGGACGAGCCGGTGGAGGACGCCGCCGGCGAGGGGGTCGCCGCCGCGATTCGCGAGAGGATCGACGGTGTGGACGGCGTGATCCTCTCCGACTACGGCAAGGGGGTGGTGACGGAGAAGATCATCCGTCTCGTCGTCGGCCTCTCCGGCGCGCGCGGGAACATCTTCGTCGACCCCAAGGTGAAGCACTTCTCCAACTATCGGGGCGTCTCACTCGTCACGCCGAACGCGTCGGAGGCGGGGATGGCGGCGGGGGAGAAGATCGTCGACGAGGCGAGCCTCCTTCGAGTGGGAAAGCGTCTCTTGAACATGCTCCCCGGGACGTCGCTCCTCATTACCCGCGGCGAAAAGGGAATGAGCCTCTTCGAACCGGCGGGGCGGATCACCCACATCCCCACGGTGGCGCGCGCGGTCTACGACGTGACCGGCGCCGGCGACACGGTGATCTCCGTCTTCGCCGTGGCCGTCGCGGCCGGCGCGGACAAAAGGGAGGCGGCGATCATCGCCAACCACGCCGCCGGCGAGGTGATCATGCAGCCCGGCGCGGCGGTGATCACCGCGGAGCGTCTTCTGGAGTTGTTCGAGGAGGAGGAGTGACGGCCGTGGGGCGCGTGATCGGCGAAGAGGAACTGCTCCGGGAGCGGGAAGAGCTCCGGTGCCGCGGCGAGAAGGTCGTCTTCACCAACGGCTGCTTCGACGTTCTCCACGCGGGGCATCTGGATGTGCTCCGGAGCGCCCGCGCCGAGGGGGACTTCCTGGTGGTCGGCCTGAACGGCGATGATTCGGTCCGCCGCCTGAAAGGGGAGGGGAGGCCGCTCGTCGGTCAGGAAGAGCGCGCGGAGCTTCTCGCCGCCCTGGAACCGGTCGATCGCGTGGTCCTTTTCCACGAGGAGACTCCCGCCCGGATCATCGAAAAACTGCTCCCCGACGTGCTCGTGAAAGGGGGCGATTACGGCCCCGATACGATCGTCGGCGCCGAGACGGTCCGCCACTCGGGCGGGCGCGTGGTGATCGTCCCCCTCCGGGAAGGGCTCTCCACTCGCGGCCTCATCGCTCTCATCCTGGAGCGCTACGGAGATTGACATGCCCGTTTTCCATCGCGGTGCGCGCCGCCGCCTCATTCCGCGGGCGCTCCTTCTCCTCGCGCTGATCCTCTGGGGGATCAACCTCGGCGTCGTGGCCGGCGACCGGCCCAGGCGCCCTGCCGCGGGCGGCCCGCTCGGCCCGGAACGGGAGTGGGTGGGGGCGGTGCACGTGCACACCCGTCACTCCGACGGCGGAGGGACGGTGGACGAAGTGGCCCGCGCCGCCGCCGCCGCGGGGCTCGACTTCGTTCTCGTCAGCGACCACAACACGCTCGACGGGATGGAGGAGGCGGGCTACCGCCACGGCGTGCTCGTGGTGGTCGCCACGGAGCAGTCCCTTCCGGAGGGACATCTTGTTGTGGCCGGCGTGAAGGAGGCGCTTCGCGACCCGGCGGAGAGAACCGCCGCCGCCGCGCGCGCCGCCGGCGGTTTCAGCTGGATCGCGCATCCCTTCGGAAGACCCTCCTGGAAGGGGCCGGTCCCGGAAGCGGTTTCCGGCATCGAGATCGTGAACGCCGACTCGGAGTGGCGGGACGAGTCCCCGCTCAAGCTCCTCTCCTCGCTCGTCGCGCTTCCCGTTTTTCCCCAAGCCCCCTGGAACCGTCTCGTGGATCGGCCCGACAAGAACCTCGCCCTCTTCGACAGCCTCTCCCTGGAGCGGCCGGCCTTCTTCGTCGGCGCCGTGGACGCCCACGCCCGCATCCGTCTGGACAAGAAAGGGCGTTTCGCGATCCCCTTCCCTTCCTACGAGACCCTCTTCCGGGGGATTCGCACCCACGCCCTCCTGACCGCCGTCCCCCAGGGGGACGGTCCGGGAGACACGCGGCTGCTTCTGTACGCGATCCTTAATGGACGAAGCTTCGTCGGCTACGACGGGTTCGGCGAAAGCAGGGGCTTCCGTTTCGCCGCCCGCCGCGGCGACTACGCCGTCGGCCCGGGGGAGCGTCTCGTCGCCTCGAACCACGCCCGCCTCGAAGTGGAACTCCCCCTTCCCGGGCGCGCGCGGATCCGGATCTACAAGAACGGCGCGCTCTGGAAAGAGGGGGAGGGACCGGGAATGGACGTCGAGGCTGGTCCGGGGATCTACCGCGTCGAGGTGGACCAACTCCGCCGCTCCGCCCGCCCCTGGATCCTCACCAACCCGATCCGCATCGAGTCTCCCGTCGCCGCCGGCTGATCCGGCCGCGTCCGCGCGCCTCCCCTTTCCGGCTTGAGCGTACGCCCGCGAATCCCTACAATAGAGAGTCTTCCTGAAAGGGGCCCAGGCCTCATCGGTTCGGCCTCAGCCGGTCCCAGGTGGAAACAGAACCGAACAAGGATGGGAACGCTGATGAAGAAGAAGCGCGTATTGATCATGGGCGCGGCGGGACGTGATTTTCACGTGTTCAACACGCTGTTCCGGAACGACGAAAGCACCGAGGTGGTCGCCTTCACCGCCACCCAAATCCCCGACATCCACGGCCGCGCCTATCCTCTGGAGCTCGCCGGACCGCTCTACGAGAAGCCGATCCCGATCTTTCCGGAGGAGCAGGCCCTCGAGCTGATCCACGAGCTGAAGGTGGACGAGGTGATCTTCGCGTACAGCGACGTCCCCTACGATTACGTGATGAGCCACGCCGCGGCGGTGCTCGCCGCCGGTCCCGATTTCCGCCTGGTGGGAGTGAAGGAGACGGCGCTGAAGAGTTCCAAGCCGGTGGTGTCGATCTGCGCCGGCCGAACCGGTTCCGGGAAGAGCCAGACGACGCGCCGGGTGGTGGAGATCCTCCAGTCCTTGGGCGCCAAGGTGGCGGTGGCGCGCCACCCCATGCCCTACGGCGACCTGGCGAAGCAGGCGGTGCAACGCTTCCGCACCTTCAAGGACCTGGAGAAGCATCAGTGCACCATCGAGGAGCGCGAGGAGTACGAGCCGCACATCCAGCGGAAGACGACCCTCTTCGCCGGCGTCGACTACGAGGCGATCCTTCGGGAGATGGAGAAGGAAGCGGACGTCGTGGTCTGGGACGGCGGCAACAACGATCTCCCCTTCTTCCGGCCGGACCTGGCGATCACCGTGGTCGACCCGCACCGCCCCGGCGACGAGATGAGCTACCACCCCGGCGAGGCGAACGTGCGCATGTCCGACGTTGTGGTGATCAACAAGATCGACACCGCCGAGTCGGACGACATCGAGGAGGTCCGCCAGAACGTGTTCGGCGCGAACCCGGACGCGATCATCGTCGACGCCGCTTCGCCGATCTCGGTGGACAAACCGGAGCTGATCCGGGGCAAGCAGGTCCTGGTGATCGAGGACGGCCCGACCCTCACGCACGGCGAGATGGAGTACGGCGCAGGAATGGTGGCCGCGGTGAAGTACGGCGCCGACGGCGTCATCGATCCGCGCCCCTTCGCCAAGGGGACCATCGCGCAGACCTTCGACAAATACCCGGACACCGGTCCGGTCCTTCCCGCCATGGGCTACGGTGATAAACAGATCAAGGATCTGGAGAAGACGGTGAAGGCTTCCAAGGCGGAGCTGGTGGTGATCGGCACCCCCATCGATCTTCGCCGCGTGATCGACTTCCCCATGCCGGCGGTGCGGGTCAGCTACGATCTTCAGGAGATCGGCCACCCGACCCTGCAGGAGATCCTCGAGAAGTTCTGGAAGAAGCACGGCAGGAAGGGGAAGGGCGCCGGTAGGTCATCCAAGTCCAAAGCGAAGACCAAGACCAAAGCCCGGAAGTAGGCGCCGATGAAGATTCACGAGTATCAGGCGCAGGAAATCTTTCGAACCCACGGGATCCCCGTGCCGGGGGGGCGGGTCGCCGCCTCCCCGGCCGAAGCCCGGGCGATCGCCGAAGAGGTGGGCGTCCCGGTGATGATCAAGGCGCAGGTGCACGTGGGCGGCCGCGGCAAGGCGGGGGGCATTCGGCGCGCCGACTCCATCGAGGACGCGGAGCGCGTCGCCGGCGAGATCCTCGGAATGGAGATCAAGGGGCTCACGGTCCGGAAGGTGTTCGTCACCCGCGCGGTGAGGATCGCCTCCGAGGCGTACGTGGGCGTTCTCCTGGACCGGGAGAAGAAGCGGCTCACTTTCCTGGTGAGCCGGGCCGGCGGCGTCGACATCGAGGAGACCGCGCGGACCGACCCGGACAAAATCGCGCGGCTCACGGTGGACCCCACGGTGGGGCTCCGGAGCTATCACGCGAGGACCCTCGCGTCGGCGCTCTACGACGACCCGGCGAAAATCAAAGCGGCGGCGGCGGTGATTCGCAACCTCTACGCCGCCTTCCACGCCGTGGACGCGTCCCTCGCCGAGATCAATCCCCTCATCACCACCGAGGAGGGGGAGGTTCTCGCGCTGGACGCCAAGATCAACATCGACGACAGCGCGCTCTTCCGCCGGAAGGAGATCGAGGCGCTCCGGGATCCCGAGGCGGACCCGCCCGCCGAGATCGCCGCCCGCGAGGCGGGCCTCTCCTACGTGGCGTTGGAGGGGACGATCGGCTGTTTGGTGAACGGCGCGGGTCTCGCCATGGCGACCATGGACGTGATCCAGCACTACGGCGGCGAGCCGGCCAACTTCCTCGATATCGGCGGCAGCTCGAACCCCGGGAAGGTCGAGGCCGCGCTCCGCATCCTCACCGCCGACGACAAGGTGAAGGCGATCCTCTTCAATATTTTCGGCGGGATCACGCGGTGCGACGACGTGGCGCTCGGACTGAAAAGCGCCTTCGAGAAGCGGCCCGTGAACGTGCCGGTGGTGATCCGCCTGACCGGAACCAACGAGGATCGGGCGAAGGAGATCCTCCGGGAGGCGGGGTACGACACCCTCACCTCCATGGACGAAGCGGTGCGGGCGGTGGTGGCGGCCGCGAAGGGGGGGGAGGGACGATGAGCATCCTGATCGATGAGAAAACCCGGCTGGTGGTTCAGGGGATCACCGGGCGGGACGGTTCGTTCCACACCCGGCAGATGATCGACTACGGCACCCGCGTCGTCGCCGGCGTCACCCCCGGCAAAGGGGGAACGGAGTCGGACGGCGTCCCGGTCTTCGACTCTGTGCGCGGAGCGGTGGAAAAAACCGGCGCGAACGTGTCGGTCATTTTCGTCCCCCCGGCCTTCGCCACGGATGCGCTCTACGAGGCGATCGAGAGCGGCGTCGCCCTGGTGGTCTGCATCACCGAGGGGGTGCCGGCGCTCGACATGATCGGCGTTTACGACGCGGCGCGGCGGAGCGGCGTCCGCCTGATCGGACCGAACTGCCCCGGCCTCATCTCGCCCGGCAAGGCGAAGGTGGGGATCCTCCCCGGCTCGATCCATAAAAAGGGGACGGTGGGGGTGGTCTCCCGGAGCGGCACGCTGACCTACGAGATCGTGGCGAACCTGACCGCCCACGATGTCGGCCAGTCCACCTGCATCGGCATCGGCGGCGACCCGGTCGTGGGCTCCAACTACATGGACCTGCTCCCCCTCTTCAACGAGGACCCCGGGACGGAGGGGATCGTGCTGATCGGCGAGATCGGCGGGACCGAGGAGGAGCGGGCGGCGGAGTACATCGCTTCGGAGGTGAAGAAACCGGTGGCGGCCTTCATCGCCGGGCGGACCGCACCGCCGGGGAAGCGGATGGGGCACGCGGGGGCGATCATCAGCGGCGGCACCGGTACGGCGGAGGAGAAGACCGCCGCGCTGGAGAAGGCGGGAATTCCGGTGGCGCGCGTCCCCTCCGAGATCGGCGGGCTGATGGCGGAGGCGCTGAAAGGGGGCGGGCGTTGAGCGACCGAACCCTTCTCATGGTGAAACCGGACGCGACGGAGAGAAACCTGGCCGGAGAGATCCTCCGGCGCGTCACCGAAGCGGGTTTTCGGCTCGTGGCGGTCCGTTCGCTCCGTCTCCGACGCGAGGAGGCGGAGGCGTTCTACGCGGTCCATCGAGGGAAGCCGTTCTACGAGGGGCTCGTTCAATACATCGTCTCCGGCGACGTGATGCCGGCGGTGTTGGAGAAGGAGAACGCCGTCGCGGCGCTCCGCGAGTTCATCGGCCCCACCGACCCGTCCGCCGCCGAGGACGGAACGATCCGCGCCGACTTCGGTCTCGACGTGCGCCGGAACGCGGTGCACGCCTCGGACGCGCCGGAGACGGCGGCCAGGGAGATCGGCTTCTTTTTCGCCGCCCGGGAGTTGGTCTGAGCGGCCGCGTCCCGAAGGGGGGAGGGATGGAGGAGCGGGAGCGACGCATTCTTCTCGTGTCCTACTATTTCCCCCCGCTCGGCGGCGTGGGCGCCTTCCGGGCGGTCAAGCTCGCCGGTTGGCTCCCCCGATTCGGATGGCGGCCGTCGGTCCTCACCGTGCGCGCCGGCGCCTACTATTGCATCGATCCCACCTTGGAGCGGCAGATCCCGCCGGAGACGGCGGTGGTCCACGCCGAGAGCCTCGACCCCTTCCGTCTTTTCGGGAGGCTCCGCCGTCCCGCCGCTTCCTCCGCGCCGCCGCGCGCCGCCGCCGCCGCGAGGGAGCCGCTCTTCGGAAGGCTCGCGCGGCGGCTGAAGGCGGTCAATCCGTGGCTCTCCCTGCCGGACAACAAGGCGGGCTGGTACCCCTTCGCCGTGCGGGAGGGGAAACGGTTCGTCCGCCGCGAATCGATCGACCTGATCTACACGATCAACGTTCCCCACACCTCCCACCTCATCGGGCGGGCGATCCACCGCGCCACCGGCGTCCCCTGGGTGGCGGACTTCCGCGATTCCTGGAGCGATAATTACGACCTTCTCCCGCCGACCGCCTTCCACCGCGCCTGGAACCGGCGAATGGAGGCGTCCGTCTTGGATGAGGCGAACGGCGTGACGGCGGTGAACGACCGCATACGGGAGCTTCTTCTCCGGGGCCGCCCGGAGAGGGCGGACCGCTTCGTCGTCGTCCATAACGGCTACGACCCGGAGGATTTCGCCCCCGGGCCGCCGCCGCCGCGTTCGGGCGCGGACAGGTTCACGATGGTTTTTGTGGGAACCTTTCACCGAAGAACCGATCCCGGGCTTCTGCTCGAGCCCTACCGGGATTGTCTCAGGAGCGGGCGGATCCCCGCCGGCGCGTCCCGGATCGTGATCGTCGGCGCGCAAACCGGGAGAACCGCCGAAACGGTGCGTCGTCTCGGACTCGAGGGGGAGGTCGAGCTGACCGGTTTCCTCCCTCACCGGGAGAGCGTCGCCCGCATGGCGGCGGCGGACCTGCTTCTCCAGGTGATCGCCGACGGACCCGGCGCGGACCAGATCGTCTCCGGAAAACTTTATGAGTATATGGCCGCCGGCCGTCCCGTGCTCGGCATCGGTCCGGAGGGAGAGGCGCGCGCGATGGTCCGCCGCCTCCGCCTCGGTTCGTGGGCGGATGTGAATCGGCCGGACCATGTGGCGGCCGCCATCGCCGGCGCCTACGAGGCGCACCGGAGCGGCGGCGTTCCCTACGATCCGGATCGCGAGGGGATCGAAGAGATGAGCTTCCCCCGCCAGACCGGGAAGCTGGACCGCTTCCTCCGTTCCATTCTCGACTCCTGAATCGTTTGCGTCCTTCCCTTATCCCGCCCTCTCTCTATTCGAAGCGGCAAAAAAACAGGCAATTTTCTTCGTTCGTGTGGTAGATTTTTGGACGCTCCGGAGAAGAAAAGATCCTCTCTCCTGCCGAAATTGTAACACACCAAGCCATAACGAGTTATCCGGTCGGTTCGGGCCGTTTCTTTCGCCGATCTGGCATCCCGCTTGCTGTATTGGCATAAGGCCGAGGTATAGCCGTCTCCGGCAATCGAGGGGAAGGAACGCCTTCCGGCGGTTCGTGGCATCCCCCCAGTCACGGGGAGACGGGAAAAGGAGAGAGGAAGAGATGAACAAGACCGAATTGGTGAAGTATGTGTCCCGCAAGACCAAGCTACCGGAGAAGGAAGCCTGGACCGCCGTCGACTGGACGCTCGACGGGATCAAGCGTTACACCCGCACCCGCCAGGGAGTCCGTCTGAGCGGCTTCGGGAACTTCACCTGCTCCGCGCAGAAGAAGGAGCGGAAATACAACCCCCGCACCAAACGCTACAGCTGGACCAAGCCGCAGAAGCAGGTCAGCTTCACCCCCACCAAAGCCTATCGGGAGTGGGTGAAGTAAGAGACGGATAGACGTCTTTCGGAGGGCGCCCGCCGCGGAGTGGGCGCCCTCTTTCGTTTTTTCGCCGCGTTGACACACCCATCGGCCTCCCCTATACTCCCCCCCGACGCGACGCGAGCATTCTATCTTGTTGTTATTGCGTCGAATCGGAGTCGTGCCCCTCAAGGAGGATCCCCGCCGTGCCTTTCGCGAATCTCCTTCTTTCGGGGGAGGCGGAGCGGAGCATTCACGCCATGATCCTGCATGCGGGACCGGTGGCGAAGATTGTGCTGCTCGTTCTCTTCCTCTTCTCGGTCGTTTCCTGGGCGATCATTCTGCAGAAGTCCTTCCGCTTCCGTGTCCTCGCCCGCGAGTCGGCCCGTTTCTGGCGCCGCTACGAGGAGTCGGATCTCCGTTCCGCCGCGGAGCGCTGCCTCGCGCCGAACGGGAAGGGTCTTCCTCTGCGCACCCTCTTCCGCGCCGGTCTCCGGGAGGCTTTCGGCGGGGACGGCCGCGGGGGGGTCCCCATCGACCGGGTTCGAGGCGGGTCGCTCCCGCGCGAACGGGTGGAGAGGATCGAGAGGGCGATGGAACGCGCGTCCCTTCTGGAGATGGAGCAGCTGGAGCGCCATCTTCCCTTCCTCGCGACGACGGCGAACGTCTCCCCCTTCTTCGGCCTTTTCGGGACCGTTTGGGGGGTGATGAGTTCCTTCCTCGCCATGGGCGTCAAGGGATCGGCGAGCCTCGCCGTGGTCGGGCCCGGGATCGCCGAGGCGCTGATCACCACCGTGGCCGGCCTGGCCGCGGCGATTCCCGCGGTGATCGCCTACAACCATTTCCTCGGGCGGCTACGCTCGCTTTCCATCGACCTGGATCGTTTCCGGTCCTCTCTGACGGACCGGCTCACCGAGGGAGGGGACGATGCCGTCGCATGATTACCGTCCCCTCTCCCAGGTGAACGTGACCAGCCTGGTGGACGTCACCCTCGTGTTGCTCATCGTCTTCATGCTCGCCGCGCCTCTCCTGCAGGAGGGGGTCGAGGTGGAGCTTCCCCGCGCCGAGGTGAAGGGGATCGAGATGAGCGACGCCTGGATCCTGAGCGTCGACCGGGAGGGGAACGTCTTCCTGAATGAGAGGAAAATCCCCATGGACCGGCTCTCCGCCGAGATCGAGGGGCGGATCGTCGCTTCCGGCGCCCGGGAAGTGTACGTACGCGGCGACGCCCGCGTCCCCTATGGCTCGGTGGTCCGTCTGATCGGCATGCTGAAGGGGGCCGGTATCGAGCACGTGGGCTTGGTTTCCCAACCGGAGGAGCCCGCCGGTGCGTTTCCGTAAAGGACTCGGTCCCTTTCTCGTCGCCAGCCTCGTGCTGCACGCGGCGCTCTCCGTCCTCTATGTCCGGGCGGTGAGCGGCGCGCGCGTCCCCTTTCCGCGGACGCCGGTCTACCGGGTCAGCCTGGTGGAACTTCCCCGTCCCGAACCGGAGCCCGTGCCGGAACCGCCCAAAGAAGAGAGGGTGCAACCGGAGGTGAAGTCGGTTCAGCCGATCAAACCGGAGAAGGTTCCCGAGAAACCTCGGCCCCGGAAGGAGACGAAGGAGGAGAAGCCGAAGCCGAAAGAGGAAGCGAAGCCGCCGGCCGAGGAGCAACGCGTCCAGACGAAACCCGCCTCGGGCGGGCCGGTGACGGTGGAGGCGGAGGATTTTCTCTTTTCCTATTATCTGGCGTTGATCGAGAACCGGGTCGGCGGACGCTGGAATCCTCCCCGCGGGATGGTCACGGGTGGACGGAAACCCGTCGCCACGGTCCGTTTCGAGATCCTGCGGGACGGACACGTGCGGGACGCCCGCATCCAGGAATCTTCGGGGATCGACTTTTTCGACGGCGCCGCGCTTCGGGCGGTGCTCGACGCGGACCCCTTCCCGGCCCTTCCGGAAGGTTTCACCGGTGACCGTTTGGGTGTGAATTTCGTTTTCCGCCTCGAAGAATGAGTCGCCGGCGGAGCGGGGGCATCATGCGACGCGCGCTCATCGTTACCATTCTCGCGCTCCTGGCCGCGGCGCCCGCCGCCGCCCAAACCGAGGTCTGGCTCGGCGTCACCAAATACCGCACGTTCCGCGTTCCCCTGGTGATTCGCCCCTTTCAGGGGGAGGGAACCCTTCCCGCCGTGTTGGAGGAAACGGTCCGGCGGGACCTCTCCCTCTCCGGCTTCTTCGAGATTCTCGCCGCCGGGTCGGCGGACACGATCCGGGCACGCTCCGCCGTGGGGGGCGCGGTCGAGTTCCGCGAAGGGACGTTGGAGGGATGGATCCATCGGATGCCGGGGGGGCAGAAGATCGTCACGAGGCGCTACGAAATGAGCGAGGGAGGGCCGCGGGACGCGGCGCACCGTTTCGCCGACGACGTGATCTACAACCTGACCGGCGAGCGGGGGATCTCCCGCACCCGGATCGCTTTCGTCCGCTCCTTCGGAAGGCATTCCGACCTGTACAAGGTGGACTGGGACGGTTCCAACCTGAGCCTGATCCTGACCAACGATTCCAACAACCTGACGCCGGAGTGGGCGCCGGACGGGAGAAAGCTGCTTTACACCTCCTACACCGGCGGCGACGCCGATCTCTACTGGCTCGATCTGATCGACGGCGCCGGCGGATCGGTGCTCACCGGGCCGGGGGTGGACAGCGCCCCCGCCTGGTCGCCGGACGGGAAGAGGATCGCCTTCATGATGACCCGGGGGGTGAACGGCGATATCTATATCATGAACCGGGATGGAAGCGGCCTCCGGCGGCTCACGTATGACGGGGCGATCGACACCGAACCGACCTGGGCGCCGAGCGGGAGGCAGATCGCCTTCGTTTCGGATCGCTCCGGTTCGCCGCAGGTCTACCGGATGAACGACGACGGTTCCGACGTGACGAGGATCACCTTCGAGGGGACGTACAACGCCTCCCCCAAATGGTCTCCCCAGGGGGACCGGATCGCCTACGTTTCTCGCGAGGAAGGGGGGTTCCAGATCCGCGTCCTTGACCTGCAGGACGGAGAATCGTATCTTTTGACGTTTCAGAGCGGGAACAACGAGGATCCGGAGTGGTCCCCCGATGGCCGCCACCTCGTGTTCAGTTCCACGCGGACCGGGAGAAGAAGGTTGTACGTGATGCTGGCGGACGGCAGCGGCGTGCGCCTCCTCGTGCCGGGCGAGGGGGAGGATTATTCGCCGTCCTGGTCTCCCCGACCGGACCGCTGAAACGGCGGGCGGAGGGAGACGGAGGAAAGAATCGCCATGTTCCGAAACACTTCCTTTCTGAAGATCATTTTCGCACTCACGATCCTCCTGTTGATCGCCTCCTGCGGATCGAAGAAGGAACTGGTTCCGCCGGAGCCGGTGGAGAAGGAGCAGACCGCGCCGGTTTCGCAGCCGGATGAACGCGATCGCCAGGGCGTTCCGGCCGAGAAGCCCGATGTCGATCCGGACGCGCCCTATGTTTTTCAGAACGTCCACTTCGAGTTCGATAAGTACCGTTTGACGACGGACGCGACCCGGATTCTGAACGCCCACGCCGAAGTGCTGATGCGCCATCCCGCCTGGACGGTTCGCATCGAGGGGCACTGCGACGAGCGGGGGACGGTCGAGTATAACCTCGCCCTCGGCGAGAAGCGCGCGAACGCGGCGAAGGACTTCCTGGTCGGCTACGGCGTGGCCGCTTCCCGCGTCCGCACCGTGAGCTACGGAAAGGAACGGCCGATCGACGCCGGGCACGGCGAAGCGGCCTGGGCGAAGAACCGGAGAGGCGAGTTCCACGTTACCCGAACGGAGTAGAGCGATGCGGAGGCGGAGCGGCGCGGCGGCGCTCGCGGTTTTTCTCCCCTGGCTCCTGGCCGGTTGCTACGGCCGCCAGTTGGTGAGGGGGCCGATCACGACCGAGGAGAACGCGGAAGCGCTCGCCGAGATTCAAGCGGAGCAGGCGCGCCAAGAAGAGAGAATCGAGGGTCTCGAGGAGCTGCTGGAGGAGCAGAACGGGCTTCTCCGTTCGATCCGAGCCGAGGACGCCGTCGGCAGGGAGCAGATCTTCGCCCGCCTGGACGAACTGGAGACCCGCTTCGGCGAGAACGAGAACCGACTCGATCGGGTGGCGGGGAAGGTGGACCGGGTCACCTACCAATTGTCGCGGGGGGGAGCCCCCGCCGCCGACGGGGAGGCGCCGGACGGCGACGCCGCGATGATCGACCCGAAGGCGCTTTACGACGCCGCCTATCTCGACCTGGTGCGCGGCAACTACGCCGCCGCCGTCTCCGGTTTCGAAGCGTACCTGCAGGCCTACCCACGGTCGGTGCTTTCCGACGACGCGCGCTACTGGATCGGCGAGTGCCGCCTCGCCGAGGGGATGCCCGAGGAGGCGGCGGAGCATTTCCTTCTCGTGGAAAGGGATTTTCCCGATTCGGAACGGGTCCCCGCCGCGCTACTCCGCCTCGCCGCCTGCCGGATCGAACTGGGAGACCGGGACGAGGCGCGTAAAACGCTGACGCGCATCCTGGACCGTTTCCCGCGATCCGTCGAGGCTCCCCTCGCCCGAGAGCGGTTGGGGGAGATCGAATAGGGCAAAGGGGACGGGCGGGCCGCACCCGCGCGGCGCACCCGAGCCGAGGACGAGCCGTGATCGTTGTGGAGGATCTTTCCAAGCGCTTCGGCGCCTTTCACGCCCTCCGGGGCGTTTCTTTTCGCGTCCGTGCCGGTGAGGTGGTCGGATTCCTCGGTCCCAACGGCGCGGGAAAGACCACCACGCTCCGGATCCTGACCGGTTGGCTCCGTCCCACCGCGGGACGGGTTCGCGTGGCGGGTCATGATCCGGGGGACGAGGGTGGGGAGGCGCGCCGCCGCATCGGCTACCTTCCCGAACGGGTTCCCCTCTACCCCGACATGCGCGTTCGCGGCTACCTGCGCTTCGTGGCGGAGATGAAGGGTTTCTCCGGACGGGAGGGGGAGCGCCTCGCGTCGGAGGCGCTGGAGAGATGCGGCGCGGACCCAGTGGCGGACCGCAGAACCGCGGCGATCTCCCACGGTTTCCGGCAGCGGGTCGGTCTCGCCCAGGCGCTTCTCGGCGACCCCGACGTGCTTCTCTTGGATGAGCCGACGATCGGTCTCGATCCGGAGCAGGCCGCCTCCTTCCGCGCCCTCATCCGCGAGCTGGCGGGGGAGAGGACGATCCTGCTCTCCACGCACATCCTCACCGAGGCGGCGCGGCTCTGCGGTCGCGTGATGATTCTGGACGAGGGGGAATTGTTGGCGGTCGACACGCCGGAGAACCTGGAGCGGGCGCTCCGGGGGAAAGGGAGGACGCGGGTTCTTTTCGCGGGGCCGATGGAGGATGTCCGCGGCGCTCTCGGACGGGTCCCCGGCGTGGTCGCAGTCGAGGAGGGGGGGCGCGAAGGAGAATACCATCGCGTTCTACTCGAGACGGACGGATCGGAAAAACCGGGCGCCTTCGCGCGGGCCGTCTTGGGCGCCGGCGGGGAGCCGGTCGAGCTGTTCCGGGAGCGGATGTCCCTGGAGGAGATCTACCTCCGGCTCACCAAGGAGGATTGAGGTGTCACGGGTCCGCGCATTGGCGAGGAAAGAGTCGGGGGACGCCTTCCGCTCGCCCGTAGCCTATGCGGTGGCCGCCTTTTTCCTGCTCCTCTCGGGTTTCTTCTTCCGGAATCACGCCACCTTCTACCACCTGCTCTCGATCCGGCGGGGCGCCGCCGGCGCCGCGCCGGTGGATCTCCGGATCACGCCGGGAATCCTTCAGCCCCTTTACGAGAGCATCAGTTTCCTTTTGATCTTAATCGTTCCGCTCCTGACCATGCGTCTCTTGGCGGAGGAGAAGAGAAACCGTTCCTTCGAGCTGCTGCTCGCCTATCCGGTGAAGATCGGCGAGGCGGTGGTGGGAAAGTTTCTCGGCGCCTTTTTCTTTTACGTGTTGCTCCTCCTGCCGACGCTCGCCTATCCCGTCTTTCTCGCCCGGGTGGCGGAAGTGGACCCGGGCGCCGTCGCCGGCGCGTATCTGGGGCTCCTGCTTCTGGGGGGCGCCTATCTCGCGCTGGGTCTCTTCGTCTCCTCGTTGACCGAGAGCCCCATCGTCGCCGCGGCGGGGACCTACGGCGCGCTCCTTCTTGCCTGGACCGTCGGCTACGCCGCGACGCTGGCTTCCCCTCCTGTGTCGCAGGTCATGGAACGGCTCTCCTTCCTGCACCGTTTCGGGCGGTTCACCGTCGGCCTGGTCGACACGGGGGACGTGGTCTTTTTCATCGCCTGGATCGTGATCGCCTTGGCCGGAACCGATCGGGTCCTCCGGTCACGCCGGTGGAGGGGATAGGGATGCGCGGATCTCTCGGTCTCCTTCCGCTCGCTCTCCTTCTCGCCGTATTGGTGACGGCTGCGGACCGTTTCGGGCCTCGTTTCGATTGGACCGCCGAGTCCGAGCACACCCTCGCGCCCCGAACGGTCGAGGTACTCCGTTCCCTGCCGGAGCCCGTGGAGGCGACCGCCTTCTATCGCCCCGAGGACCCGCGCACCGAGCCGATCCGCCGTCTCCTGGACCGGTGCGCCGCGTCGTCTCCCCGGTTCACTTTCCGCGTACTCGACCCGGACCGGAATCCGGGAGAGACGAAAAGCCTGGGCGTGAACGTCTACGGCGCCACGGTGCTCCGGATGGGGGAGCGCCGGGAGACGATCTACAACCACGGCGAAAAGCAACTCACCGCGGCGCTTCTCCGCCTCACCGGCGGAGAGAGTACGATCCGCTTTCTCGTCGGTCAGGGGGAGAAGGAGCCGGGGGAGAGGAGCGATGGTGGACTCGGAGGCGTCTCCGCGGTTCTGGAGGCGGAGGGATTCCGCGTGGAGAGTCTTCTCCTCACCGCCGAGGAAGCGGTGCCGGGGGGAACCGACGAGGTGATCGCCGCCGGCCCGCTTCGTGATCCGCTTCCCGGAGTGTCGGACCGGCTCGAGGCGTACGTGCGCGGCGGCGGAGGCCTCTTCCTCCTTCTCGACCCGGAGAGCGGCGCGGGATGGAACGAATTCCTGGGGCGCTTCGGTCTCGCGGCGGGATCCTCGGTTGTGGTGGACAGAGGAAGCCGCCTCTACGGCGTGGACATGCAGATGCCGGCGGCGAAGGACTACGACCGTCACGACGCGACCCGCGGGCTCCGGGGGGCGAGCTTCTTTCCCCGCGCGCGGCCGGTGGGAAGCGTTCGGAGCGACGACCCGAGCGAGGTTTTCCAATCCTTGGTGCGGAGCGGCGACGAGTCGTGGGCGGAAACGGACTCGGCGCTTCTCACCCGGGGGAAGGCGGTCTTCGACGAGGGAGTGGACGAGCCGGGACCGGTGACGATCGGCGGCGTCTTCTACGAGAAGGGAACAACCGATGGGGGAGTGATCGTCCTCTTCGGCGATTCCGACTTCGCCTCCAACCGCTTCCGCTCCCTCGGCGCCAACGGCGATCTCTTCCTCGCCGCGGCGCGTTGGATCGCCCGGCGGGGCGGGCCCCTCGGCGCCGACGCCGGCGGCGGGGAGGACCAACCCCTTCTCCTCACGCCGCGCCGGGCCGCGGCGCTCCTCTGGCTCTGTCTGATCCTGCCGCCGGCGCTTTTCGCGGCGATCGGCGTGGTGGTCGTTTTACGGTGGAGGCTGCGGGGATGAAAGCGCGCTCCGCCGCGACCGCCGCCGCGACCATCCTTCTCCTCTTCCTGCTCATTTGGCTCGCCGCGCCGATTCTGCGCGTCCCCCGTCCGGGGGAGGAGATCGACCGGCTTCTCCCCGGTTTTCCCGCCGAGCCCGAGAGCCTCGCGCTTTCCAATGATTCCCTCGACGCGGTGCTCGTTCCGCGTGACGGATCATGGATGATCATCCGCCCCATAAAGGATTGGGCCGACTCGGGGGAGGCGCACCGGATCCTTTCCCTTCTCGAGAAAGCCCCTGTGGTGCGTGTCGTCGACCCGGAACCCGAGTCCGGGGTCCCCTACGGCCTGGAACCTCCCCGCGCGACGGTGCGCGCCGGCGGCCGGATCCTCCGGATCGGCGACGGGAACCCGACCGGTGACGGCGTGTACGCCGCCGCTGCGCCGAGCCCGGCGGTTCTTCTGGCGGGGAAGCCCTTCGCCGAGTTCCCCCGGATCCGCCTGCATCACTTGCGGGATCGGCGGCCGCTCCACTACCCCTACCGGCTCGTCGAATCCCTCGCCTTCACCCGCCGCGGAAAGACCACGACGCTGCTTCGGGTCGGGAAGGAGAGCTGGACGGTGGAGGAGGCGGGGCTTCGGGCGAACGAGCGGGCGGCGTGGCGCATTCTGGCCCATCTGAAGGACGGCCGGGTTCACGATTGGGACCGGCGCGGGGCGTACCGGGCGGGTGACGATCCCTTCACCTTCCAAGTTCGTTGGGCGGAGGGGGAAGCGTCTCTGACCGTCGGGGCGGCCGTGCCGGAGACGGCGCTCCGGACCGCTCTCGCATCGGATCGAGAGGGGACGATCCTCCTCCCCCGCCGCCTGATCGACTCTCTGGAGACATGGTCCGGCTCGTTCCTCGACCCCCTGCTTTTCCGCGGGGATCTCACCGGGGAGGAGACCGTCGAAGTCGAGGGACCGGAGGGGGAATTCGTCATCGTTCGGGAGGAGAAGGGGTGGCGTCTCGGCGGCGAGGGCGGGCGCAAAGCGGACCCTTCGCGAACCCGCGCATTCCTGATCGCTCTCGGGCGGCTCAAGGCGCTTCGTTTCCTCGATCCGGCGGACGCCGTCGCGGAAGGGGACCGGGTCCTTCGCGTCAAAACGAAATCGGAGGAAGTCACCGTGGAGAGGGGCGTCGCCGGTATCCTCGTCGGTCGCCGCGCCGGCGAGCGGGGCGCGCTGATCCTGGAGCCGAACGCGGCGGGGGTGATCGGCGTCGGCGCGGAGGACCTCGTGAGCCGACTACTCTTCCCGGAGAAGATCCGCGGCGCCGACAAGGTGCGGATCCTGTTCGAGGGATTCACCGTCGAGGCGACTCGCGAGGAAGGAGGATGGAGGCTACGGGAACCTTTCCCGTCCGCGGCGCGGCCCGAGGCGTTCGAGACGCTTCTTTCCCGGCTCGCCGCGCTCCGTTGGGTCGGGCGCGCGCCGGGCGAACGGCTCGACGAACCCCTCGTCCGTATCGAAGCGGAAGGAGGGGGCGAGAAATGGACGCTCCGTCTCGGCGGGCGACCGCTGCTGAACCTCGCCGAAACGGATGGAACCGCGGGTCTCCTCGAACTCCCCGCGGACGCTTCCGCCTGGGTTCCCGCCCGGCTCGATCATTGGCGGGTTTCCCCCTAATCCCGTTCGAAAAAAGAAAACCGGCCGGAGCGGATCCGCCCCGGCCGGTTCATCTCTTCCCGAATCCTACAGAGAGGACTTGTAGGCCTTGCCGGCCTTGAACTTCACGTTCTTGCTGGCGTTGATCTTGATCGATTCGCCGGTCTGCGGGTTCCGGCCCATGCGCGCTTTCCGCTTGCTGACGGAGAAGGTGCCGAAGCCGGCCAGCTGGACGCCGCCTTTCTTCTTCGTGTTCTTCTTGATGGTATCGAAGGTGGCGTCGAGCACTTCGCGGGTCTGGCGCTTGGACAGGTTGGTCATCTGGGCGATGCGATCGATCAGTTCTCCCTTGTTCACGGTTCTCTCTCCCCTAGGTTAAAGGATCATTTATTGGAACCGGCCGGAATGTATTCCGCCAGGGAAAAGCTGTCAACGAAAAAAACGCGGAAACCCGCGTTTTTTTCACGTTTTTTTAACCTCCCGGCCCGGTGCGCCGATCCGGAGGCGGGTTTCAGCGATGGGCCCCCTCTCGGGGTCAACGCCGGAGCGCCCGATCGGCCCGGCCGGGGAGGACGTTTCTACTGGGTTCCTTCCGCCTCCTTCACCTTCTGCAGATAGGTCTCGATCTGCTGCGCCTTCTCCCGCGCCGTCGACCGTTTGCTGAAATTGCGGTCCGCCGCGGCTGCCTTGTACTGCTCGATCGCTTCTTCATCCCGGTACTGCATCTGATAGATCGTGGCGAGTTGGAAGTGGGCGTCGCCGTAGCCGGGCTTCTTCTCCAGGCAGGACTTGAACTCCTCCTCCGCCTTGGCGAGGTTCTGGGTCTGCGCGTAGATCACGCCCCGGAAGAAGTCGTTGGTGTAATCCGTCGGATCGAGTTTTTTCGCCTCGCCGAAGTGGGTCATCGCTTTTTGATATTGCTTCGTGTAGTAATGGATGAGACCAAGACGGTTGTGGGCGATCGCCAGGTCTTCCTTCTCCTTTCCGCGCTCGAGGAAACGAGTGAGATAGTCCGTCGCCTTGTCGAATTTCTTGGTCTTCCTGTTGTTGTTGTATTCGTTCACGCCGACACGGAGGAGGGCGGTCGGATAGGCGCCGGGGTCGAGGGAGATCGCCTTCTCATACTCCGCGGAAGCCTGGTCGTACCGCTTCATTTTGTAGTACATGTTTCCCAGGCCGTAGCGGGCGGCGCCGTTCTCCCCCTCCATCTCGATCACTTTCTCGAGACGGGCCTTCGCTTCTTCGAAGTCCGACGCTTTCACGAAATAGAGGCCGCTCCCGAGGATCGCCTCCACGTTCTCCTCGTCATACGTGAGAACGGTCAGGTACTGAGTTTTCACGGTCACCCAGTCCGGAGGATCTTCCATCTCCGCGGCGCGGGCGGCGTTGATGCGGGCTTCCGAGAAGAAGCCGTCCGTTTCGACCGCCTCCAGGAATTTGGCTTTTGCTTCGGCGTATTTCCCCTGCTCCATCAGGGCGCGGCCCTCCTCGTTCAGACCGAAGGCGACTTCGTCCACGGCCAGGAGGGGGGCGGCGACGAGCATCGGCAGGAGCAGCAAGAGAAAGCGAGAATATCTGTGGAACATAAGGGATCACCTCCATCGGGAAGGACGAACGATCGTTTCTCGGAATCGGAAAGACCCTAACAACCCCTTCCGGGAGCTGTCAAGAGACCACCACCCGGTCGACGCAGGACGATGCGCCCCCACCGATTCCCGGGGCGTCCTTCCCGCATTGCACACCCCCCCTTCGGGAGGAGTTCCGGACCTTCCGGGGGCGCACGGCCCGGTTGACACCGTAACCGGGGAATGATATAGGGTTAGCGGGGAAAGGAGTTGCCTACTTTGAAGTTCCACTCCTTCCGCCGGACCGCCGCGCTGATCGCCCTTTTCGGGTTCGCGGCGGCGGCGGGCGCGAATGATCAAGCGGGGACCCGGGGATTCTCGTTCCTCAGGATCGGGCTCGGCGCGCGCGCCGCCGGCATGGGGGAGGCGTACACCGCGGTCGCCGACGGAGCGGAGGGACTCTTCTGGAATCCCGCCGGCGCCGGGCAGATCAACCATCCACAGATCGCGACCAACTACATCCACTACGTCGCCGACATGCACGCCGGGTCGATCGGGTTCGCCCAACCGGCGGGGCGCTTCGCCACGTGGAATCTCTCCCTTCGCTTTCTCTCCGCCGGAGACATCCCCCGGACCACGGTCGCCGATCCCACCGGCGCGGGGTCGGGTGAGTTTTCCGCTACCGATCTCGCCTTCGGCGCCGGACTCGCCGTCCGTGTCGGCGACCGATTTTTCCTCGGGGCGAACGGCGCCGTGATCAGCGGAGGCATAGACGGCGAGAGCGCCCTCGGATTCAGCGGCGACTTCGGCCTGCTCGTTCGGAACGCCTACCGCCGGCTTCGCCTGGGCGCGGCGGTCCGCAACGCGGGGACCATGACCTCCGGGTACCTGAACGAGAGTGATCCGCTCCCCACCGTCGTCTCCGCCGGCACGGCCTATCCCTTTTTCGACCGCCGTTTTCTCCTGTCGGCCGATTGGAGTTGGGCGGTGGATTGGGATTCGCGCTTCGCCGTCGGCGCGGAGTGGGAATTGGTGAACGACTTCTTCCTTCGAGGCGGATACCGGACTCACCTCGACGACCTACGTGACGATTCCACCGGCGGAGATGGAACCGGCGCCAGTTTCGGCCTCGGATTCCGCCGCGTCCGGGAATACCAGATCGACTACGCCTACGCCTCGATGGGCGATCTCGGGGGAACCCACCGGTTCTCCATCGCCTGGGTCTTCCGGTAGGCCCTTTCTGAACGGGCTTCCGTTTTCGAGGAGGGAATTCCCTTGCGTGTTCTGGTGGTCGGCAGCGGCGGCAGGGAGCACGCGCTGCTCCACGCGCTTTCCTCTTCTCCCGATTGTTCCGATCTGATGGTTTTCCCCGGGCGCGACGGATTTGTTCCGCCGGCGCGGATCGTCCCGGGCGAGGGGTGGCGACCGGACCATCTGTTGGCGATGGCGAAAGACGAATCGGTCGATCTCACCCTGATCGGTCCCGAGGCGCCCCTCGTCGCCGGCGCGGCGGACCGCTTCTGCGGAACCAGGCACCTGCTTTTCGGTCCGAGCCGGGACGCGGCGCGTCTCGAGGGGAGCAAGGTTTTCACCAAGCGCGTGCTCGAGGAGGCCGGTGTACCGACGGCGAAAAGCCGGGCGATCCGGTGCGTCGCCGAGGTGCCCCACGCCCTCAAAGCGGTCGGCCTTCCGGTGGTGGTGAAGGCGGACGGGCTGGCCGCGGGGAAGGGGGTCTCCATTCGTGAGACCGCCCAGGCGGCGCTCGCCGAGGCGGAGCGCCTTCTGGAACGCCGGGAACTGGGCGAAGCGGGTGAGACGATTCTCTTCGAGGAGTGTCTCCGGGGGGACGAGCTTTCCGTGCTCGCGCTGGTGCGCGGCGAGGACCTGGTTCTCCTTCCCTCCTCGCGGGACTACAAGCGGATAGGCGAAAACGGAACCGGGCCGAACACGGGCGGTATGGGTGCGATCGCGCCCGCTCCCGGCGTGGACGAAACGGTCATGGAGATGGTGCGGGAAAAGATTTTCCGTCCCGTGCTTCATGTGATGGCGGAGAAGGGGAGCCCCTACCGGGGCATTCTCTACGCCGGGCTGATGCTGACCGATGAGGGGCCGAAGGTGCTCGAGTTCAACTGCCGCTTCGGCGATCCGGAGACGCAGGCCGTGTTGGAACTGGTGGAAGAGGACCTTCTCCCCCGGATGGCCGCGATCGCCCGCGGAGACTGGATCGATGGGCCGATTCGTTTCCGGCCCGGCGCCGCGGCCTGCCTGGTGCTCGCCGCCGAGGGATACCCGGGGAAGCCTCGCTTCGGCGATCCGATCGAAGGGCTGGATCGGGAGCCGCCCGAAGGGGTGCGCGTGTACCACGCCGGCACCGTTCGGCGGGGAAAGGATTGGACCGTCGCCGGCGGTCGTGTGGTGAACGTGGTCGCCCGCGGCTCGACTTTGGAGGAAGCGCTCGCCGCCGCCTACGCCTTCGCCGGCGGGATCCGCTTTCCGGGGATGCAGATGCGTCCCGACATCGGCCGGCCGGGGGTGCGCGGATGAGCGCCCCGCGGGTCGGCGTCATCATGGGGAGCCGGAGCGACGAGGCGATCGCCGCCGCGGCGGTTCGGGTGCTCGACCGGCTCGGCGTCCCATCGGAATGCGTGGTCGCCTCCGCCCACCGGGATCCGGAGGAGGTGCGGCGCTACGCGGGGAGCGCCGAGAGGCGCGGTCTCGAGGCGATCATCGCCGTGGCGGGTCTCGCCGCGGCGCTCCCCGGCGTGCTGGCGAGCTACACGCTTTTGCCGGTGATCGGCGTGCCCGCGCCGGCGGGGCCTCTCCGCGGGATGGACGCCCTTCTCTCCATGGTGCAAATGCCTCCCGGCGTTCCCGTCGGCACCGTCGGCATCGGCGAGGCGGGGGGGAAGAACGGCGCGCTGCTCGCCGCCCGCATGCTCGCCCGCCGGGATCCCGCCCTCCGGCGGCGCCTTCGACGATATCAGAACTTGATACGATCCGAGAGAGACAAGGACGAATAATGTATAGAGCGAAAGTTGTTTCGCTCGATCTCTGCCGGGAAGGCGTGGGCGCCGCGGAGGTGGCGAGCGCCATCCGGGAGGGCGCCCTCATCGTCTACCCGGCGGAGACCATGTACGGTCTGGGCGGCGACGGGCTCGACCCGGCCGTATGGAGGAAGATCCGGGCCGTGAAAGGGCGCGGGGCCGACAAGCCGTTCCTCCTCCTTCTCGACGAGCCGGAGCGCTGGCGTCTGGTCGCCTCCCGGTTCCCCGCCGCCGCCCGGAGGCTGGCGGACCGCTACTGGCCCGGCCCGCTCACCCTCGTCCTCCCCGCGATCTCCGGCTCCCCCGCCGCGGGACCGAGGGGAGGAGTGGCGGTAAGGGTGCCGGACCGGGACTGGCTCCGCGGCTGGGTTCGCCTCGCGGACCGCCCCCTCATCTCCACCTCCGCGAACCGGGATGGGGGGGAGCCGGAGGGTGACCCGGACCGCCTAACGATACTCTTCGGGGAGGAAGCGGACCTGATCGTCGCCGGGCCGCGATTCGACCCGGTCGGTCCCCCCTCGGCGCTTGTGGACGCCACCTTCGACCCGCCACGGCTTTTGCGAGCGGGCCCCTTCCCGATCGAGGGATTCGAGGAAGGGGTGGAGGGGGGCTCTCCTTGACGGCCCCCGGGGCGATCCGTTAGCCTGGGTTGCGCGCGAAATTCCGCGACAGGAAATCCGTGGATCCATCAGGCTCGTCGGAGTCTTCGGCGGAACGCTCCGCCTCCGCCGGGAGACGGAATGAAACGGTTGGTCCTCTTCGTTTGCTCCGGAAACACCTGCCGCAGCCCGATGGCGGAGGGATTGTTCCGTTCCCTCCTCCCCGAATCGTGGAAGGACCGCGTGGAGGCGGTCTCCGCCGGCACGGGGGCGCTCCCGGGCGAACCTCCGAGCCCGGAGGCGCGACGAGCGGCGGAAGAGGGCGGGGTCGACATCGACGGGACCCGTTCCCGCCGGCTCACCGCGGACCTGGTGCGGCGGGCGGACCTGATCGTAGTGATGGCCCGCCATCACCGCAGGACGGTTCTGGATCTCGACCCGGAAGCGGACGTCAAAACGGTGCTCCTCCACGACCTGGACGCGGAGGGGGGGAAGCGCTCCTTACGGGATGTGAGCGATCCCTTCGGATCCACGCTGGATGTGTACCGGGGGACTTTCGAGGAGATCCGCCGGGCGCTCCGGCGGGGATGGAAACAAATCGGGGAACGCCTTTTCGGGAGCGACGGCGGTCCGGAGGGGCGCTGGAAAGAATGAAGGCCGGACCCGGCGGAGGGTTCGGTTCGAGAACGGGGAGCCCGTCCGATTCGGGGCGGGAGCGAACCGGCCCGACGGCCGGTGGGCGCATAAGGTGACGGAATGAAAATCGCAATTAGTTCGGATCACGCTGGTTTTGAACTCAAGAAAAAAATACTGGGCTGGTTGGTCGAGCTCGGCCACGAAGGGATCGACGCGGGCCCCGACACGGGGGAATCCGCCGACTATCCGGGATACGCCTACCGCGTGGCGCGGATGGTGCGCCACCGCGTCGCGGAGAGGGGCGTCCTGATCTGCGGCACCGGCGTGGGAATGTCGATCACCGCCAACCGGCTACAGGGAGTGCGCGCCGCCCTCTGCATGGACGAGGAGACGGCCCGGCTCTCCCGCGCCCACAACGACGCGAACGTCCTCTGCCTGGCGGGCCGCTCCTTGAAGGACGCGGATGCGCGGGCGATTCTCGGGACCTGGCTCGACGAGGCATTCGAGGGTGGGCGCCACGAGCGGCGGGTCGTCGCGGTGGACGAGCCCTTCGAGGAACCGGACGATCGCCCCGCCCCTCCCGGCGGCGGCCGCTTTCACTATCTCTTCCGAGACGATCCGGAAATCGCCCATGCCGTGCTGAACGAACGCCGGCGACAGGAGACCAAGCTCGAGTTGATCGCATCCGAGAACTTCGCCAGCGAGGCGGTTTTGGAAGCCCTCGCGTCGACGATGAACAACAAGTACGCCGAGGGGTACCCGGGCAAGCGGTACTACGGCGGGTGCGAGTACGTGGACGTGGCGGAGGAACTCGCCCGGGAGCGATTGAAGGCGCTCTATGGGGCGGACCACGCCAACGTGCAGCCCCACTCCGGCGCCTCGGCGAACATCGCCGCCTACTTCGCGCTCCTCGAATACGGCGATACCATTTTGGGAATGAACCTTTCTCATGGCGGTCATCTCACCCACGGCCACCCGGTCAACTTCTCGGGGCGCTTTTTCAAGGTCGCCCAGTACGAGGTGAACCGGGAGACGGAAACGCTGAACTTCGACGAGATCCGGGCCGTCGCCCGTGAGGCGAAGCCGAAGATGATCGTCGCCGGCTACTCCGCCTACTCAAGGACCATCGACTTCGCCGCCTTCCGGGAGATCGCCGACGAGGTGGGCGCCTACCTGATGGTGGACATGGCCCACATCGCCGGACTGATCGCCGCCGGCGTCCACCCGAACCCGGTCCCCTACGCGGACATCGTCACCAGCACCACCCACAAGACACTGCGTGGACCCCGGGGCGGGCTGATCCTCTGCAAGGAGGAACACGCCGCCGCCATCGACAAGACCGTTTTCCCCGGCATGCAGGGAGGGCCGTTGGAGCACTGTATCGCCGCCAAGGCGGTCTGTTTCCGCGAGGCGGCCACCGAAGGATTCCGGGACTATCAGAAGCGAGTGGTGGCCAACGCCGCGGCGCTGGCCGGCGCGCTCCTGCAAAAGGGTTTCCGGCTCGTATCGGGGGGCACGGACAACCACCTGCTCATGATCAACCTCCGGGAGAGCGAGATCTCCGGCAAGAAGGCGGAAAGGGCGCTCGACACGGCGGGAATCACGGCGAACAAGAACACCGTTCCCTTCGACGAACGATCCCCCTTCATCACCAGCGGCGTGCGGATCGGCACGCCCGCCGTGACCACCCGGGGGATGGGCCTGCCGGAGATGGAGCAAATCGCCGGTTTCATCGCCCGGGTTCTCGAGGATCCGAAGAACGAGGAGAACCTGGACGCGGTCCGCGCCGACGTGGAGACGCTCTGCCGGGAGTTCCCCCTTTACGGTCTATAGAAAGGCGCGCCGATGCGGTGTCCATCCTGCGGGGTCGACGAGGACAAGGTGGTGGATTCCCGTTCCGTACGGGAGGGGCGGGCGGTCCGCCGCCGGCGCCTTTGCTCCGCCTGCGGCCACCGGTTCACGACATACGAATACGTGGAACCCTCGCACTTCCTGGTGGTGAAGAAGGACGGCCGGCGGGAGCCTTACCGGCGGGAGAAACTGGTCGGCGGTATCCTGACCGCCTGCGAGAAGCGTCCCGTGTCGCGGGAGGCGATCGACGCGCTGGTGGACCGTGTGGAGACGGCGATCGCCGAAGCGGGGGATCGGGAGGTGTCGAGCCGGACCATCGGCGAGGCGGTGATGGCGGATCTGCGCGGCCTGGACGAAGTGGCCTACGTGCGGTTCGCCTCGGTCTACCGGCGCTTCAAGGACGCCGGCGAGTTCCTCGAGGAAATCCGTTCACTCTTAAAATGAACGGGGGCGAGGGCCGGCCATGGCTTCTGGGGAGCGACACCGGGACCGGGAGAGACGGATGTCCCTCCTGGAGCACCTGGAGGAGCTGCGGGGGGTACTGATTCACTCCGGTCTCGCGGTGATTCTCCTCGCCGTCGGCGGCTGGTTCGTTTCGGAGCGGGCGGTGGACCTGCTCATTCGGCCGGCGGGAAAGCTCGTCTTCCTCGGTCCCGCCGAGGCGTTCACGCTCCGGCTCAAGACGGCGCTCCTGATCGGTCTTTTCGCCGCGCTCCCCTTCGTGCTCTATAAAGTCTGGGGCTTCGTGGCGCCCGGTCTCTTCACGCGGGAGAGGCGCGTTCTCACCGGCCTGGCATTTTCCTCGACGGTCCTCTTCTTCCTGGGCGCCCTATTCGGGTTTTTCGTTCTCGTGCCGATCGCCTTCGCTTTTCTCCTCGGCTTCGGCACCGAGAATCTGACCCCCATGATCTCGGCGGGGAATTACTTCGGTTTCGTCTCCAAGCTGGTGATCGCCTTCGGCGTCGTCTTTCAGCTGCCGCTTGTGGTTTCCCTGCTCACCTGGGCGGGTGTGGTCGAGCCGCGCGGTCTGCTCCGGAGCTGGCGGCTCGCGGTGGTGGTGATCGCCGTCGCCTCCGCGGCGCTTACGCCGCCGGACGTGGCCTCCCAGATTCTCATGGGAGTGCCCGTTCTCGCCCTCTACTTCCTCTCCGTTCTTCTCTCCGCGGCGATCCACCGCCGTCGCCGGCGGGAAGACGAGGAGGGCGAGAGAGAAGAAGAGAAGGAGAAAGAAAAAGAAGGAGGGACCCCGTGATCCGATTCGCCGAGGAGGCGGCCCGCGAGGCGGGGCGACTTCTTCTTCGACACTTCCGCGCCTTGGACCGCTCCACCGTGGTCTACAAGGGAGAGAAGGACATGGTGACCGTCGCGGATCGTGAGGCGCAGGAACTCCTGATCCGGAGGATCCGTGAGCGATTTCCCGACGACCGGATCCGGGCGGAAGAGGAGGGGGGGGAGATCGGGGGGACCGGCGGTGTTTGGTACGTGGACCCGCTCGACGGCACGACCAATTTCCTTCATGGGTTTCCTTTCTTTTCCGTTTCCGTCGCCCGCGCCGAGAAGGGGCGGTTTCTCGCCGGCGTGGTGCACGCGCCGTCTCTACGCGAAACTTTCGCCGCCGAGGCGGAAGGAGGGGCGCGCTTGAACGGTGAACCGATTCGGGTGAGCGCGGTCGACGATCCCCTCCGGGCGCTGGTGGCCACCGGCTTCGCGTGCGTCCGCTCCAACAGAATCCCGGACGGTGTTCCCGTGTTCGACAGGGTGGTGCATCGCGTCGAGGGGGTGAGGCGGGCCGGCTCGGCCGCGCTCGATCTCGCCTCCGTCGCCGCCGGGCGATTCGACGGTTTTTGGGAAATGAACCTGAATGTCTGGGACGTGGCGGCGGGGATCCTGCTGGTGCGCGAGTCGGGGGGCGTAGTGACGGATTTTCTCGGCGGCGATGCAATGGTGGAGCGTAAGGAACTGGTCGCCGGCAACCCGGCGATTCACGCTTTCCTCCTCGATCAAATCGCTGAAACGGCGGAGGCGAAGGGTTGGGCGCTGCGGGACGAAGCGTAGGGGAGCCGCTGCGCAAGGCGGTTCATCTGGGTACCCTCCTCGGGCTTCCGGTTCTGCGGGCGCTTCCGCCGGACCGGGCCGCCGCGGCCGCCTTTCTCTTCACTCTCGCGCTCCTCCCCCTCGGCCCCACGCTCTTCCGCCGGATCGCGAGACTGGGGGAGAGCTGGTTTCGTTTCACCGCGGCGGTCGCCGCGTTCCCGGCGGGGACCGCACTCTTCCTTTTTCTCTTTCCCGAGAGGCCGGAGATCGCCGCGGGGGCTTGGGCGATTCTGGCGGCGGGGGACTCCGCGGCCTGGTTGGCCGGGCGGTTCCTCCCGCGCCCCGCCCTCCCCTGGAACCGGCGAAAGAGCGTGGCCGGGACGGCCGCCTTCCTCCTCGCCGCGCTCCCCGCGGGCGCGCTCGCCGCCGCGTGGATCGGCGATCTTCCACTCTCGAACGCCTTCGCGCTCCTCGCCGGGCCGGCGCTTCTCGGCGCGCTCGTCGAGAGCCTGCCGGTTCGAGGGGGAGACAACCTTACCGTTATCCTCTCCTCCGGGGCGCTTCTCGGAGTTCTCGCGCCGGGTTCGGTTATCGGCCCGGGCGAGATCGGCGCGCGCGTTCCGGCGGCGGCGGCCGTTCTCTTCCTGTCGTCGTTGGTGGGCTTACGCGCCCGCGCTTTCGACCGCGCCGGCGCGATCGCCGGATCGGGGCTCGCCATCGTCCCATGGCTTTTCCTCGGCTGGCGCGGTTTTCTCCCGTTCCTTCTCTTCATCGTTCTCGGTTCCGCGGCGGGCTTGATCCGCCGCGCCGGACCCCCGGAGCGCTCCGCCCGCCACGCCGCGGCAAACCTGGGACCCGCTTCCCTTCTCGCGCTTCTCGCCGGCCTCTCCGGATCGGCCACGCTCCGGGCCGCCTTTCTCGCCGCCGTCGCCGCGCCGCTTGCGGACACTCTGGAGAGCGAGATCGGCCTTCTCTCCCGGCGGCCGCCCCGCCTGATCACCGGCGGCCGCCCGGTCGCACCGGGAACGAACGGCGCCGTCACCCCGCTCGGGAGCATTGCCGGCGCCGCCGGAGCGCTTCTGATCGCCGCCGTCGGCTCGGCCGTCGGATTGGTCGATCCCTCCGTCGCCGCGATCGCCGCCGCGGCCGGCTTCGCGGGCTCCCTCGGGGACAGCGTTCTCGGCGCGACGGCGGAGCGCGCGGGCCGCCTCACCAACGGCGAGGTGAACTTCTTCGCCGCTCTCGCGGCGGCGCTCATCGTTCTTCTCGTTCTTTCCGTGACGGGCGCCGGAAGAACGCCTCCGACCTGATCGTGGAACCGGTTGAAAAACCAAGCGGTTTGGCTTGACAGGGTGGAATCCCTGCTGTATCAATTCTACAGGCGCGGTCCAAGTCCCCGCCGGACGGGCCGCGCGTGGAAGAAAGGAGGGAAGATATGACGAAGGCGGACCTGGTCGAACAGATCGCAGGCAATACCGGCCTGACAAAAAAGGACACGGCGGAAGCCGTCGACGAGTTCCTCCGCGCGATCAAGGACGCGCTCCGCAGCGGCAACCACATCGAGATTCGCGGGTTCGGCACGTTCAAGGTCAAGGAGCGCAAGGCGCGGACGGCGCGGAATCCGCGGACCGGCGATCCCGTGCCTCTTCCCGCCCGCCGGGTGCCGGTGTTCAAGGTCTCGAAGGAGCTGAAAAACCGGATCAACCAGAGGAACGAAAGCGGATCGTAGTTACTCCCCGGAGGGCGGGCGGCCCCGGGAATCGGTCCACGCCGATCGGGGCGGCAAGACGCGCCGCGGGAAGGAGGTGTGGATGGGTCTCTTCATCGCCTTCGAGGGATTGGACGGGGCGGGAACGACGACACAGGCGCGGCTCCTGGCCGACCGGCTGGATGAAGAGGGACTGCCCGTTCACCTGACGAAAGAACCCTCCGAGGGACCGGTGGGGAACCTGATTTCCCTGGTCCTCAAGAGGCGTCTCGTTTCTCCCCGCGCGGGGCGTCCCCTCGATCCGTTTCCCGACGATCTTCTGGCGCTCCTCTTCGCCGCGGACCGGATCGATCACCTGCACGCCGAGATCCTGCCCAAACTGCGGGAGGGGGTAACGGTCATTACCGACCGCTACCTGCTCTCCTCTTACGCCTACCAATCCCTCGGCTGCGATCTTCGCTGGGTACGCGAGGTGAACGTCCAAGCGATCCTTCCGGACGTCACCTTTCTAATCGACGTCCCCGCTCCGGTCTGCCTGAGGCGGATCGAGCGGGAGCGATGGGAGACGGAACTGTTCGAGGGGCTGGATAAACTGGCCGTGGTGCGGAAGAACTACCTGCGCCTCGCCGCCAGCTCCATCGGCGAGGCGATGAACATGCACCGGCTCGACGGCGAAAAAGAGATCCGTTCCCTTCACAGGGAGATCTGGAATCTGCTCCGTGACCAGGAGGAGATTCGCCGGCGGGAGGGAGGCGCGGCCCCGGAGGATCGTTCCCAACTCCGGTTGACTCTGGGCGGTGCGGAGGAGGGCCCGCTTTCCGAATGGGGAGAGGAGTAGATGGAGAAAAAAACGGAATCCACCTTCACCCGATCCGTACCCAAAGTGGACAACATTTATGAAATGGTCGTTGTCGCCGCTCTGCGCGCCCGCCAGTTGAACGACGTGCAGCGGTTTCGCGACCCGGATCAGTCCCGGAAGATCATCGACCGCGCCCTGAACGAAGCCTTCGACGACGCCATCGAGTACGACGGCTCCAAGCCCCCGGACGGTGATGAATCGGCGGAGGAACCGAAGGGAGAGTGATGCTGTCCGGACGGTTTTCCCGATTCGTCGTCGGTGTCGACCTCGGCGCCACGCATTGCCGCGCCGCCCTCTTCTCTCCCCGGGGGGAGATGGGGAACCGGCTGGAAAAGCAGCTTCCCCACGGCGACGCGGACGAGCAGGTCCGCTTCTTTCTCGTCCTTCTGGAGGATCTCCTCGCCGGCGAGGAACTCTCCGGCCTTCTCGGAATCGGTATCGGATCCTGCGGTCCCATCGACCGGGAGAGAGAAACCGTATTGGAGGCGCCCAACCGGCCGGGGTGGAACAACGTGCCCCTCCGCCGGCGCGTAGAGGAACGTTTCTCCGTCCCCGTCTCTCTCGAGAACGACGCCAACGTCGCCGCCTTCGGTGAGCACCGCCGGGGGGCGGGCCGTGGCGTGCGGAGCCTCCTCGGTCTCACCCTCGGCACCGGCGTGGGGGGAGGGTTCATACAGGACGGCCGCATCCTGGTCGGCGCCGGCGGCATGGCAGGCGAGGTGGGCCATATCTATATCGGCGGCGAGGGGATCCGATGCCGCTGCGGCGCCGTCGACTGTCTCGAGGTCTACGCATCCGCCGAGGGGATCAAAAGGACCTACCAGAGACGGCTTGGCGAACCGAAGGAGATCTCCTGCCACGCCATCTTCCACCTCGCCCGGGAGGGGGACCGCCTCGCATCGGAGGTGATCCGTGAAGCCTCCGTTCTTCTGGGTCGCGGAATCGCTTCACTGCAAAAGGTTCTCGATCCGGACCGGATCGTAATCGGCGGCGGTCTCGCCCGCGAATGGGACCTTCTCGTGGAGCCGGCGATTCGCGAAGCCCGTGACTCCATCTTCGTCTCGCAGAGGGATCGATTCGAGGTGCTCCCCGCGTCGCTCGGCACCGATGCCGGATTGGTGGGCGCCGCCGAACTGGTGATCTCCCGACTCTGACATCCCGTCCCCCCTTTCCAAGAAACGACCTACTTTGTTCTCTTTGTCCCACCGGGGGGCGTCCCTTTCGGCACGCGGATCTCACGGTTCGAGGGGTTCCGGCCGATCATTGGTATGGAAAGGAACGCTATGGCCGGGAAGATGGAAAACCTGCTTCTGCTGGAAGCCCGTTTCTCGCACCTGGAGAAGCGGGAGGCGGGCCGATCCCGCTCATTCCGCCGGGACGGCCGCGAGCTTTTCCGCGTCGAGGACTCGGAGAGGGTGAGGCTCCCCCTGCGGGGCGGCGACGGAAAAGAGCTGCTCGGCGGCTTTCCCTACCGCGTCGAAACGGAAGCGGACGGACTGGTGGTCTCTCTCGCCGAAGTGAAGGAGATGGACCGGGTCTACGCGCTCATCGAATCGGTCGCGGCCCGGGTTCGGGAGGAGAGCGACGCCGGCGTCGCTTTTCGCGCCCCGAAACGGCGGCTCCGTTTTCCCTCGTCCCGTTTCCTGAAAGCGGTCCTCTTCCTCTCCGCGCTCCTGCTCGTCGCTTCCTTCCTGATCCTATCCTACGCGCTCTCCCGAGAGGCGATCCTGAGCGACCGAGAACTCTCCGTCGAGACGCTGCTGAACCGCTGATTCTCCCCGCGCGCTTCCCCGCCGCCGGTTGACACCCCGGTGACGAGACACTATTCTCCAAGCGAACTTCGCGAATCGCAGCCGGTTATCCTTTCGCGTCCGGATGGGCGGCGGTCCGTTTCGGGGGCGGGCGCCGTGGGCTCGTTCCTCCGAAATGACGGGAGATTCCCCTCTCTCGTACGGAGGAGTGCGTGCGGGTAGACGTTCCTCGGCGGCCTCGACGGCGGGGTCCGGTGCGCCCGGCGCTGATCCGGCTGGGCGATCGTTCCGGATCGACGGACCCGGTCGACGGTCCGCCCCGTCCGGAACGAATGATGATGAGGAGGAGTCGTGGCGGAGAGGCGGGAGGTCTGGATAGCCGGCGCGGCGCGCACCGCGATCGGTCGATACCTAAAGGGACTCGCCGGCGTCTCCGTTGTCGAACTGGGCGCCGCCGCGGTCCGGGAAGCGGTCGGGCGTTCCGGGATTCCACCGGAGTCGATCGATGAGGTCGTCTTGGGAAACGTGCTCGGCGCGGGCGCGGGCCAGGGACCGGCGCGGGCGGCGGCGCTCCGGGCGGGGCTCCCGGCGGAGACGGACGCGTATCTGGTGAACCAGGTGTGCGGCTCCGGGTTGCGCGCGGTGATGCTCGGCGCGGGACGGATCGCCCTCGGCGAGGCGGATGCCGTCGTCGCGGGCGGGATGGAGAGCCTCTCACGGGCGCCCCACTATCTCGAGGGGGCGCGCTCCGGCGTCCGGTCCGGGGACCTGCATCTCGCCGACGCCGTGAACCGGGACGGTCTTTTCTGCGCTTTCAGCGGCGAAGCGATGGGGCGGATCATGGATCGCGTCGCCGCGGAGGCGGGGATCGGCCGAGAGGAGCAGGAGAAGCTCGCTCTGGAGAGCCACCGGCGGGCGGCGGCGGCCCGAGAGGGGGGGCGATTCCGCGCGGAGATCGTCCCGGTGGACACCCCCCTCCCGAACGGAGGATCCCGCGTCTTCGACGCCGACGAGGGACCGCGTGCCGGCATGACGGCGGAGGGGCTCGCCAAGATGGAGCCCTGCTTCACGGAGGGGGGAACGGTGACCGCCGGGACCTCCTCGGGTCTGGCGGACGGCGCGGCGGCGGTGGTTCTCGTCGGCGCCGGCGCGGCCGAGCGGGCGGGGATCGAGCCGCTCGCCCGGATCGAGGGTTACGCCTCGGCGGCGGCCGAGCCGAGCAGGGTTTTCGAGACGCCGGTTCGGGCGATCCATCGCCTGATGGAGAGAACCGGCCGTTCGATCGGCGATTATGATTGGATCGAGATGAGCGAGGCTTTCGCCGCGCAGATGATCCTGGACGGGCGGACGCTCCGCTGGGATCCGGAGCGGGTGAACCCCGAGGGGGGCGCCGTCGCCCTCGGCCATCCGCTCGGAGCGAGCGGCGCGCGAATCCTGGTCACGCTCCTTCACACGCTCGGCATACGGGGCGGCCGGCGGGGTCTCGCGTCGATCTGCCTCGGCGGAGGCGTCGGCCTGGCGCTCTCCGTGGAAAAGGCCTAGGAGGGAGGGGGAAGTTGGAACAGGATCACGTCACCGTCGTCGGCGCCGGCACCATGGGAGCAGGTATCGCCCAGGTTTTCGCGCAGGTCGGCTACCGGGTCGACCTGGTGGACCTGGATGACGAGATCCTCGCCGGTTCCCGGGACCGGATCGAGAGAAGCGTGAAGAAGCTCGCCTCCCGCGGGGCGATCGATCCCTCCCGCATGGACGGCATCCTGGAGAGGATTCACACGGTTCGGGGCCTGCCGAACATTCTCCCCTCTTTTCTCGTCGTCGAAGCGGTGACGGAAAGTTTTGACGTCAAGAGCGACGTCTTCCGCCGGCTCGACCTCGCCGCGCCCCGCGAGGCGATTCTCACCACCAACACGTCGTCCCTCTCGGTGACCGGCCTCGCCTCCCTCACCGGCCGGCCGGAGCGGGTGATGGGGACGCATTTCATGAACCCGCCGCCGCTGATCGATCTCGTGGAGCTGGTGCGGGGAGACATGACCGGCGACGATATCTACGCCCGGATGGACGTGCTCGTCCGGCGGCTCGGCAAGCAACCGGTGGAGGTACAGGATTTTCCCGGCCTCGTCTCCAACCGGATTCTGATGCCGATGATCAACGAGGCGATCTACGCGGTCATGGAGGGCGTGGCGAGCGCCGAGGCGATCGACATGGTCATGCGCGCTGGCCTGAACCATCTCATGGGCCCGCTCCACCTCGCCGATTTCATCGGCCTGGACGTGACGCTTCAGGTGTTGGAGAACCTGTACGACGGTTTCTCCGACCCCAAGTACCGTCCCTGTCCGCTGCTCCGGAGGATGGTGGAGGCGGGCTACCTGGGCCGCAAGAGCGGGCGGGGATTCTTCGAGTATGAAGACTGAGCGCGGGGGCCCGCGCCGCCGAAAGGCCGCGGGCGGGGAGAGGAAAACGGTGATCCGCGTACGCGGCGCTTCGGAGCACAACCTCAAGTCGATCGACGTCGACCTTCCCCGGGACCGCCTGGTGGTGATCACCGGCCTCTCCGGGAGCGGCAAGTCGTCGCTCGCGTTCGACACGATCTACGCCGAAGGGCAGCGGCGGTACGTGGAGTCCCTTTCCGCCTACGCCCGTCAGTTCCTCGGCCAGATGGACAAGCCGGAGGTGGAGTCCATCGAGGGGCTCTCACCGGCCATCGCCATCGAGCAGAGGAGCGCCTCCCGGAACCCGCGTTCCACCGTGGGCACGGTGACCGAGATCTATGACCACCTGCGTCTTCTTTTCGCGCGGGTCGGCGTCCCCCATTGCCCCGACTGCGGGGTGCCGATCGAGAATCAAACGGTGCAACAGATGGTGGACCGGATCGAGCGATTCCCCGCCGGCGAGCGGCTGCGGATCCTGGCGCCGGTGGTGCGCGGCAAGAAAGGGGAGCACCGGGAGATCTTCCGGCGCCTCCGCGGCGAGGGCTTCGCCCGGGTGATGGTGGACGGCGCGGAGAGAGAGCTGGAGGAGGAGATCCGCCTCGTGAAGACGAAGAAACACGACATCTCCGTCGTGGTGGATCGGATCCGCGTGAAGCCGGAGGTGCTCGGCCGCCTCGCCGACAGCCTAGCCACGGCGCTCGCCGCCGGTGAAGGTCTGGTGGAGGTGCTCCGCGAGAACGGCCGGACGGAGGTCTTCTCCGAGAAACTCGCCTGCGCGCGCTGCGGCTTCTCTTTCTCCGAGATCAGCCCGCGTCTCTTCTCCTTTAACTCCCCCTACGGCGCCTGTCCCGCCTGCGGCGGCCTCGGCACGCATCGGGAGATCGACCAAGCGCTGGTGGTCCCCGATCCGGACGTCTCCGTCGCCGAGGGAGGGGTCGTCCCCTGGGGACCGACGCGCGGGAAATGGAACCAGGCGATCCTGGAAGCCCTCGCCCGCTCCCTCGGTTTCTCGCTGGACGCGCCCTTCCGCCGGCTGCCGAAGCCGGCGCGGGAGACGCTTCTGCGCGGGCGCGGCGAGGAGCGCGTCACCGTCGACTGGAGCAGGCCGAGCGGAACCGGACGGCTGAAGGTCCCCTTCGAGGGAGTGATCCCCTGGCTCGAACGGCGTTACCGGGAGACCGGATCGGAGCATGTCCGGCGCTGGATCGAGGGGTTCATGACCGCCGGTTCCTGCCGCGTGTGCGGCGGAGCCCGGCTTCGGCCCGAGGCGCTCGCCATCCGGATCCACGGCCGCCGCATCGACGAGCTGACCGCTCTTTCGATCCGCGATCTCGGCGACGCGATCGACGGCGTCCCCTGGACCGAGCGGGAGGGGACCATCGCCCGGCAGGTGCTCAAGGAGATACGAGAACGGCTCCGCTTCTTGAACGACGTGGGACTCTCCTATCTCACCCTCGCCCGGAGCTCGGGAACGCTCAGCGGCGGCGAGGCGCAGAGAATCCGTCTCGCCACCCAGATCGGATCGGGGCTGACCGGAGTCCTTTATGTGTTGGACGAGCCCTCCATCGGTCTGCACGCGCGGGACAACAAGAGGCTCCTCGAAACGCTTTTCCGGCTCCGCGACCTGGGGAACACGGTGCTCGTGGTGGAGCACGACCGGGAGACGATCGAGGCGGCGGACTGGGTGGTCGATCTCGGCCCCGGCGCCGGCATCCACGGCGGCGAGGTGATCGCGGAAGGGACGCCGGCGGAGGTGGCCGCGAATGAGCGCTCCCTCACCGGCGCCTATCTGCGCGGCGACCGCGCCGTTCCGATTCCCGCCCGCCGCCGGCCCGGCAACGGCGGGACCGTCGAGATCGTCGGCGCCCGCGAGAACAACCTGAAGAAAATCCGGGTTCGTTTTCCCCTCGGCAAGCTGATCTGCGTCACCGGCGTCTCCGGTTCGGGGAAGAGCACCCTCGTCACCGAGATCCTATACAAGGGGCTCGCGCGGAAGCTCTACGGCGCCCGCGCCGTCCCCGGCGCCCACACACGGATCAACGGGCTCCGGCACATCGACAAGGTGGTCGAGATCGATCAATCGCCGATCGGGAGGACCCCGCGTTCCAACCCGGCCACCTACACGGGCGCCTTCACGCCGATCCGCGAGGTCTTCTCGCTCCTCCCGGAGTCGCGGATGCGCGGCTACGCGCCGGGGCGCTTCAGCTTCAACGTGAGGGGGGGGCGGTGCGAGGCGTGCCGGGGGGACGGCACGATCAAGATCGAGATGCACTTCCTGCCGGACGTGTACGTCAAGTGCGACGTCTGCAAGGGGAAGCGCTACAACAGAGAAACCTTGGAGATTCGCTACAAGGGGTATACCATTGCGGACGTGCTCGACCTGACGGTGGACGAAGCGGCGGAGTTGATGGAGAATATTCCCGCGGTCCGCCGCAAACTGGAACTCCTCTCCCAGGTGGGACTCGGCTACATCCATCTCGGACAGCCGGCGCCCACCCTCTCCGGCGGAGAGGCGCAGCGCATCAAGCTCTCGACCGAGCTTTCCAAGCGCGCCACCGGACGAACGGTGTACATCCTCGACGAGCCCACCACGGGTCTCCACTTCGAGGACGTGCGCCTGCTTCTGGACGTGCTGGGGCGTTTGGCGGACGCGGGAAACACGGTGATCGTGATCGAGCACAATCTGGACGTCGTCAAAACCGCCGACGAGGTGATCGACCTCGGCCCGGAAGGGGGAGACGACGGCGGCCGCATCATCGCCCGCGGCACCCCCGAGGAGGTGGCCCGGGTGGAGGGATCTTTCACGGGCCGGGAACTCCGGTCCCTGTTCGAACGGGAAGGGAGGCGCAAGGCCGGTGTCGCTTGATTCCGAACAGCAGATGTATCGTACCGCCCTTTACGATAGGCACGCGGCGGCGGGGGCGAAGATGGTCCCCTTCGCCGGTTGGGAAATGCCGATCCAGTACGCCTCCATCCTGGAGGAGCACACGGCGGTGCGCGAGAAGGCGGGCCTCTTCGACGTGAGCCACATGGGAGAGGTCATCCTCTCCGGCCCGGACCGGGAGCGCGTCGCCGACCGGATCACGACGGCGCGGATCGAGGGGACCGAGAAGGGGGAGGTACAGTACGCACTGCTCATGAACGAGCAGGGGGGCATCGTGGACGATATCCTCGTCTACAACCTCCCCGAGGCGGTGCTCCTTGTGGTGAACGGCGCCAACTGGAAGAAGGACCTGGATTGGATCCGCCGGCAGGCGGGCAACGACGCCGAGGTGCGGGACGACAGCCTCGCCACCAGCCAGGTCGCCCTGCAGGGGCCGCGGTCGACGGAGATCCTCGGGAAGGTGGCGGACCGTTCCCTTTTCCGGCTTCCCTACTACCGCGCGGCGCGCGGGAAGGTGGCGGGGGTGGACGCGCTCGTGTCGCGCACCGGTTACACCGGCGAGCGGGGCTACGAGGTGTACGTCAAATGGGACGACGGCCCGGCGGTGTGGGACGCCCTCCTGGAGGCCGGGCGGGACGCCGGCATCCGGCCGATCGGCCTCGGCGCCCGGGATTCGCTTCGAATGGAAATGCGATACTGTTTATACGGAAACGATATTTCCGACACCACCAGTCCCCTCGACGCCGGGCTCCGCTGGGTGGTCCGCGCGAAAGAGGGGGATTGGATCGGCCGGCGGGCTTGGGAGGCGGCGCTCGCCGCCGGGCCGAAGCGGAAGCTGCTCGCCTTCCGCCTCGGGCCGCGGGACCTCCCGCGCCACGGCTACCCCATCCTGCGGGAGGGGAAAACGGTGGGGACCGTCACCAGCGGCGGTTTCTCCCCCACACTGAAAACCGGCATCGCCCTCGGCTACGTGGACGCCGCGGCGGCCAAGGCGAAGGACGGCTTCACCATCGAAATACGGAACCGGGAGGCGGAAGCGATCCCGGTCAAGGGTTCGTTCGTTCCGTCGTCGGTGAAGGACGACGAGGAGGAGGGGCAGTGAACATTCCAGAAGATCTCCGCTATTCCCATGAGCACGAGTGGGTCCGCGTCGAGGGGGATACCGCGACTGTGGGGATCACCGATTACGCTCAGAACGAGCTGGGGGACATCGTCTTCGTCGAGTTTCCCGACGTGGGCGACGACGTGGAGACCGGCGGACCCGCCGGGACCATCGAGGCGGTGAAGACGGTGGCGGACCTGTTCGCTCCGGTGAGCGGCCGCATCGTCGCCGTCAACGAAGATCTGGCGGACAACCCGGACCGGGTCAACAAGGACCCGTACGGCGAGGGCTGGATGATCCGGATCAGCCTCTCCAAACCGGTCGAGCTGGAGGACCTCCTGAACGCGGAGGACTACGGCAAGCTGCTCGAGGAATAAAGAAGAAAGGGGGCGCGTGCGGCCTGCGCGCGGAGCCGTCATGAGCTATCTACCGCACACCGATCGGGACCGGAGGGAGATGCTCGCGGCGATCGGAGCCGAGAGTTTCGAGGATCTCCTCGCCGAGATCCCGGAGTCGATCCGTTTCCGGGGCGACCTGCACCTCCCGCCCCCCCTCTCCCAGCAGGAGGTGGAGGAGGAGTTCGACCGTCTCGCCGCGGAGAACCGGCGGGCGGCGGAGAAGGACGCCTTTCTCGGCGGGGGCGTGTACGATCACTACGTCCCGTCCATCGTGGGCGCCACCCTCGCCCGCCCCGAGTTCTATTCCGCCTACACGCCCTATCAGGCGGAGGTGAGCCAGGGGACTCTCCAGACCGTGTTCGAGTTCCAGAGCCTTCTCTCCCGCCTCACCGGGATGCCCCTCGCCAACGCCTCCCTCTACGACGGCGCCACGGCGCTGGTGGAAGGGGTCTGGATGGCTCGGGCGGAGGGGAAGGGGCGGACGGAGATCGTTCTCCCGCGGTCGCTCAGCCCGCGGTACCGGGCGGTGCTCCGGACCCACCTGGCCGCCGCCGCGGCGGACATTCGAGAGATCGACTTCGGTGAAGACGGTTTCGTGGACGCCGCCGCCCTGGACGGCGCACTCTCCGATAAGACGGCGGTGGTGGTCGTCCAGAGTCCCAACTACTTCGGGCTGATCGAGGAGACGGACCGGATCGCCGAGAGGGCGCATCGGGCGGGCGCCCTTTTCCTGCAGGTTTTCGATCCCATCAGTCTCGCTCTGATCCGCACCCCCGGCGAAGCGGGCGCGGATATCGCCGTCGGCGAAGGGCAGTCCCTCGGCGGCGCCATCGGCTTCGGCGGGCCGCTGCTCGGCCTCTTTACCGCGCAGGAACGCTTTTTACGTAAAATGCCCGGCCGTCTCGTCGGGATGACCGAGGACCTGGACGGAGAACGCGCCTTCACGCTCACCCTCCAGACCCGGGAACAGCACATCCGGCGCGAGAAGGCGACCTCCAACATCTGCACCAATCAAGGATTGATGGCGCTCGGCGCGATGGTCTATCTGGCCGCACTCGGCCAGAAGGGGCTTCGCCGGGCGGCGCTCCTCTCCCAGGAACGCGCCCTCGAACTCCGGAAGGAACTCGCCGCGGCGGGCGCCTCCTTCCCCTTCGACGGTCCCTTCTTCCGCGAATTCCCCGTCGTCTTTCCCGACCGCGCGGTTCGCCTCGGATTGCTCCCCTATCTTTTCCGCGAGGGGATCGTCCCCGGCCTGCCGCTCCAGGGGCACTACCCCGCCCTCGGCGACGCCTACCTGACGGCGGTGACCGAGCGCCGGAGCCGCGAATCGATACGCCGCTTCGGGGAAACGGTGGCCCGCTTCCTGCGCGGCATCCGGGAGGAGGAGGACGGCCATGCGTAAGGGAACCATCTTCGAGATCGGCCACGAGGGCTGCTGCTCCGAACACCTCCCGGCCTTGGCGATGCCGGAGGAGGAGATCCTGGCGAGCATTCCCGCGGACCGGCGCCGCGCTTCGGAGCCGGACATCCCCGAGGTGCCGGAGCTGGAGCTCGCCCGTCACCTGAACCGTCTGGCGATCATGAATCACCACGTGGAGAAGGACGTCTATCCTCTCGGCTCGTGCACCATGAAGTACAACCCGAAGCTGCACGAAAAGCTGTCGGTCCTCCCCCTCTTCGCGCGGCTTCATCCTCTCCTCCCGTCGTCGATCACGCAGGGGGCGCTCCGCATGCTCGCCGGGCTCGAAGAGGCGCTCATGGCGATCACCGGCATGGACGCCTTCACGCTCCAACCGGCCGCGGGGGCGCACGGCGAGTTCACCGGCCTCCATGTCGTCGGGGCCTACTTCGAGAAGAAAGGGGAGGAGCGCCGCAAGGTGATCCTGCCCGACTCGGCGCACGGCACCAACCCGGCGTCGGTGGCGCGTCTCGGTTTCCGGCCGGTGGAGGTGAAGAGCGACGAGCGGGGCGAAACCGACCTGGAGCGCCTGGCGCAGTTGGTGGACGGGTCCACCGCCGCGCTCATGCTCACCCTGCCGAACACGCTCGGGCTCTTCGAGAGCCGGCTCCCACGGATCGTGGAGATCGTCCACGGCGCGGGCGCGCAGATCTATATGGACGGCGCCAACCTGAACGCGCTGATGGGGGTGGTGCGTCCGGGCGACGCGGGCGTCGACGTGATGCACACCAACCTGCACAAGACCTTCTCCACTCCCCACGGCGGCGGCGGCCCCGGCGCCGGACCGGTCGGCGTGAAGGAGCACCTCCGCCCCTTCCTCCCGGTCCCGCGGATCCGCAGGGAAGGGGACCATTTCGTCTGGAGCCACGACTATCCGGACACGATCGGCCCCGTGCACTCCTACCACGGCAACTTCGGCGTGCTCCTCCGGGCGTACGCCTACATCCGCCACCTCGGCGCGAAGGGGCTGCGGGAGGCCACCCTCCACGCGATCCTGAACGCCAACTATCTGAGGCGAAAGGTCGAACACGCCTACCCGGTCCCCTACGACCGCGTCGGTATGCACGAGTTCGTCGCCTCCGCTTCCGTGTTCCGCGACAAGGGCGTGCACGCCATGGACGTGGGGAAGCGACTGCTCGATTTCGGCTTCTACGCGCCGACCATCTCCTTCCCGCTCATTGTGAAGGAGGCGCTCATGATCGAGCCGACCGAGACGGAGAGCCGGGACGCGCTCGACCGATTCGCCGAGGCGCTTCTGGAGATCGCCCGGGAGATCGAGGAGGATCCGGAGCGGGTCCGCACGGCCCCGCACACCGCGCCGATCCGGCGGGTGAACGAGAGTCTCGCCTCCCGCCGACCCCGGCTCCGCTGGGAGGACCCGGACGATGGAGGGGCCGCTGCTCGCGATTGAGGACCTGCGGACCTGTTTCTTTTTACGTGAAGGAACGGTGCGCGCCGTGGACCGTCTCTCCCTGACCGTGCGCCGGGGGGAGGCGGTCGGGCTTGTCGGCGAGTCGGGGTGCGGCAAGAGCGTCGCCGCCCTCTCCGTCCTCCGCCTCGTGCCGCCGCCGGGGAAAATCACCGGCGGCGCGATCCGTTTCGACGGGCAAGATCTCCTCGCGCTCCCGGAACGGGAGATGCGGCGGGTGCGCGGCCGGCGGATCTCCATGGTCTTCCAGGAGCCGATGACCTCCCTGAACCCGGTCCTCACCTGCGGCTACCAGGTGGAGGAGACCCTTCGGAGACACGAGGGACTCTCCGGGCGGGAGGCCGCTCGCCGCGCCGTGGAGATTCTCGGCCTGGTCGGGATCACCGACCCGGAGAGGCGCGCCCGCGACTATCCCCACCGGCTCTCCGGCGGGATGCGCCAGAGGGTGCTCCTCGCCGTCGCCCTCGCCTGCGGCCCCGCACTCCTCATCGCCGACGAGCCGACAACGGCGTTGGACGTGACGATCCAGGCGCAGATCCTCGACCTCCTCGACGGCCTCCGGGAGAAACTGGGACTCGCCGTGCTTCTGATCACCCACGACCTCGCCGTGGTCGCCGAGCTGGCGGATCGAACGGCGGTGATGTACGCCGGGGAGATCGTCGAGGAGGCGCCGACGGCGGACCTCTTCCGCCGGCCCCTCCATCCCTACACGCAGGCACTTCTCGGCTCCATCCCCCGGTTGGACGACGAACCGCGCCCCCTCCGCCCGGTGGAGGGGAACGTCCCCGATCCTCTCCGCCCGCCGGAGGGATGCCGCTTCCACCCGCGCTGCCCCATCGCCGAACCGCGCTGCCGTCTCGAACACCCGGATCTGGAGGGCCGGCCCGCCCGATGCCTCCTCGTCGGCGAAGGGGAGGAGAGGCGATGAACGGGAACGGCGCGCTGCTCAGGGTGGAGAGCCTGGTCAAATGCTATCCGGTCCGGCGCGGGCTTTTCGCGCGCGCCCGGGAGAAACTGCGCGCCGTCGACGAAGTCTCTTTTTACATAAACGAACGGGAGACCTACGCCCTGGTCGGGGAGAGCGGTTCCGGGAAGAGCACGCTCGGCCGCGTTCTCCTCCGTTTGGAGGAACCGACGTCTGGGCGCGTTTTCTTGCGGGACGAGGAGGTGACCGCGGCCGACGCCGGGCGGCTCCGGGCGCTCCGCCGGGAGATGCAGATCGTCTTCCAGGATCCCTTCGGATCGTTGAATCCGAGGATCCCCGTCGGCGCGGCGCTCGCCGAGGCGCTCCGTGTCCACCGGATCGCCCCCCCGCGGGAGATCGACGGGGAGGTGGACCGCCTCCTCGACACGGTCGGCATAGCCGCGGCGCACGCGGACCGTTTCCCCCACGAGTTCAGCGGGGGGCAGAGGCAGAGGATCTGCATCGCGCGGGCGCTCGCCCTCCGGCCGAGCTTTCTCGTGGCGGACGAGCCGGTCAGCGCCCTCGACGTCTCCATTCAGGCGCAGATCGTCAATCTGCTCCTTCGCCTGCGGGAGGATCTCGGCCTCTCCTATCTTCTCGTTTCCCATAACCTGGCGCTCGTCCGGCACGCGGCGGACCGCGTCGGCGTTCTCTACCTCGGCCGGCTCGTGGAGGAGGGAGCCGTCGAGGCGATCTTCCGGGAGCCGCTCCATCCCTACACGCGCGCGCTCCTCGCGGCGGTCCCCCGGGCGGCGCCGGGGCGCCCCGCCCGCCGGATCCTTCTCGGCGGCGAAATCCCCTCGGCGATCCACCCTCCCGCCGGCTGCCCCTTCCATCCGCGCTGCCCCGAGGCGATGCCGGTCTGCCGGACGACACCCCCCGCGTGGACCGTTCCGGAGCGGGGAAGGGGGGCTTCCTGCCACCTGCTCCGGGCGGGCGATGGAAACGGCTAGCCTCAAGATTTGTCGCGGGTTAGGGCTTGACACCCGGAAAGCCCTTGTGTAGATTCGCCGTAGTCTTTAGGATGCCAGCTTTCGGGCCACTCTATGGCGTACCGAGGAGGAGTGATAATCATGGCGGGAAGGAGCCGGAGGAGCGCGTTGCGTTCCCTCGTTCTGGTCCTCTTGCTGGCCGCTGCCCTTTATCCCCCCACCGATACTTTCGGGCAGGACCCAGCAACCGGCACCTTGGTCGGTAGCGTTCGGAGCGCGGAAACGGGGAAACCGGTCCCCTGGGCGGACGTGGTGATCGTGGGGACGGGGAAGGGCGGAATCGTCCAGCAGAACGGTAGTTTCACCATCCAGGGCGTACCGCCCGGAACGTACACCGTTGAAGTGAAAATGCAGGGCTTCGGCATCGCGACCTTCGAAGGGGTCGCGGTCGTGGGCGGGCAGATCACCACGATCCACGCCGAACTCCAGGAGTCGGCGACGCGGATGGAGGCCATTCAGGTCACCACCGACGCGGGGGAGATCGACACCAAATCCTCCGTCACCGAATACAAGGTCGACAAAGACGAGTTCAAGATTCGATCCATCGATAATGTGACCGACGCCCTCGCCAAACAGCCGGGCGTGACCGTCGACGGCCAGGGGAACCTGCACGTGCGGGGCGGCCGTTCCTCCGAGGTCCAGTACCTGGTGGACGGCATGCCGGTGACCGACCCCTTCGTCGGCGCGAACACGCTGGAGGTCTCTTTCGCGTCGCTCACCAACATCCAGCTCCTCTCGGGCGGTTTTGACGCCGAGTACGGGAACGCCCAGTCCGGCATCGTCAACATCCAGACCCAGGAGGGCGGGCGGAAGTTCTCGGGCCTCGTCAAGTACATGACCGACGACTACGGCGCGCCGGACAAGACCTACTACAACATGGACAACATCGTGTTCGCCCTCGGCGGACCGCTGATGTCCAAGGATCTGCGGTTCCACGTCTCCGGCGAGGGGAGCTGGAGCGACACGTACCTGCCGCCGGACAAGGAATACACCAAGCGCGAGGTTCTCGGCATCAAGCTGCAGGACCGGATGTTCAACGAGTATCGGGCGCAGGGGAACCTGTACTACTACTTCACGCCCGAAAAGAAACTGGGCGGGGAAGCCCTCTTCTCCAAGGTGCTGAGCGACGACTACTATCACGTCTTCAGCCGCGTCGGCTGGTGGTCCGAAGAGAACAACGAGTGGTGGTACGAACCGCTCGACACCACCTTCGTCTACTTCTCCGGTCCGGAGCACATGCCCCGCGAGATCAGCGAGAACCTGCAGCTGAAGGGCTCCTGGACGCACACGCTCTCGCCGGAGACGTATTACACCGTGAAGGCGAGCCGGTTCTCCACCAAGTATCTGCAGCGCGTGGGGAACAAGAGAACGACGGATTACATCCCCTTCTACGGGAACGACACCCAGATCGACCCGCTGAACCGCTACTTCGCGGTGGAGGGGGACTATCCCCAATACACCGATTACCAGACCATCCGCTACACGATGAAGACGGACCTGACGAGCCAGCTCACCGAGCGGCACCAGTCCAAGTTCGGTCTCCAGCTCGACTACTACAACATGCGGATGTTCAGCGCCTCCTTCCCGGATTCGCTCAATCCGGAGGGGCCCTGGCCGGACAAGTACCACGTCTACTCCTGGGGAGGCGCCGCCTACGCTCAGGACCGCCTCGAGTACGAGGGGATGGTGCTGAACGCCGGTCTCCGGCTCGACTTCTACGACCCCGGCCTCCAGTCGGTGCGGCTCGGGAACGAGTGGAACGCCTCCACCTTCCAGGAGACGGAGGACCACTCGCTCCTCTCCCGGATGAAGACCCAGCTCAGCCCGCGGATCGGGATGGCTTATCCGATCTCGGACCGGGACGTGCTTCACTTCCACTACGGCCGGTTCTACCAGCTGCCCCTCTTCGAGCGCATGTACAAGGGGCTCGGGCAGGCGATCGAGCAGGACGGCGGGCTCTACGGGAACATCTTCCTGCAGCCGGAGCAGACCATCAGCTACGAGTTCGGCGTGGACCACCAGCTGACGGACGTCCTCAACCTGGACATGACCATCTTCTTCAAGGACATCTTCGGCCTGATCGACACCGACGAGATCACCAACGGCAGCCTGGCGAGCTTCGGCAATCAGGCGCCGGTCGGCTACGTCAACCAGGCCTACGGCACCGTCAAGGGGCTCGAGTTCAAGCTGAACCGCCGGCTGAAGAACAAGTTCGGCGGGAGCATCGTCTACACCCTCTCCCGGGCGAAGGGGACCCAGTCCGAGGAGAACAGCCAGGTCCTCGTCGGAACCGGCGTGCTCGACCGCAAGCCCCTCTCCGAATCCCCGCTCAACTGGGACCACACCCACACGCTGGTGCTCAACCTGCTGCTCACCGATCCCGGCGTTTGGCAGATCTCGATGGACTACACCTTCGAGAGCGGGTCGCCCTACACCCCCCGCCGCTACCAGCAGCGGAGCGCGCGCGCCGATGAGCTGAACAGCCTGCGGCTCCCCGACGAAGCCCGCCTGGACATTCGGGCGAACAAGCTGTACAGCATTTACGGGCAGGAGTTCCGGCTTTTCGTGGACGGTTCGAACCTGCTGAACAAGGAAAACATCCGTACCCTGAATCCGGGCGACTGGCCCTCCAACGAAGGGCTGCATACGGTGTACTACACCGAGACGGGCCAGCTCGGCGGCGCGTATAACCTGAATGAAGTGAACTCGTCCGCCGGAAACCAGTTCATCCCGTTGAACGATCCCCGCGTGCTCGACCCCATGCGCCGAGTGAAGGTGGGGATCATGTTCGACTGGTAGGAACGACGAGCGAGACGCGTACCGAAGGAGAGACGAGCCATGGGGCTTAGGCAGAGGGAATGCGTTATCCTCCCGGGAAGGGGAGGCCCGTCCGGAAGGTCGGGCAAGGGGGCGATTCTTTTCGTCGTCCTACTCGGTCTCCTCATGACGGCCGGAACGGTCGGGGCGAGAATGACACCCGAGCAACAGGAGGCGACCCGCTCCGGTCCCGACGGATCGCTGGTTCCCAACTTCGGGGCGACCTGGCACAACGTCGGCAAGCTAATCCTTCACGTCTCTAACTTCGGCGTCTTCGGCACGCGTGGACAGTTCTCCTACAGCACCGCCCCGTCCGCCGAATGGCCTCCGGGGAGTTCGCACGATTACCTCTGGGCCGCCGGGCTCTGGGTGGGCGGCACCGGAATCGAGTACGAGCAGCTCTTGGGCACGCCGGACACGCTCGTCTCGACGGGAATCTATTTCTGGGAGTACCGCCCGGACACCTTCGATCCGGTGGAGACGATCTATCAGACCTGGGAGGGCCGGCCCGGCGGCGCCCGCGGCGAGGACGACGACGGCGACGGCGACATCGACGAGGACCCGCTGGACGGGCGCAACAACGATCCCTGGAACGACACGCGGATCGACGAAGACCACTACGCCATCAGCCAGCAGATGTACCGCTGCGTGTATTACGACACCTCCCAGATCCGGAACCAGTTCTACGCGGATCCCAACTTCTTCCACTGGCCGCTTCACCTCAAGGTCACGCAGGAGAGCTACCAGTGGGTGGGAAAGAACTGGGACGACTTCGTGGGAATCGAGTTTCGGATCGAGAACATCGGCAACATCCCGATCACCGACGCCTACGTGGGTTTCATGGTCGACTCCGATGTGGGGAACGGGCGGATCACCGACGATATCTACCTGGACGATCTCTCCAACTTCATCCACCGGGACACGACGCTCGTGGTCCCCGGACGCCCGGACGAGGATCTCTCCATCGACGTGGCGTATATGCGAGACGCGCCTGGAGGCGACGACGGCGACGAGGCGGACGGCCTCTTCGGCGTGATGTTCCTCGGCCACACCATCGATTCCAGCGGAGTGACCGCGCCGGAGCGCGTGGAGATTCACGCCTATAAGAGCTGGTCCGGCGGCGACGAGGACCCGGATCAAGACAGGGACCGCTACCGTTATCTCCGCGGGAGCAACCGGTGCGGCAACCGTTGGTGCCAGGACATCGACCCCGCCGAGGAGCGCGCCGACGACTATCGAATGCTCCTCTCCGCCGGGCCCTTCATCGAAATCATGCCCGGCGACGAGCTCGTCTTCCAGTCCGCCTTCGTGATGCTCGATCCGAGGGGGCGCGACCGGGACAATCCGACCGAGGTCGGTTTCTACATGATGGAGAACGCCATCGCCGCCCAGCGGATCTTCAACCGGGGATGGACCGCCGCGTCCGCGCCTCCGCCGCCGAACCAACGCCTCATCCCCGGCGATCACCGGGTCACCGTGGAATGGGATGATTTCTCCGAACTGACGCCGGATCCGCTCAGCGGCAAATTCGACTTCCAGGGCTACCAGGTCTGGAAGGCCGAAGGTTGGCGGCGCGAATCCGCCGAGCCGCAGGACGACCAGTGGTTCCTTCTGATGGATATCGACCGGAGCGATCTCTCCAACTACGACACCGGCGGACAGGGGGTCGGCAAGTACCGTTTCGTGGACACGGACGTGAAGAACGGCTTCGCCTACTGGTACGCGATCACGGCCTACGACAAGGGAGACCCGGAGGAGGGGATCGAGGCCGAATACGGAAAGTTCTCCCAGGCCAAAAACCTGGTCTTCCCCCGCTTCAACCCGACCCGGTCCCTGGACGACGCGGTGGACGTCTACGAAGTGGACGGGAGCGGCGAGGTTACGAAACGGAGAACGCGCACCGACGTGAACGATGTGCATGTGGTTCCGAACCCGTACAAGGAACGCGCCGCGTGGGACGAGGAGACTTCGAACCTGAACGCCACGGGACGGAAGATCTACTTCGTGAATCTCCCCGAGCGCGCCACCATCACCATCTACACGATGGCCGGGGACCTTGTACAGACCGTCTATCACGATTACAATGACAATCCCGAAGAGGACTTCACCTACTGGAATCTGGTTTCCCGGAACAACCAGGAGGTGGTGAGCGGGGTGTACATCTACCACATCGATTCCGATGTGGGCGAGAAAGTCGGGCGGTTCGTGATCATCCGCTAGACGATCGGGAAGGAAGCGTTCCGTTGCATACGATTGGTCAACATATAAGGGAAGGAAGGGAGGAGCGAACCTTGATGCGGAAAGCCCTCGCAGGTCTGCTGCTCGGCCTGCTACTTCTGCATGCTCCGGCTGAAGGAAGCGAGATTTTCGAGAAGGTCGGAACAGTGGGCGCCCAGTTTCTCAAGCTCGGCGTCGGTGGGCGGGGTGTCGCCATGGGTGAGGCCTTCGTCGCCGTCGCCGACGATGCTTCCGCGCTGTACTGGAATCCCGCCGGGATCGCCATGCTCGAGGGAAAGAGCCACGTCTTCCTCTCCCACTCCACCTGGCCCGCCGACATAGGCCACGAGTTCGCCGGCTATGTGTTCACCTACGGCGGTATTCCGGGGGTGTTGGGCGTCAGCCTGAACGTGCTCCAGATGGACCCGATGATCCGGACCACCGAATTCCATCCGGATGGGATCAACAGGGCCGGATCGGACGAACTCGAGCAATTCGACGCCGGCGATATGGCGATCGGCGTGAGTTACGCTCAGTTCCTGACGGACAAGTTTTCCTTCGGCGGCACGGCCAAGTGGATCCACCAGGGGTTGGAGGACGAGTTCGCCGAAGGGATGAACTTCGACTTCGGCACCCTGTACAACACCGGCTGGCGCACCGTCACCATCGGTATGACGATCCAGAACTTCGGGCAGGAGATGACCTTCATCGATCAGGAGTTCGCGGCGCCCACGACCTTCAAGGTAGGCGTGGGAATGCACGCGTACAAGAGCGAGAGACATGATGTGTTGGCCTCCGCGGAGTTCAACCACCCCAGCGACAACGCCGAGCGGGCCAACATGGGCGCCGAGTACGTCTACGCGCCCATGGAGCGCATTCAGCTGGCGCTGCGGGGCGGGTACATGTTCAACAGGGACACCCAGAGCTACGCCTTCGGTTTCGGCGTTCATTTCCCGACCAGCGCGAACGCCATGGCGAACGTGAATTATTCCTTTTCGGACCTGGACGTGCTGGGCAGCGCGCATCAGGTGAGCGTGGTTCTGTCCTACTGATCCGACGGCGGCCCGGTCCGGACCGTTTCCCGAAAGGGGGGACGCCTCCCGGGCGCGAACGAGACCGACCCGGGCCGCCTCTTCTCTCTCGCCCCGGATGGCCGGTCCGGCGGCGACCAACCGTTCCACGCGGACACGGACGGAGAAGAGGAACGGGATCTCCGGCATGGGAAGGAGAGGGTGACCGAAACCACGGACCGCGAGGAGCGGCAACCGACAAAACGGTTGACAACGGGGGGTGTCGGTCGTAGAGTGTAACTCTTGAAATTGCTAGCGGTTGGCAACTGTAGGCGGAACCGGTCCGCCGGACCGCGAGACCGCCTTCCGTATCTGTTCACTTACCGTCCAACCGGATCGACCGGTATCGGAGGAAATCGTTGATGACGCTTGTGGGCAACAACAAGTGGATCGCTGTGTTGGGATGCGTGCTCCTGGCGGGGATGCTCACCTTCGTTTCCGCGATCGCCCAAGACACACCGACCCCGAATGCGACCGCCGAGAACCCGGCGGAGATGGCGGATGAAGCCATCGGCGGCATGACCGACTCGATGGGCCTTTCGGACAGCCTGGGTGAGATGGGCGACACGGTCGCCGCGGGCGCCGGTTTCACGGACATCGAGGAGGAAGGCGGCATTCTGGACAAGATGGCCCAGAGTGGCTTCGTGGAGCTGTTCCACAAGGGCGGCCGGTTCATGTGGGCCCTGCTCTTCCTGACCGTGCTCGGACTCGCCGTGATTCTGGAGCGCTTCTACACGCTCGCCAAGTCCCGCACCAACGTACGCAAGCTGACGGCGGAGATCGCCGAGGCGCTGCGCCACGAGGGGATCGAAGGGGCGAAGCGGGTTTGCGAGAGAACCCGCGGTCCGATCGCCGCGATCCTCCACGCGGGCCTCTCCAAGGCGAACCGCGGCCCGGAGGAGATCGAGAAGGCGATCCAGAGCGCCGGCACGATCGAGATGTCTTTCCTGGAGCGCGGCCTCGTGGTGATCTCGTCGGTCGCCACCATCGGCCCGTTGCTCGGATTCCTCGGCACCGCGTCCGGTATGATCAACGCGTTCGAGACCATCGCCGCCGCAGAGCAGGTGAACGCCAAGCTGGTGGCGAGCGGTATCTCCGAGGCGCTGATCACCACCGCCGCGGGCCTCTCCATCGCCATCCCGGCGCAGGCGGCTTATAACTTCTTCGTCGCCCAGGTGGATCGGTTCATCATCGAGATGGAGCAGGCTTCCACGGAGATGATCGATACGCTGATCTCCCTGGAAGAAGGCAAGGCATGAAATTCCGGAAGCTGAGGACATCGACGGAGATCCCGAGCGCGTCCATGTCGGATATCGCGTTCCTGCTCTTGATCTTCTTCCTCGTGACGACGATCTTCAACACGGAGAAGGGGATCCAGTTGATGCTCCCGAACGCCAACACGTCGGCGGTGAGGATCAACAAGCAGAACATCCTCGAGATCAAGGCGGATGCCGCCGGCCGTGTGACGTTGGACGATCAGCCGATCGCGATCAAGCAGATCCGGGACGTGGTGCGCCAGCGGCAGTTCGATAACGACAAGCTGATTTGCGTGATCGAAACGCACCCGCGCGCGTACTACGGGATCATGGTGGACATCCTCGACGAGCTGAAGATCGCCGAAGCGAGGAAGATCACCCTGAGGACCGCGAAAACCTCGGGGTAGGAACGGGGAATCCATGCCGGGACGTTTTAAAAAGAAAGCGAAGATGGATGCGCAGGTGCCGACCTCTTCGATGGCGGACCTCGCCTTTCTTCTCCTGGTATTCTTCATGGTGACGACCATTTTCCGTCTGGAGGACGGTCTGCCGATCGAGTTGCCGAAAGCGGCGGCCGCCCAGCAGATCCCCCGGGAGAAATTGGTTCACATCTGGGTCAACCAGAGACGCCAGGTTTCGATCAACGATAATCTGGTCCCGGTCGCGGGGATCCAGACGATCATCCTGAGCAAGCTCCAGCAGAATCCGGCCCTGATCGTGGCGTTCAACGCGGACAAGCGCGCGCCCTACGATCTGATGTCCGACATCATGGAGGAGCTGAAACAGGTGAACGCCACCAAGGTCTCCTTCACCGCCGACTACGAGCGGTTACGATAGGAGTACCCCATGGCCGAACAACAACAAGTCATGAGCGCGAATCTCCAGTTCAAGCTCGGTTTCCACAAGTATTTCGACGTGGCGATGATCGGGTCGGTGTTGATTCATCTGCTCGGTTTTCTGATCGCCCCGAACTACGAACCGGAGCCCTACGAGCTTGCGGAGGAAGAGATCGTCGTCATCGAGGCGCCGGAGGAGGTCACCGTGCCTCTCCCGCCGGTGGCGGTGGCCCGGCCCTCCATTCCGATTTCCGCCGAGTTCGCCGACGTGGAGATCTCGGAGGAGGCGGATCCGGAGGAGACGATTCTCGATACCGACGTGGACATCAACAGCCCCACCGCGGCCCGATTGAATTACGTCGATCCCAGTTCCTTGGGAGACGAAGGGGCGTTCCTCTCCTACAGCGACCCGCCGATGGAGAAGAGGATCTACAAACCGGACTACCCCGAACTCGCCCGGCAGGCCGGGATCGAGGGGACGGTGGTGTCCAAGGTGTATATCGACGAGACGGGCAAGGTGATCAAGGTGGAGGTGGTCCAATCGCCGTCGGAGATTTTCATCGAACCGGTGATGCAGGCTCTCTATAAGAGCACCTTCTATCCGGCCAAGCAGAGGGATATTCCGGTAAAGAGCCGGATCATCGTCCCCTTTGATTTTTACATCAATCCCGCGGGACGGTAGCCGCGACGGCGCCCCGCCCGGTCGTCGGGCGGGGCGCTTTTTTTTGCCCCGGCGGAGAGTCTTCTCTTCGAAGGGGGCGGAAAGGAGTGCCGGGCCATGTCGTTCGGGAAGGATCTGATCGCCCTTTTCCTCACGCCCGTCCGCCTCTACGAGTCGGTTCGGGAGCATCCCCGCTGCCGCTGGGCGGTAATCCTCATTCTCGTCGTTCTCTTTCTCGCCACCTTTCTCACCCTGGATATTCTGATTCAGGAGGGGATGAGGCGGGGCGCCGAGCAGGCGGCGGAGAGGGGGATGGACGCGGCCCGGATGGCCGAGATGGCCGACCATCCCGCTGCGAAGATCTCCATTCTTCTCGCGACCCCCGTCGGACTGATCGTCTTTCTCCTCGGTTTCTCCGCCGCGGCGTGGCTCTTTCTCGCCCTCACCGGCGGGGCGCCGGAGCCGAAGCCCTTCGCCGCGCTCTTCCGCGCCGCCGCATGGGCCAAGCTGGTGGAGATCCCCCGCATGATCCTCTGGACCCCGCTCACCCTCGCCAAGGGGACGCCGATGGTCTTCTTCGGCCCCGCGGCGCTTCTGAGGGGCGCGCCGGAGGGGAAGCTCTTCACCGCCCTCGCGGCGCTGGACCTCTTTTCCATCTGGTATCTGGTTCTCTTCACGGTCGGCGCGCGGACCCTCCTCCGGATCTCGACCGGAAGGGCCGCGGTCGTGGTGATCCTCCCTTGGGCGCTCTGGCAGGGGGTTCGTGTTTTTCTGGCCTGAGAGGGGCCCGGAAATGATCGAACCGGGACGGACGCTCGTCTATCTCTCGGGAGCGGCGGCCGAATTCCGTGCTGGACTTTAGGAAACCGCTCTTTTTAACCTGTCGTAGTACGAGGCAGGTGGATCAGCCGATGTCCCGGGGGGGCGACGAACGCCCCCTCGTCACGGGAAGGAGTTTTTGCATGACCGTGAAGAGAACCTCCGTCTTCCTCGTAGCCGTCCTTCTGCTTCTCCCGATGGCGGCGCCGGCGCGGGCCGCCGCGACGGGAACCGAAGATCTTCTCCGCCGGATCCGGGAGGAAAAGCCGATCCGGATCGAAGAGTGCGTCCGCGTCGCGCTGGAGACGAATCCCGGTCTCCGCTCGGGCCGCGAGTCGGTGCGTTCCACGGAGAGGGCCGTGTGGGAGTCCTATTCCACCTTTCTCCCGAACCTCTCTTTCGGCCTGAGCGGATCGAGAACCAAGCAGGCGAGCTATACCCTCTATCGTCCCGGCATCGACGAAGACAAGTACAACTTTTACTCATCCAGCATTCAGCTCAGTCAGACGCTTTTCAGCTGGTCCGGCATCAAGGGGATCCATCAGGCGCGCAACATGCGCGACGCGGACCGGGCGGGATTCGAGGCGGACCGCCAGAGTCTGGTCTACCAGGTGCGGACGGGATGTCACAACCTGCTCAAGATGGAGGATCTTCTCGACGTGGCGCTGGAAAACCTCCAGGTCGGCCAGGAGCAGCTGAAACTGGCGGAGAAGATGAAGGAGGTCGGCGCCGGCGTGATCGCCGACGTGCTCAAGGCGAGCGCCCAGGTGGAATCGAACCGGCTGGACGTCATCACGGCGGAGAAGAACCTCGCCGTCGCCCGCGCCGCGTTGCTCGGCTACATGGGACTGGACGTGACGTTGCCGATCCACGTGGAGCGGGTCGACGAGGTGAACCCGGAAATCCCCGACTTCGGGACCAGCCTAAAGCGCGCGATGGAGAATCGACCCGATCTCCGCGAGATGGAGGAGAATCTCCAGGCGTCCAAGGACGGCGTCGGCGCCGCTTGGGGGAGCCACCTCCCCTCTCTGAACGGCAGCTTCCGATACGGCTGGAACAACGACGAACTGAGCGCCGATCTGTTCGATGAGGAGAGAAACAACTGGACCGCCAGCATCTCCCTCTCCGTCCCCCTCTTCGACGTGGGGACCTATTCCCGGATCGGACAGAGGAAGGCGGGCGTGGAATCGGCCCGTTGGGGCTTGGAGGCGACCCGGCAGAATGTGGCGTTGGAGATCCAGAACGCGATCCTCGTGATCGAGGAGAGCGCCAAGAAGATGGAAGTGGCGGAGCGGAACGTGGCCGCCGCCGACGAGGACCTCCGGGTCTCGGAGGGGAAGTACAAACACGGGCTGGTGGCGATCCTCGACCTGATCCAGGCGAAGGCGTCGCTCGCCGAGGCGAAGGCGGGGCGGGTCGAGGCCCGCTACAACTACCTCTCCGCACGCGCGGAGCTGATGAGGGCGATCGGCGAGGGGGAATAGATTGGCGTCGAAGGGAGACACGCTCATCGAGGCGCGGGACCTCGTGAAAACCTACCGGCTCGGTTCGCTTACGGTGCCCGCGCTCCGGGGCGTTTCGTTCCACATCCTGAGGAACGATTACATCGCCATCATGGGCCCCTCGGGATCGGGGAAATCGACCCTGATGAACCTCCTCGGCTGTCTCGATACGCCCACGTCGGGGGAGTACCATCTGGACGGCACGCTCGTTTCCATCCTTTCGGACGATGAGCTGGCGGCGATCCGTAACCGCCGGATCGGTTTCGTCTTCCAGACCTTCAATCTGCTGCCGCGGGCGACGGGATTCCAGAACGTGGAGCTGCCGCTGATCTACGCCGGCATCTCCAAGGAGGAGCGGCGCCGGCGGGTGTCGGAAGCGATCGACGCGGTGGGCCTGACGGACCGGGCGCACCACAGGCCGAGCGAGCTTTCGGGCGGACAGCGCCAGAGGGTCGCCATCGCCCGGGCGCTGGTCAACAACCCGTCCATCATCCTCGCCGACGAGCCGACGGGGAACCTGGACACCGCTACCGGCGATGAAATCATGAGTGTGTTCGAGTCGATACGGGCCGCCGGCAACACGGTGATTCTGGTGACGCACGAAGAGGAGATCGCGGCGAAAGCGGACCGGATCATCCGCCTCAGGGACGGCCGGATCGAGGAGGACCGAGTCCGGGAAGGCGTCTCCTGACCGGGACGCGGCGACGGCATTCCCCGGCGGGGGAGGGGGACCGCCCTCCTCGGGAGGAGGAGGGGCGTTTGGACCACCCGAGGGCTCTGGAGCTGGCGGAAAGGGAGATCGGACGGGCCCGGGGCTCCCTGGACCTCCGTTTCGATCTCTGGGAGGTCCGGGCGGCGGCACGGGGCGACGGAATCGCCCTGGAGGGGCGTACCACCTCCTCGAAAGCGCTCGACCTTCTCCGGGAGGCGCTCGGAGCCTCGGCGGTCCCCGCCCGGGACGGGATCCGGCTTCTCCCCCGAGAGGGGACCGCGGCTTGGGTCGTTTCCGCCCCCGTGGCCGGCCTTCACGATCGCCCCGATTTTCACTCCCCCCTCGTCACCCAGGCGATCCTCGGCGAGCGACTGACCCTCCTGGACGACGACGGCGCGGATTGGCTCCCCGTTCGTGTCGAAGACGGCTACGTCGGTTTCGCCCACCGGGGCACTCTTGCCGAGGCGAGGCAGGATCGGAGAACCGATCGGGAGCCTTCCCCCCTGATCCGGATCGAAACCAGGCGCGCCCTCATTCACGCCGTCCCCTCCGAAACGTCCCTTCCCGTCCGCGAGGCGGTGTTCGGGTCGATCCTCCTCTCCCGCGCGCGCCGGGGTGGATGGACCGGGGTGGAGCTGCCGGACGGGGCGGTCGGCTGGGTGCGGAACGAGGAGTGCGCCCCCACGGACGGATCGAAGGGGAAGCCGGCGCCGCGCCGGATCGTGGAAACCGCGCGGATTTTCCTCGGAGTTCCCTATCTGTGGGGAGGGACATCCACATTCGGGATCGACTGCTCGGGGCTCGTCCAGAGGGTGTTCGGCGCCTGGGGGATCCGACTCCCTCGGGACGCGGACCTGCAGTGCCGGGTGGCGGCCCCTCTGCGGGAAGGAGCCCGGCGCCGGGAAGGGGACCTGCTCTTCTTCGGCGGCGACCGGGTCACCCACGTCGCCGTCAGCCTCGGGGGAGCCCAGCTCATCCACGCCTCCGGCTGGGTGCGCGTGCAATCTCTGCGCCCCGACTCGCCCTCCTACCGCAAGGATCTCCGGGAGAGCTACCGGGGCGCGGGGCGGATCCCCGGTCTGGACGCGTGACGCGGGAGGGCCCGTGCCGGTTTAACCGAACGGGAAGGGGCGTTATACTGGACCGGAAGGAGGCGGGCGCGGCCGTCGGCGAAGCGGCCGGCGCCGGAAACGAGGAACGACGAACGATGGTGCCGCGATGCCGCTTTTGATCCTACGCTTGTTTCTGCTGGCGATCGTCCTTCGGCTTTTACTGGGGATTTACCGGTATTTCCGCCGGTCCAGGCCTCCGGCGCCTCCGCAATTCCGCGACCAGTACGATCGGAAGGAGCCGGAGATCGAGGACGCGGACTACGAGGAGATCGATCGGAAACCGGGGAATTCCGGTTGACGGACCGCGGCGGGGCCGCCTATAGTATGGTGACTCGTGAGGGAGATTGTACAACGATGAAGATTCGACTGCGACGCGCCGGATTCATGTTGCTCGACTTGGCGGTGGTTCTCGCCATTCTCTTGTTGATCTTCTTGATTCAGATCTCGATCGTGCATCGGAATCGGGTCTTCAAGGAGCAGAAACAGGCGCGGCAACAGATGAAGTGGATCGCCCAGGCCGAGGAGCTGTACTACCACGACAACGGCCGTTACACGGACCGTTTGGACAAGCTCTCTTTCTATGTGCGGGACAAAAACACCTTCGTCTGCCCCACCACGCGGGAGTTGTACCGCCTCTGGATGGATGACGTGGGTCGTTACACGCTCGAGAGCCCCGGCGGCCACGGCTCGATTCTGTCCGGCGATCCGGACTGGAGCGAGTAACGTCGCCTCGGTGCGTCCGCCCTTATTCCTTCCAGTGCTTTTGTTCCACTTCGCGGAGGATGCTGTCGATCTGTTCCTTGACGCGCACCTCCGCGCTCGGCTCGAAGAGCACCTTCTGGATCCTTCCGTGGGAATCCTTCTTGGCGTAGCGGATCGACTGGAGCACCTCGATCGGCGCGAGGATGTCCCGGGAGACGCGGACCTCGATCGGGTCTCCGTCCACGTTTTCGGCCGGGCTGTTGAAGGGGGACATGCCGAGAGCCCAGCCGTGGGCCAACATTCCGCAGAGGGCGATCCGGAGGCGGTTCCACCCCTCTTCGGTGGAGAGGTCCAGGTTCCCCTTCAGCCTCTGCATCAGCCCGTCCACGACGGGGGTGATCCTCTCGATGATCTCCGGCTCCAGGCGGAGCTTGGCGAGGTTGATGAACATCTGCTGCACGATGTCGCTGGTCGGCGTCATCCCCTGATCTCCTTAACGATGAATGGGCTGCGAGCGTGTCTCTGTACCGATCATCGGCCCGATCGCGCCCGGGGTTTACGCCTTTTCTATTGACGGAAACTCCGGACGCTGCATATTGTTAGGTTCAAATCGGTTGAACCGGAACCCCGTCAGGAGGCCCGAGAAGCTCATGAAACGAATTGCCGGAACACTCGCCGTTTTCGCTCTCGTCCTGCCGCTCCTCCGGGGAGTCGCCGTCGCCGGCGGCCCTCCGGACGGCTCGATACTGAGCAACGTCGAGTTCATGCAGCTGGCCGTTCGGGGTTCCGTTCTGGAAGCGTTCCGAAACCTCCCCTTGGACGGGACGGAACCGATCCGCCTCCACTCCGAGTCCCCATCGGAAATCGACTGGTTCGTGGAGAACGAGGTCGCCGGGGCTCTCGGGAAGCTGGGTTTCGGATTGGAACTCGACTCGTCGCCGAGGGCGACGTTTCGCAGGCATAGCCCGGGTAAACGCGCCGCTACGGGTCCCGTTGTGGGCCAGTACGACAAGGCGCCCGTCCAGACAGTGGGCGGGGGGATTCCTTACCCGGGCAAGGCGTGCCGGAAAGGATTGGAAGGAACGGTCACCGTCATGCTTCTGTTGAACGAAGTGGGAGCGGTGGCCAACGTGGTCGTGGAGGAGAGCACCGACCAGGCGTTTGAAAGCGTCGTGGTCGAGGGCGTGGAAGCGTACCGTTTCACGCCCGCCGAGAAGGACGGCGAGCCGATCAACGCGGCGCTCCGGATGCGGTTCGATTTTCCGGAAGCGGGCGATGACTGCAGCGAAGCGACCGTCGAGGGCGTGCTGCTCGATGGGAACGAGGAAGATGCCGAGGAGCCGGAGGAGGAGACCGTCGCCGGGAGTGAAGAGATCGTGGACGAAGCGGAGCCCGGATCCGGCGCGGTGCTCCACTACCGGGTTTCGGAGATGGAGCTTCGCTATCCGCAGGTCTCCCGGCGCTTGTGGTTCGGTCCGAAGAGGGTGGACCGGCTCGCCCGCACCCGAATCGACTTCCGGTTGATGGACGGGTCCACTTTGCTCTGGGCCGAATCGTCGGAGCACCTCGTCACCGATCGAGTCCCCTTCGGGGCAATCCGTTTTCTCGAAACCGACCAGTTCCCCTTCGCCAGACCCGAGATGCCCGAGAGCGGAGGCGGCCGGATCATCGAGCCGCTGGCCGTCGCCGGGGTCATCGGCGGGCTGATCGTCCTTTTCTACGCCAATCAAGCCGGTAACTGACGGGAATCCCCGAGCAAAACGGAGAAAGCATGCGAAGAGCGAAGCTGTTCCTCTTCGTTCTCCTTTCGATCGGCGCCGGGTGCGGCGGCGGGTCCATCCCGCCGGTCACCGATCCGACGGCGCGGATCGAAAAGGCGGACGACTATTTGCGTCGAGGCAAGGAGCGGGAAGCCCTCGAGACCTATCGGATCATCGTGGGCGCCTACCCGGGAACGGAGTGGGAGGAGAGGGCGCGGCTCGGCATCGCCCGCTCCTATCGCTCGCAGGGGGATTATCCGGCGGCGGTCCTGGAGTATCAGGATTTTCAGAGGCGCCACCCCCGCTCCGAGTTCGTGGACGACGCCGCCTACGAAATCGGACTCTGCTACGCCGAGCAACGAAAGAAGCCGCAGCTGGACCAGGAGTGGAACGAGAAAGCGTTGGAGCAATTCAACTCCTTCCTGGCCCGTTTCCCGGACAGTGATCTCGCGGAACAGGCCCGGGAAAAGCGTCTCGAGGCGCGCACGCAGTTCGCGCGCAAGACGATCCAAAACGGCGTCACCTACCGTAAGCTCCGGCGCTTCACCGCGGCGCGTTTCTATTTTCAGATCGTTCTGGATGAGTACCCGGACACCCCGCTGGTCCCCGAGGCGATCTACGAGATCGCCCGGAGCCACGAGGGGCAGAAGGATTACGCCGCCGCCTCGGAGGCGTACCGAAAGCTGGCGGAGGAGTATCCCGGTTCGGATTGGGCGGAGAAGGGGGAAAAGCGGCTGAAGGAGATCGGGCGTCGCCTGGAGGAGGAAGCGGAGGAGGATTCGTGACGGGACGGACGGTCATCTTCGGGGGGACTTTCGACCCGATCCATATCGCCCACCTCGCCCTGGCGGAGGGAGCGGCGGATGAACTGGGCGCGGAGAGAGTTCTCTTCGTTCCCGCCGGAACGCCGCCGCACAAGGGGGGGGCGCGTCTCTCCGCCGCGAAGCAGAGGCTCCGCATGGTGGAGTTGGCGGTTCTCGGAAACGATCGATTCGCCGTCTCGCGGGTCGAGATCGACCGGGAGGGGCGATCCTACGCCGTCGACACGATCCGGCAGATCGCCCGGGAAGAAAACGGGGGGCGCCCGCTCTATCTGATCGGCGCGGACAGCTTGGCCGATCTGGGTTCCTGGCGGGAGCCGGATGCGATTCTCGAGGAAGCGGAGGTGGTCGTGGCGCCGCGCCCCGGTTTCGATCCGGAACGCGCCCCGGGCGACCGCCGCGGGAGGGTGCGCGTGCTCGCGACTCCTCGGCTCGATCTCTCCGCGACGGCGATCCGTGAAAAGGTTCGTCGCGGCGAATCGATACGCTATCTGGTCCCGGACGCGGTTCGCGATTACATTGAGCGGCACGGTCTTTACGTCGAGAGGAAGGAGCGGGGTGATGGCGCGGCGGGATGACGGGATCTATACCGAGATCATCGTGAACGTCAATCCGAACGAAACGCGCGTGGCGATTCTGGAGGACCACGAGTTGGTGGAGTTTCTCCCCGAGCGGGCCGAATCGGCGCGACAGGTGGGCGACGTGTACAAAGGGCGGGTCAACGCCGTGTTGCCCGGCATGCAGGCCGCCTTCATCGACATCGGCCACGAGAAGACCGCTTTCCTTCACGTCTCCGACATGGTCATGCCCGATCCCGAGAGCATGGAGGCGGAGGGGGGCGGCGTCGCCGAACGGCACGAATCGCGGACGCGCAAGGTTCCCCGGGACGTCTCCATCGAGGGACTCCTCAAGAAGGGGCAGGAGATCGTGGTCCAGGTGACCAAGGAACCGATCGGCACCAAGGGTCCGCGGGTCACCACGCAGATCAGCCTCGCGGGGCGGTACGTGGTTCTCATGCCCGGCATTCCCCAAATCGGTGTTTCCAGAAAGATCGAGGACGCGGAGGAGCGGGCGCGACTGAGGGGGTTGGTGCAGGAGCTCACGCCGGCGGGGATGGGCGTCATCGTTCGAACAGTGGGGGCGGGGAAGGACAAGCGCCAGTTCGCCGCGGACATCCGCTATCTGGCCAACGTGTGGAAGAAGGTTCGGAAGGCGGAGCAGAAGCTCCCCTGCCCGTCGGTCTTGCACAAGGAGTTGGGGCTCACCACCGGGCTTATTCGCGACCTGTTCAACGAGGAAGTGGATCGTCTGATCATCGATTCCAAGAAGGAATACCGGCAGATTCTGCAATACCTCGGTTCCACGGCGCCGGAACTCAAGGAGAGGGTGCACCTCTACCAGGAAGAGACGCCGATTTTCGACGCCTACGAGATCGAAAACGAGGTGGAGAAAACGCTTCTTTCCAAAATCTGGCTGAAGCAGGGAGGCTACATCATCCTGGAGCAGACCGAGGCGCTGGTCACCATCGACGTGAATACGGGGCGTTACATCGGCGAACGGGACCAGGAAGAGACGATATTCCGAACCAACATGGAAGCGGTGAAGGAGATCGCGAGGCAGCTTCGTCTCCGCGACGTGGGCGGCATCATCGTGATCGATTTTATTGATATGGAAAAGGAATCGAACCGGGAAAGGGTGGTCGAGACGCTCCGGGACGCCCTCCGGCGGGACCGTTCCCGGACGAAGGCTTTTCGGGTGAGCGAACTCGGCCTCGTGGAGATGACGCGCCAGAGGGTTCGCCCCAGCCTGTTGCACTATTTCAGCGCCCCGTGCCCGCACTGCGGCGGAACCGGAAAGCGGCTCTCTCTCCCCTCGCTGGCGATGAAGGTGGAGAGGACGCTTCGCCGCGTTTCCACCTATTGCCGGGAGAGGCATGTGCGGGTCCGTCTTCATCCGGACGTCGCGGTCGCGTTTCTGCAGGAGAACGCCGGTCGTCTCGAGGCGATCGAGAAGCGATTCCGGATCCGCGCGGAAATCGCGGACGACCCGTCGCTGGATCGGGAGGAGATCCGCGTGTTCGGGGTGAAGTCGGGGAAGGACCTGTCGGAACAGGTCACCTTCTGACCCGCGGGCCGAGGAGGAATCCTACTGCGGTTTCAATAAAAGGGCCGGTGAGGACGTCCTTCCTTCACCCGCTTCCTCATCGTAGCTTTGGCTACGACTCCGGGAGCGGGCTTGTCCAGGACGACCTCACCGGTCCTTCCTTGAGACCTCGCGACGGATTCTTCCTCGGCCCGCGGGTCAATGCAAGAGAGAGAGCAAGAGAGAGAACAAGAATAAGAGAGAGAAAGAGCCTGTCCACCGAATTCAAAAGAACGAATCAGTGTAAACCGCATAATAACAACAAGATAGGGTTTGTTTGCCCGTCGGCGGAGCGGTGCGATTGGGGGGAGGGAGAATGCCCGCGGGAACGATCGAGGGCTTGACAGGAAGGGACGCGGGTGATATAAATTTCAGGTTCATTTGGGTGCGGCCTGTGTCGCGGCTGCGAGCGCCGCACCGATCCCCATCGACACCCGAGAAGCTCGGACGGAGAGGAGTCGGAACGTGTACGCGATTGTGGAAACCGGGGGCTTCCAGTTTCGGGTCGAGCCGGGCGCCGAGATCGAAGTTCCGAAGCGCATCGAGGACGTGGGGGAGAAAGTAACACTCTCCCGGGTCCTTTATTGGGAAGACGAGGAAGGTTCCCGCCACGTGGGAACCCCGACGATCGAGAGCGTCCGCGCCGAGGCGGAAGTGGTCGGCCACGGACGGGGCGAGAAAGTCCTTGTGTATAAATTCAAGAGGCGTAAAAAATATCGCCGCTTGATCGGGTCCCGGAGCCATAACACCCGTCTTCGTATCTTGGCGATCGAGCGGGGCGGTTCCGAGGAGCCCGCCGAATAGAGATCCGGAAGAGGAGTACATCATGGCGCATAAAAAGGGAGTGGGAAGCTCCAGAAACGGCCGGGACAGTAATTCCCAGCGCCTCGGCGTGAAGCGTTTCGGCGGCCAGAGGGTCCATGCCGGCGAAATCCTCGTCCGGCAGCACGGCACCCGCATCTACCCGGGCCGGAACGTCGGTCTCGGAGGCGACTACACGCTTTTCGCCAAGGAGAGCGGCGTGGTTGAATACGTCCGTCAGGGCCGGGACCGGAAGGTGGTCCACATCGTCGTTTCCGAACCGAACGAGTAGGGGAGGGGATGACCGGATCGTCCGTCGGCCGATGCGAGGAAACGATCCCGAATACGGGGAGGGGATTTCTGTCCCCTCCTTTTCTTTTTAAGGGAAAAACATCATGAGCACCGAGCGCAGAGCCGTGGCGATCATACCGGCCCGGATCGGGTCCACGCGTCTTCCGCGGAAGCCGCTCCAAAAGATCGGCGGCCGGGAGGTGGTGCTCCGGGTTTGCGACCGCGCCGCCTCTTCCCGGTTGATCGACCGGGTCGTGGTCGCCACCGATGACGAGGAGATCCGCGCTCTCGTGGAAGGGGCGGGATACGATGCGCGGATGACGTCGCCGGACCATCCCACCGGGACCGATCGGGTGGCGGAAGCGGCGGCGCGCGTGGACGCCGAGGTGATCGCCAACATCCAGGGGGACGAGCCTTTCCTGCCGACGGAGGCGCTCGACCGGGCGGTCCGCCCGATGTTGGAGGATCCCGGAAAGCCGATGCACACGCTGGTGGTTCCCCTGGAGAAGGACGAGGAGTTCGCCGACCCGAACGTCGTCAAGGTGACGGTGGACCGGGAGGGCCGGGCCCTTTACTTCTCGCGGTCGCCGATTCCGCACCGTTGGCGCGGCGGCGGCGCGCCGGTCTGGAAACACGTGGGGGTTTACATCTTTCAGAGGGAAGCCCTTTTCCGTTTCGTCTCCCTCCCCCGGTCGCCTCTCGAAGAAGGGGAGGGGTTGGAGCAGCTCAGGGCGCTCGAGAACGGCATGGCGATCTATGTCGGTTTTCATCCCGACCCGTTTCACGGGATCGAAACCGAAGAGGATCTGCGGGCCGCCGGGGAACGGATCGCCCGCGAGGAGGGTCGGTCGCCGGACAGGACCGGAAGCGCCCGAGGGTCGGGATCGTAAGGCAATAGACGGGGAGACGTCGATCGATGGTCCGATACGTGTTCGTCACCGGAGGGGTGGTCTCCTCGTTGGGAAAGGGGATCGTCTCCGCTTCGCTCGGCATGCTTCTGAAGGCCCGCGGGATGCGGGTCACGCTTCTCAAGCTGGACCCGTACATCAACGTGGATCCGGGCACGATGAATCCCTTCCAGCACGGCGAGGTTTTCGTTACCGACGACGGGGCGGAGACGGACCTGGATCTCGGCCATTACGAGCGGTTCACAGGCGAGAGCCTGACCCGCGCCAACAACGCCACCACCGGGCAGATCTACGACCGGGTCATCTCCCGGGAGAGGCGCGGCGAGTACCTGGGCGTGACGGTCCAGGTGATCCCCCACATCACGGACGAGATCAAGCGCCGGATCGTGGGGCTCGGGCGAGACGCCGAGGCTCACGTGGTGATCACCGAGATCGGCGGCACCGTGGGCGACATCGAGAGCCTCCCCTTCCTCGAATCGATCCGGCAGCTCCGGCTCGAGCTCGGAAAGGAGAGGACCTGCTTTCTGCACGTGACCTTGCTCCCCTACCTGCCCATGTCCCAGGAGATGAAGACCAAGCCGACCCAGCACAGCGTCAAGGAGTTGCGCGGGATCGGAATCCAGCCGGATATCCTGGTCTGTCGAAGCGCCCACGGCCTGCCGGACGATCTGCGCGCGAAAATCGCCCTCTTCTGCAACGTCTCGGAGAGGAACGTGATGGTTTCTCGGGACGCATCCTCGATCTACGAGGTGCCGCTCATGCTCCACCGGGAGGGACTGGATCGGGTGATCGTGGAACAGTTCGGCCTCTCTCTGGGCGCGCCCGAACTCGAAGACTGGGAGAGGATGGTGGCGAAGATCCACTCGCCGGCCCGCACGATTCGGATCGCTATTTGCGGCAAGTACGTTCACCTGGTGGACGCCTATAAATCGATCCACGAAGCGCTCATCCACGCCGGCATCGCGAGCGGCGTGCGTGTCGAGAGTGTCCTCGTCGATTCGGAAAAACTGAGCGGCGCGGAGGAGCGGGCGCGCCTGGAGGAGGCGGACGGCATCCTGGTGCCCGGCGGTTTCGGCGCGCGCGGGATCGAGGGAAAGGTGGAAGCCGTCCGATACGCCCGCACCGCCGGTGTTCCCTATCTGGGCATATGTCTCGGCCTTCAGGTGGCGGTCATCGAATTCGCCCGCCACGTCTGCGGTCTCGCCGGAGCCACGAGCGGAGAGTTCGATCCGGAAGGAGAGAACCGCGTGATCGACCTGCTGCCGGAGCAGCGCACGGTGGATCGGATGGGCGCGACCATGCGGCTCGGCGCGAGCAAGGTGGCTCTCAGACCCGGCAGCCTCGCCGCCCGGCTCTACGGATCGGATCATACGTTCGAGCGTCACCGCCATCGGTACGAGGTGAACGACGACCACCGTCCTGCCCTCCGTTCCCACGGTCTCCAGGACAGCGGGATCTGCGACGGCCGGGACTTGGTGGAGATCGTGGAGATTCCGGACCATCCTTTCTTCGTGGCGAGCCAATTCCACCCCGAGTTCCGTTCCCGGCCCCTCGAGCCCCATCCGCTTTTCACGGGGTTCGTGGCCGCCGCGGCGCGGCGCGCGGCGGAGCGATCCGCCCCGCCGGAGGGAGGTAAAACGTGAAAGAACCCCGACGGGTCGACATCGCCGGGCGGGTGTTCGGCGAGCCGGGCTCCCTCTGCCTGATCGCCGGCCCCTGCGTGATCGAATCCAGCGACATCACCTTGCGCACCGCCGAAAGGATTCGGGATGTGGCGGAAAGGCTCGGCATGCCTTTCGTGTTCAAATCTTCCTATCGAAAGGACAACCGGTCGTCGGTGGAGCACTTCCCCGGGCCCGGCCTGGAGGAGGGGCTCGCGATCCTCGACCGCGTCAAGAGGGAGTTCGGCGTGCCGGTTCTCTCGGACGTTCACACCCCCGCCCAGGTGCCGGCGGCGGCGGATGTGCTGGATGTGATCCAGATCCCCGCCTACCTCTCCCAACAGACCGAACTGCTTCTCGCCGCCGCCCGAACGGGGAAGCCGATCAATCTGAAAAAAGCCCAATTCATCGCGCCGGAGGATCTGATCCACTCGGTGCGCAAGATCGAATCCGCAGGCAACCACGCGATCCTTCTGACCGAGCGGGGGACCTGCTTCGGCTACCGGCAGCTGGTGGTGGACATGCGATCCCTTTCGATTCTGCGGGGGCACGGCTACCCGGTCGTCTTCGACGTGACCCACTCGGTCCGTGTGTACGGGCGACCGAGCGCCGATCCGGCGGGGGGGACGCCGGAGCACATCCCCCTTCTCGCGAGGGCCGGCGTGGCGGCGGGCTGCGACGCCCTTTTCCTCGAGACCCATCCGGAGCCGCGAGAGGCTCTGTGCGACGCGGCCAGCATGCTCCCCTTGGACCGGCTCGAGCCGTTGCTCGCCGGGCTTCTCGGCATCCACCGGGCCCGTTTGGAGGCGGAGAAGCTTTGAGAGAGAAGGACGACCGGGAGCGGTTCTGTATCGAGAGGGCGCGGGCGGTCTGCCGGCGTGAGGCGGAGGCGATCCGGGAGGCGGAGGAGAGGATCGACGGCGCCTTCGCGCGAGCGGTGGAGATCCTGCATCGTGCCGTCGTGCGGCCCGAGGACCCGGAGGGGACGGGGCTCGGCAAGATCGTAGTGACCGGGCTCGGCAAATCCGGATTGGTGGCGCGGAAGATCGCCGCCACATTCAATTCCACCGGCGCCGCCGCCTACTACCTTCATCCCGTCGAGGCGATCCACGGCGACCTGGGGATGGTCCGTTCCGAAGACGTGGTGGTGGCGATCTCCCGTTCCGGCGGGAACGAGGAATTGCTCCGGCTCATCCCTTCGCTCCGCCTGTTGGGGGTTCCGATCATCCTGATCACGGCGAATCCGGATTCGGAGCTTGCCCGTTTCGCGACAGAAGTCCTGAGGATCGGCGACGGTCCGGAGGCGTGCAGCCTGAATCTGGCGCCGACGGCGAGCGTCGTGGCGAGCCTGGCCGTCGGGGACGCCCTGGCCGTCACGCTTTTCGACCTTAGAGGTCTAAAATGTGATGACTTCGCCCGATTTCATCCGGGCGGCGTGCTTGGAAGAAGGCTCCTCCTTCGCGTGGAGGACCTGATGCTCCACGGAGACGGCGTCCCCCTGGTGCGGGAAAACGCGGACATGCGCGCCGTGCTCATGGAGATCGTGGAGAAACGGGTCGGGGCGACGGGGGTGGTGGACGACGAGGGAACCCTGACCGGCATCATCACCGACGGCGATCTGAAACGGATCCTTCTCCGCCACGAGGAGACGGGAGGACTGCGGGCCCGGGACATGATGACCCGAAACCCGAAGACCATCGGTCCCGACTCACTCGTCGCGGAAGCCCTCAAGAAAATGACCGACGACCCGAAAAGTATTTTACCGTGCTTACTGGTTACGGATCAATCCGGTAGACCGATCGGGTTCTTGCATCACTACGCTTGTCTGCAGAGCGGCGTGACCGAGTAATTCCATTTGGCATAAGCCTTGCTTGACACGCGTCGCCCACCCCTTGTATCTTGATCGTGCGGGGAGAGGAACGAACCGAGAGGGATTCTTCCACGAGGCATACCGCAAGGAGGATGCGTTGGCGATCCGGACAAGAATCGCTTCCGAGGCGATCCGGACGGCCATGGGTTTGGGTCGGGCTTTGCCCCGTTCCGTGGCGCTCCGTCTATTCACAGTGGGCGGAGCGTTGTTTCAAATGGCGGAGAGGGGAGGGAGCGCGAGAACAAGAAGGAACCTCCGACTGGTCTATGGGGATGTAGAAGAGGCGGACCGGATCGCGGGTCGGGTTTACCGCGAACTGGGACGGAACGCGGTCGATCTGGCGCGGCTCGACCGGCGTGGAGATGAGGATCCCCGAGAGATCGTGGAGTTCGCGGGAATCGAACGGGTCGACGAGGCGCTCCGCTTGGGGCGAGGCGTGATCGGCGTAACAGCCCACCTGGGGAACTGGGAACTCCTCTCCGCCTGCCTCGGCAGAAGAGGGATTCCTCTTACCGTGTTGGCGAGTTCCCTCTTCGACCCGCGCCTGGACAAGCGGCTGGTGCGGCTCCGGGAGCGGCACGGTGTTCACTCCCTGTTCCGTTCCGACCCGGGATGGGCGAGGGAGGCGATGCGCGTTCTCTATCGGGGGGAGATGATCGGCCTCCTGATGGACCTCCGCTCCGGAAGCGGCGGAGTGGAAACCCGTTTTCTCGGCAGGCCGGCGCTCACCGTCGCCGGGCCTGTGCGGCTCGCCGCCGCCTCCGGAGCGACTGTGCTCCCCATGGCGTGCTGGCGCGTGAACGGGGACCGTTATCGGATCGAAGTGGACCGCCCCCTCGTTTTTCCGCGAAGGCGGCCGGTGGGGACGGAACTGGCGGAGTGGACCGAAGGCTGCTCCCGCGCACTGGAGGCTTACATCCTCCGGGCGCCGGCGCAGTGGGTGTGGATGCACGACCGATGGGGAATGGAAAACGCCTGATCGCGATCGTCCTCGCGTTGCTCCTTTCGACGCTCCGTTGCGGCGGCGGCGAGGAGGAGACGGTCGGTGAGACCGGGACGGCGCCTCTGCCCTCGCAGGAAACCAAGGTCCGCAAGTGGGTCGAGTACCGGCTCGGACGGATGGCCTGGACCTTTCGCGGCGACACGATCCGATATTACGAAGAGCCGGAGAGGGTAGAAGCGGACGGCGTCATCGTCGACTTTTATGACGAAGAGGAGCGGTACGCTTCCACTCTCACCGCGGACTGGGGCACCATCGACCGGCGGACGAGCGACATGGAGTCGCGCGGTTCGGTGGTGATCGTGAACAAGGACGGCGTTCGTTTGGAGACGGACTGGGTTCGTTGGGAGAACAAGAAAGAGCGGATCTACACGGACGCTTTCGTGACTATTTTTCGGGGGAACCAGAGGATCACGGGTTACGGAATGGAGACCGATCCCGGGCTGGAGCATACGGAGATCCGGCGGGACGTGATCGCCCGGACGGTCGAGGAGGAGGATGGGTAGCAGATCCGAAGAGAGGGGCCGGCGCTGGGAAACGCTCCGGACCGACAACCTGGTGAAGGCGTATCGCGGCCGTGAGGTGGTGCGCGGTGTTTCCATCGAGGTGCGCCGCGGCGAGGTGGTGGGCCTGTTGGGGCCCAACGGGGCGGGCAAAACCACCACCTTCTATATGATCGTCGGGATGATTCGGCCGAAGCGAGGCCACATCTTCTTGGATAACAAGGAGATAGGTGATCTCCCCATGTATCGCCGCGCCCGGCTCGGCATCGGATACCTCCCCCAGGAGTCGTCCATTTTCCGTAAGCTCACTGTGGAGCAGAACCTGCACGCCATACTGGAAACGCTCCCTCTAAACCGACAGGAACGGCATCGCCGGGCCGATCAGTTGATGGAGGAGCTGGGGATACGGAATCTCGCCCGGTCGAGAGCGTACACGCTCTCCGGAGGGGAGAGAAGGCGCGCCGAGATCAGCAGGGCGCTGACCACCGAGCCCTCCTTCCTCTTGCTGGATGAGCCCTTCGCCGGGATCGATCCGATCGCGGTACAGGACATCCAGGAGATCATCGCCGGGCTGCGCGATCGAGGTTTGGGCGTGCTCATCACGGACCACAATGTTCGTGAAACGCTGTCGATCACGAATCGCGCCTACATCATGTATGAAGGACAGGTGCTCCTGTCGGGGAGCGCCCACGATTTGGCGGAGAGCCGCGAGGCCCGGGAGATTTATCTGGGCGAGCGGTTCCGTTTGTAGCGGGAGACGGACCCAATGGAAATGAAGGCGGGACTCCAGCTCCGGATGCTGCAGACGCAGAAGCTCGTCATGACGCCGCAGCTGCAACAGGCGCTCAAGCTCCTGCAGATGCCGTCGCTGGAACTCCAGCAGATCCTCAAAATGGAACTGATGATGAATCCGGTTCTGGAAGAGGTGGACGAGCTGGAGGAGACTCCCGAGGAGCGCCTCGCCGCCGAGGAGAAGGAAAAGGAGAAGGAGGAGAAGCCCGACGAGGACCGCGAGGCGGAGGCGGGCGACGAGAGCCGCGAGGAAATCGACTGGGACGAGTACTTTCACTCTCCACAGGAGTACGGCAATTACCGGCAGAACGAGGAACCCCTCTCCGACGATCACTACGAGCGAGTCCCCTCCACCACGGTTCATCTATCGGAGCACATGCTCTCCCAGCTCCGGATCGTCGCCGAGGACGAGGAGATCGTGCGGATCGGCGAATTCCTGATCGGGAGTCTCGACGACCGCGGTTACCTGACCCTCTCGGTGGAGGAGGCGGCGGAGAGCGTCGGCGCGTCCGTGGAGGAGGTCGAGAAGGCGCTCCGCCTTCTGCAGACCTTCGATCCCTCCGGCGTAGGAGCGCGGGACCTCCGGGAATGCCTTCTGATCCAGCTCGACCAGGACGGCAGGCGGGACACGCGGGTCTGGCGGATCGTGCACGATCACTTCGACGATCTGGTGCAGAACCGTTACATGGATCTGGCGAAGAAGCTCAAGACGACGCCCAAGGAGATCCAGGCGGCGGCGGCGGAGATCGGCCGGTTGAACCCGCGGCCCGGCATGCTCTACAGCGCGGAAGACCCGCGCTACATCGCCCCCGACCTCGTGGTGGACCGGGTGGACGAAGAGTACGTGGTCTATCTGAATGACCACAACGTTCCCCGGCTCCGGGTCTCCCGCGCCTACGAGAGCATGCTTTCCGACGGCGGCCGATCCGACAACGAGACGCGGGACTACATTCGCAGCAAGCTGAACGCCGCCAACCAATTGATCAACACGATCGAGAGAAGGCGAAGGACGATGGTGAAGGTGATGAACGCCATCGTGGAGAACCAGCGGGATTTCTTCGACCATGGGATCCGGCATCTGCGTCCCCTCACGCTCCAACAGGTGGCGGAGCAGATCGGCATGCACGAGTCCACCGTGAGCCGGGTCACCTCGGGCAAGTACGTCCAAACCCCGCGCGGCGTATTCGAACTGAAGTTCTTCTTCTCCTCCGGCATTCGCTCCGACTCCGGCGAGGACGTATCCGCCAAACGGGTCAAGGATCGGGTGCGGGAAATGGTCGAGAAGGAAGAGAAGAAGAAACCGCTGAGCGACCAGAAGATCGTGGATATCTTGAAAAAGGAGGGGCTCATCATCGCGCGCCGGACCGTGGCGAAATACCGCGAACAGATGGGCATCCTTTCCGCCCGTTATCGCAAGGAGTTTTGATCCAATCGTCGCCCGGAAAGGAGAGGACGGATGCGGATCCTGATCACGGCACGCCATTTCGATCTGACAGAGGGCCTGCGGGAGCACACCGAGGAGCGTTTGGAGAAGCTGAGCAAATACGGGGTGCAGATCCTCGAATCCCACGTCGTGCTGTCGGTGGAGAAGTATCGCCACATCGCCGAGATCTCTTTGAACGGGAGAGGGTTCACCTTGAACGGAAAGACCGAGTCGGACGACATGTATACCTCGGTGGACATGGTCATCCAGAAGCTCGAGGTGCAACTCAGGCGGCAGAAGGACAAGGTCCGAAGCCGGAAGGGGATGGAGCGCGATCCCTTCGCCAGGGTGGACGTGGTTCGTCCCGGTGAGTCGGAGGACGGAGAGGCGCTGGAGGTGCTTCAGTCCGGCGAGGTGACCCCGGACGCCCTGTCTGTGGAGGAGGCGATACGGCTCCTCAAGGAGAGCGGAGAAGATTACATGCTCATCACCGATCCGACGACGGAACGGGTCACGGTGGTGCTCCGCCGGAACGACGGCAATTTCGGCGTCGTGGAAGTCTGAGGGATCCGGAAGGGATGGGCGGCGCCGTGATGCCGCGCCGGCGATCGGCCGGTGCGACCGGCGTTGCCGGGAAAGGGAACCGGTGCGAGGCATCTCCGTAGCCGAGTTGTTCGAAAGAACGAAGGACGAGTTTCAGTTCGAAGTGCTCACCGAGAGCGTCGAATCGGCCCGTCCGATCACGGTGAGCGACATCCACCGGCCCGCCTTCGTTTTGGCCGGGTTCATCAAGAATTTCCTCGCCGAGAGGATCCAGATCCTAGGCGAAACGGAGATGCTCTACCTGGAGAGCCTGGAGGAGAGGGAACGGCTGGAGGCGATCGACCGGCTTTTCCAACACAACATCCCCTGCGTGATCGTGGCGAAGGGGCTCCGGTTCCCCGAGTACCTGACCAAGCGGGGAAACAAGGGGGGCGTGCCCGTACTCCGGACGCCGCTCTCCACCACCCCTTTCATCCATCAGCTCACGCAGTACCTGGACGAGGCCTTCGCCCCCCGGACGCACATCCACGGGAGCCTGATGGACGTCTACGGCGTCGGCCTGCTGATCACCGGACCCAGCGGGATCGGCAAGAGCGAGTGCGCGCTCGATCTGGTCGAGCGGGGACACCGCCTGGTGGCGGACGACCTGGTGATCGCCGTGCGGCGGCGGAAGGAGCTTCGGGGCGAGGCGAGCGAACCCCTCCGGAACCATATGGAGATCCGCGGCGTGGGAATCATCGACGTGCGCCGCATGTTCGGGGTGCGCGCCATCACCCGGGACAAGAGGATCAGCGTCGAGGTGCGCCTGCGAAAGTGGGGCGCCGACGTGGAGTACGACCGGCTCGGCCTCGAGGAGAGGATGACCACTATTTTGGGGCTCAAGATCCCCGTGGTCACCGTCCCGATCCTTCCGGGAAAGAACATCTCGGTGATCGTGGAAGTGGTGGCGATGAACCATCTGCTCCGGCTGCACGGGCTCCGGCCGGCGGAGCAGCTGGACCGGAAGATCATCGGCAGAATGCGGGGCGACAGCAGCGAGTGGAAGCCGCCGGAGACGATTGGTTAAGGCCGCCGCCCGGCCGGGGACGCGAGCATGATCGAAGAGACACTTGCGATACGCAACAAGCTCGGCATCCACCTCCGCCCGGCGGAGAAGATCGCCCAGACGGCGAACGCCTTCGCCTCCGGCGTGTCCCTCCGGAACGGGTCGTGCCAGGTGAACGGTAAGAGCATTCTCGGCATGCTCGCCTTGGAGGCGGGCTTCGGCTGCCGGGTGCACGTGATCGTCGAGGGACCGGACGAGGGGGAGGCGATGGCGGCGATCCGCGCCCTCATCGAGGGTGGTTTCGGCGAGGAGATGGGGGACCCGGAGGCGTGATGAGCGGCTCGAGGGAGAAACGGGAGGAGCGAGGGGAGGTCCTGCTCCGCGGCGTTTCCGTCTCCTCCGGCGTGGCGGTGGGGGAGGTCTTCATCATGGGGGAGGAAGAGCCCCCCGTCGAGGACCGGGAGATCGCCCCCGAGGAGATCCCCGCCGAGGAAGAACGTTTCCGCCGCGCCCTCGATCGAACCCGCGACGAGATCCGCAAGATCCGCACCCGCTACCGCTCCGTGATCGGCGAGGAGCTGGTGCGGATCTTCGACGCCCAGCTCATGATCCTCCAGGACGAGACCATGCTCGAGGGGACGTTCCGCCGGATCCGGGAGGAACGCCGGAACGCCTCCGCCGCCTTTCAAGCGATCCTCTCCGAGGCGATCGTCAACCTCTCCCGGATCGAGAACGAGTATCTCCGGGACCGGGTGGAGGATCTGAAGGACGTCCGCCGGCGGGTGCTGCACAATCTCGCCGGCCGCGGGAGCCGCTCCATCGCCCATATCCAGAAGGGCGTGATCGTGGTCGCCGAGGACCTCACCCCTTCCCAGACCGTTCAACTCCCGCGCAGCAAGGTGAAAGGGATGGCCACTCTCGGAGGCGGCCGCACGTCGCACACCGCGATTATGGCGCGCTCGCTGCAGATCCCCGCGGTGGTCGGCGTGGAGGGTCTCCTGCGGGAAGTGAGAAACAAGGAGAGGGTCATCGTCGACGCCAGCGAGGGAATCGTGGTGGTTCGGCCCGGGCCGGAGCGTCTGAAACAGGCGCTGAGCCGGCAGCGCCGCTACAGGGAGATCTCCCGGGAGCGACTCCGGCTTCGCGATCTTCCCTCGGTGACGCGGGACGGCGTCACCATCGATCTTTTCGCGAACGTGGACGTGCCCGAGGAGGTTCCCCTGGCGGTGGAGCACCGCGCCAAGGGGATCGGCCTCTTCCGCACCGAGTTCCTCTATCTGCGGGACGCCGACATGGCCCGCGAGGAAGTGCAGACCAGCATCTACCGGAAGATCCTGCGGCGTCTCTCGCCGGGGGAGGTGGTGCTCCGCACGCTCGACGTGGGGGGGGACAAGGTGTTCGATCCGCTCGGCGGCGTTCTCGAGCAGAACCCGATGCTCGGCTGGAGAGGGATCCGGGTCTCTTTGGAGCTGAAGGACCTTTTCCGTTCCCAGATCCGCGCGTTGCTCCGCGCCTCCAAGACCGGGAACCTCTCCATCCTCCTTCCGATGATCTCCACACTCGAGGAGGTACGGGAGGCGAAGCGCATCATCGCCGAAACCGGCGAAGAATTACGGATCGAGGGACACGACGTCACCGGTCCCTATCGACTCGGCGTGATGATCGAAACCCCCGCGGCGGTCCATCTGGCCCCCCACCTCGCCAAGGAAGCGGATTTCTTCAGCATCGGAACCAACGACCTGATCCAGTACGGCCTTGCGGTGGACCGGGACAACATCAAAGTGGCTTATCTCTTCGATCCCTTCCATCCCGCCATTTCGGCGATGGTCCGCCGCGTGATCGACGTGGGGCGCGAGGCGGGGATTCCCGTCTCGATCTGCGGCGAGATGGCCGGAGAGCCCCTCGGCGCGGTTCTGCTGGTCGGGCTCGGGGCTCGTATCCTTTCGGTTCATCCCTATCTCATCCCGGACCTGAAGAGAATCTTCTGTCTTCTCGACACGAAGGAGGCGAAAGAACTCGCCGATCGCGTGATCGACCTTCCCTCCGCCGCCGAGGCGCGGGAAGCGGTCGAAAGTTACGTACACGAACTGGAGCTGCGATCCCAGGAGACGACCCGATGCGAGGGTGGATGAAACTCCGCGACCGGCTCGACCGGGAGGGGATGTACGAGCGGATTCGCGATCTGCCGGACCAGATCGGCGACGCGCTCCGCGCCTTTCCGGACGGCGCCGTGCCGGAGGGACCCTTTCGGAACGCGGCGATTCTGGGCATGGGCGGCTCCGCCATCGGCGGCGAAATCGTTCGGGCCGCGGCCGGAAACGCCGCGGCGGTGCCGATCCAATCGATACGAGGGTACGCGGCGCCGGGTTGGTGCGGCCCGGGGACTCTCGCGGTCGCCGTCAGCTACTCGGGAAACACCGAGGAGACACTCTCCGCGGCGGCGGAGGCGGCGGACCGGGGAGCCGCGATCGCGGTGGTTTCCTCCGGCGGCGCGCTCGCCGAATACGCGGAGCGGCGCGGTTTCTTCCGCGTCGACGTGCCCGGGGGTTTCCCCCCGCGGGCGGCGATCGGCTGGCTGACCGTCGCTCCTCTGCTCCTTCTGGAGAAGGCGGGCATCCTCACCGGCGGCGCCCGTTCGATGGATGGAGCCCGCCGCGCGTTGGAGAAGCTCCGTCCGGGCTATGCCGGCGACGAAGGGGCGGAGCGCTGCGAGCCCGCCCGTTTGGCCGAGTCGCTTCTCGGAACCTTCCCGGTGATCTACCACGCGGCCGGCGAAACGGAGCCGGCGGCGATCCGCTGGTGCGGCCAGTTCGCGGAAAACGCCAAGACCTTTTCCCATCGCGCCTCCTTTCCGGAGCTGAACCACAACGAGATCGTCGGCTGGTCCCGCCCGGAAGAGCTCTTTTCGCTGACCAGCCTGATCCTCTTTCGTGGAGACGGCGATCCCCCGCGGGTGAGGGAGGGGATGGAAGCGGCGGTTGAAATGATCCGGGGACGGGCGGCCCGTTTTCTTCCGGTGCGAATGTCCGGAGCGGACGCATTGGAGAGGATCTTCCGCGCAGTCTATTTGGGGGATTTCGTCAGTTATTATCTGGCGCTCGCCGGCGGGGTGGACCCGACGCCGGTGGAGCGCATCGTAGCTTTAAAGGCGAAGTTATCCGGCAACGGGGGGCTTTCCCGATCCGCCGGTGAGGGGGGGGAGCGTTAGCCATGAAGGCGATCATTCCGGTGGCCGGCGAGGGGCGGGGCTTGAAGCCGCACACCCAATCGACTCCGAAGGCGCTTCTCAACGTGGCCGGGAAACCGATTCTGGGACACATTCTCGACGAGCTGGTCGAGGTGGGCGTGGACCACGTGGTGTTGATCGTCGGCCACCTACAGGAACGGATACGGCGGTATGTGGAGCGGCACTACTCGATCCGTTTCGAGTTCGTGGAACAGACGGAGAGGAAAGGGGTGGGGCACGCGGTCTATCTCGCCCGGGAGAGAATGGACCCGGACGAACCGGTATTGGTCGTTCTGGGGGACACGATCTTCAAGGCGGACTTCGAATCCGTCATCGGCGGGCCGACGAGCGCCATCGGCGTCCGCGCCGTGGAGGACCCTTCCCGCTTCGGCGTGGTGGTGGTGAAGGATCACACCGTGACCCGATTCGTCGAGAAGCCGGACCTGCCCGTTTCCAACTTGGCCATCGTGGGGATCTACTATTTTCACCGCTCCGCGGTCCTCTTCGATTCGCTTCAGGAGGTGATCGAAGAGGGGGAAACGACGCTGGGCGAATACCACATCACCGACGCGCTGGAGCGCATGCTCGGTCACGGCGAGAGGGTTCGAGCGGTGACCGTGAACGGGTGGTTCGACTGCGGAGAGCCGGAGAGTCTGCTCGAGACGAACCGGTTCCTCCTCGATGAAAGCGCGAAACCGGTGGATGTGACCGGGTCGATCGTGATTCCGCCGGTGTTCATCGCGCACACCGCGGAGGTGACCCGCAGCGTGATCGGACCCTACGCCACCCTCGGCGACGGCGCCCGGGTGACCGATTCGATCGTCCGCGACTCGATCGTCAACGACCACGCCGTGGTGGAGAACTTCCTCCTCGACCACTCCCTCCTCGGAGAGGGCGCGGTGGTGCGCGGCACCTTCCAGCGTCTGAACGTGGGCGACTCGTCGGAGGTCGATTTCCACTGATCCGCCCGGAAGCCGGTGCGGACCGCGGGAGACGGAGCGCGCTCTTTCTGCTATCCTAACCGCGAAAGAAACAAACCGGCGCCGGCCGCGGCGGATCACCGCCGGGACCCGGCGTCCCGATCATCGGCGCGTCGCGACTGCCGGCGCGCGACTTCGGAGGAACGCACATGGCAACCGACACCGGTCTCGGATACAAGGTCAAGGATCTCGGTCTCGCCGAGTCGGGCCGTAAGAAGCTCGATTGGGCGGAGTCGCGGATGCCGGTATTGATGGAGCTGCGGCGTCGTTTCGCGGAAACCCGCCCCTTCGAGGGGACGCGCATCGCCGGCTGTCTCCACGTGACGAAGGAAACGGCGGTGCTGGTCCGCACGCTCGTCGCCGCCGGCGCGGAGGTGGCTTGGTCCGGATGCAACCCTCTCTCCACGCAGGACGACGTGGCGGCGGCCCTCGCCGACGAGGGGATCCCCATCTTCGCCTGGCACGGCATGAACGTGGACGAGTTTTACTGGGCCATCGAAAAGACCCTCGAACTGAAACCGACCCTGACGCTCGACGATGGCGCGGATCTCATCTTCACGCTTCACAGCAGGCATAAGGAGATGCTCCCCGACATGTGGGGAGGGACCGAGGAGACGACCACCGGCGTGAAGCGACTCCGCGCGATGGCCGCCGACGGAGTTCTCGGCTACCCGGTGGTGGCGGTGAACGACGCCGAGACCAAATGGGACTTCGACAACGTTTATGGCACCGGCCAGTCCTCCCTGGACGGCATCTTGCGCGCCACGTCGGTCTTGCTGGCGGGGAAGAATTTCGTCGTCGCGGGCTACGGCCGTTGCGGCCGCGGCTGCGCCACACGCGCCCGGGGGCTGGGCGCCAAGGTGATCGTCACCGAGATCAATCCGATCCGCGCCCTCCAGGCGACCCTCGAGGGTTTCCGGGTGATGCGGATGGATGAAGCGGCGAAGGTGGGAGACGTGTTCATCACCGCGACGGGTATGAAGGACGTGATCGTGGGCCGTCACTTCGCCTCCATGCAGGACGGCGCCGTGGTGTGCAACACCGGCCACTACGACTGCGAGATCAAGATCGACGAACTGGAGGAACTCGCCGAGTCGAAGCGGGAAATCCGGACGAACAACGAGGAGTATCGCCTCGCCGACGGCCGGCGGATCTACCTTCTCGCCAAGGGGCGACTGGTCAACCTCGCCGCCGCGGAGGGGCACCCCTCCGAGGTGATGGACATGAGCTTCGCCAACCAGTTCCTCGCCATGAAGTACCTGATCGACCGCCGGGGCACTCTGGAGAATCGTGTCTATGCGGTTCCGATGGAGCAGGACGCGGAAATCGCCGCCCTCAAGCTGGAAACACTCGCGTTGGAGGTGGACCGTCTCACCGAGGAGCAGCTGAAATACGGAGAGGACTACTCCGAAGGGACGTAGGATTTCACGCGGCGGAAAAAAGAGAGGCGCCCTCCTCACGGGAGGGCGCCTTTTTAAATATCGGACTCTCTTTTCACGTGCGGGGAAGGTGAAAAGTATCCGGTACAGATACGATTCGCAATCGGCATCGGTATCCAAAGCCAAATCCAAATCGAAATCGTTTTCTCCCTCTCCCGCTTGCGGGAGAGGGTGGGGGTGAGGGTGCCTTTCCTTCCCCCGCCGGTCTCCCTTCGGGGCACGGTCCGGATGCTCTGCATCCTCCCTCTTCTCGCTCGCCGACCCACCTCCGCCCGCCCC